>CAZBPO010000052.1:0-393 GCA_964493795.1 uncultured Flavobacteriaceae bacterium
GAGGGCGAGCGCGGCCATCAGTTCCGTATCCTGCGCGCGGTGAAGAACCGCTTCGGCCCGACCGACGAGATCGGCGTCTTCGAGATGACCGATAAGGGCCTTGCCGAGGTTCCGAACCCCTCGACGCTGTTCCTGACCGGCCGTGACCAGTGGTCGACCGGTGCGGCCGTGTTCGCCGGCATCGAAGGCACACGCCCCCTGCTGGTCGAGATTCAGGCCCTCGCCTCACCCACCTCCTACGGCACCCCGCGCCGCGCGGTGATCGGTTGGGATACCGCCCGGCTCTCAATGGTGCTGGCGGTGCTCGAAACCCGCTGCGACATCGGGATCGGCGGGCACGACATCTACCTGAACGTCGCCGGCGGCCGGTTCGCCGATTTTCAGGCCGCCGGC
>CAZBPO010000052.1:403-3380 GCA_964493795.1 uncultured Flavobacteriaceae bacterium
GTCGCCGGCGGCCTGAAAATCGGCGAACCGGCCGCCGATCTCGCCGCCGCGGGGGCGTTGATCTCGTCGGTTCTGGGCCGTTCGCTGGCCCCGGACTGCGTGCTTTTCGGCGAAATCGCCCTGTCAGGGGCGGTCCGGCCGGTCGGACAAAGCGAAGCCCGCCTGAAAGAAGCCGCAAAACTGGGGTTCAAACGGGCTGTGTGTCCGCCTGGCGCCAAAGCCGAAGGAATCGCCGTCATCCCGGTCGGCACGCTTGGCGAACTGGTCGAGCGTATACGAAATAGCGACATTTAGAGGCGTTAAACTCCGTTTCACCATGTTTACGATTCTCGATCTCGTCGTCATCGCCATCCTGCTGCTGTCGGCCCTGCTGGCCGCCTGGCGTGGATTTACGCGCGAAGTTCTGTCCATCGGGGCCTGGGTCGGCGCGGCGGTGGTGATGTTCCTGGCCGGTCCGACGGCCGTGCCGCTCGCCAAGGCCTATGTCGACAACGAGACGATCGCGATGATCGCAGCGTATGGCGCTATCTTCATTCTCGCGATTATCCCCTTGAGCTACATAAGCTTCCGGATTTCCGAGGGCGTTCAGGGATCGGCGATCGGCCCTGTCGACCGGCTGCTTGGACTGGTCTTCGGCGCGGCGCGCGGACTGGTGGTTCTGGGTATCGGCTATCTCGTCTTCGTCAGCCTCGTCAGCGAATCGCGTATGCCCGACTGGTACAAAGAGGCGCGCCTGCGCCCGCTGGTCGAGAGCTCCGGCAAGGTCATCGCCTCGTTGCTGCCGTCGCGCGACAAGGCTCCCGCGGCGGGAGCGGAAGACGACGCGATCATCGGCGGCAAGCGGGCGCGCCCCTCCGCCCCGGCCGCCGAGCCCGAAAACCTGGCCGCCGAGCCGAAACCGGTCGCCAAACCCGCCCCGAAACCGACCCCGAAGCCCACGCCTGCGCCGGCCGAGGCCGCGCCCCGGAAGCCCGCTCCGCCGGCCCCTCGCCCACAGCCTGCCGAAAGCGAGGAAGATGACGCCGAGACCGCGCAAGGCTATGGCGAACGAGAGCGTGACGCATTAGATCAACTCATCGGTTCGGCCACGGCGAGTCCCTCCGGGGGCGGCGCGGCGGAAGACGGGGACAGCGGCGGCCGCTAGTCCCTTGCGAGGCGGCAGGGCGGCTCATGGACTCCACGTTCATTCACCCCTTCGACGGCGACAAGCTGAAGGAGGAGTGCGGCGTTTTCGGCGTTTTCGCGCATGAGGAAGCCGCGAAGTTCACGGTTTACGGCCTGCATGCGCTTCAGCATCGCGGCCAGGAAGGCGTCGGCATCGCCGCCTATGACGCCGACGACAACCGCTTCAATCTCGAGCGCCATCTCGGACAAGTCGGCGATGTCTTCAACGAAACCGGCCCGACCGCCAATCTGAAAGGCCGCGCCGCCATCGGGCACGTGCGTTATTCGACCACCGGCGGCTCGCTGAAGCGCAACGTGCAGCCCTTCTTCGCCGACGTCGCCGGCGGCGGCATCGCGGTCGCCCATAACGGCAATCTGACCAACGCGCGCCAGTTGCGCGAAGAGCTTCAGGCGCGCGGCGCGATCTTCTACGCCACCTCCGATACCGAAGTTATCGTCCATCTCATCGCCACCAGCCGCCAGCGCGGCATGGTCGCCCGCCTGATCGACGCCCTGCACCAGGTCGAAGGCGCCTACTCCCTGGTCGCGCTGACCCGCCGCCGCCTGATCGGCGTGCGCGACCCGCTGGGCGTCAGGCCTTTGTCGATCGGAAGGCTGGGCGATTCCTGGATTCTCGCCTCTGAAACCTGCGCCTTCGACATTATCGGCGCGACTTTCGTGCGCGACGTCGAACCCGGTGAACTGGTCGAGATCACCGAAGAGGGGATCGTCTCGCACTATCCCTTCGCCCAGCGCCGCAAGCGGTTCTGCGTGTTCGAGTATGTCTATTTTGCGCGCCCAGACAGCCTGGTCGAAGGCCGCAACGTCTATTCGGCGCGCAAGCGCATCGGCGTCGAGCTCGCCGCCGAAGCGCCGGTCAATGCCGACATCGTCGTGGCCGTGCCGGACAGCGGCAATCCCGCCGCCATCGGCTTCGCCGAGGCCAGCGGTCTGCCGTTCGAAATGGGCATCATCCGCAATCACTATGTCGGGCGCACGTTCATCGAACCGACCGACCGCATCCGCAATCTCGGCGTGCTGATGAAGCACAACGCCAATCGCGGTGTCCTGCAGGGCAAGCGCGTGGTCCTGGTCGACGATTCCATCGTGCGCGGCACCACTTCTCTGAAGATCGTGCAGATGGTGCGCGAGGGCGGCGCGTCCGAGGTGCATATGCGCATCGCCAGCCCGCCGACGACGAATCCGTGCTTCTACGGCGTCGATACGCCCGACAAGGACAAGCTGCTGGCCGCCCGCCTCAACCTCGACATCGAGGCCATGCGGGCCTTCATCAAGGCCGACAGCCTCGCTTTCATCTCGCTCGACGGGCTCTATCGCGCCGTCGGCGAACCCGGCCGCGATGCGCGCCACCCACAGTTCTGCGACGCTTGCTTCAGCGGCGACTATCCCACCACGCTGACCGACAACGCGCAGGGCCGCCAGCAGGATCAGTTGTCGCTGCTGATGGAAAAAGTCTGACATCGATATGACTGAAAAGCCGCTCGCAGGGCGCGTCGCGCTCGTCACAGGCGCGTCGCGGGGCATTGGCCTCGCTTCGGCGCTCGCCCTCGGCCGCCTTGGCGCGCACATCATCGCCACCGGACGCTCGACCCGCCTTCTGGAAGCCCTGGACGACGCGCTCGTCGCCGAGGGGCTGGGGCACGCCACGCTCACGCCGTTCAATCTGCGCGACTACGCGGCGATCGACCGGCTCGGCCAGGCGATCTTCGAACGCTGGGGACGGCTGGACATCCTGGTGGGCAATGCCGGCCAGCTGGGCGCGCATGCTTTCAAAGACGGGGCCGTGGTCCTC
>CAZBPO010000052.1:3390-11531 GCA_964493795.1 uncultured Flavobacteriaceae bacterium
TGGGCCAGCTGGGGCCGATCGGTCACGTGAAACCTGACGCGTGGGGCGAGCTGATCGAGGTCAACCTGACCGCCAACTGGCGGCTGATCCGCTCACTGGACCCGCTGCTGCGCATCTCGGACGCCGGGCGCGCGGTCTTCCTGACCTCGGGCGCGGCGCGCCGCTTCCGCGCCTATTGGGGCCCGTATGCCGTCACCAAGGCCGGTCTGGAGGCGCTGGTGAAGTCCTATGCCGCCGAGCTGGTGGAAACCAACGTGCGCGCCAATCTGTTCAGCCCGGGCGCGGTGCGGACCGCCATGCGCGCCAAGGCGATGCCGGGCGAAGACCCGCAGACGCTGCCCCACCCCGACGACATCGCGTTGCAGCTGGCCGAGCTTTGCCTGCCGTCCTGCGACCTACAGGGCGAAGTCGTCGACTACCGGCCCTCGCCCTCGGCGTAAGGGTTCTTGCTCGACCGCTTGATGAAGCGGATCGGGGTGCCCGGCAGGTCGAAATTCTCGCGCAGGCCATTGGCGAGATAGCGCAGATAATCCTCCGGCAGTTCGTTCAGCTGGTTGCCGAACAGCGCGAAGGTGGGCGGCCGCGTTTTGGCCTGGGTCATATAGCGCAGTTTGATCCGCCGCCCGGAAACCGCCGGCGGGGCATGCCGCTCCATCGCCGCGCCGAGCCAGCGGTTCAGCGCCGCCGTGGGGATGTGCCGGTTCCAGACTTCGTCTGCGGCGGTCACCGCAGGCATCAGCCGCTCGACGCCCTTGCCGGTCATGGCCGACAGCATGATGATCGGCGCGCCCTTCACTTGGGGCAGTAGTTCGCCTGCCCGCCGCGTCAGCTCCGCCAGCTGCTTCTGCTTGTCGGGGACCAGATCCCACTTGTTGACGGCGAGAACGAGCGCGCGGCCTTCCCGCTCGACCAGATCGGCGATCGTGAGGTCCTGTTTCTCCAGCGGCGCTTCGGCATCCATCAGAAGAATCACGCAGTCGGCGAAGCGGATCGCGCGCAGCGCGTCGCTGACCGACAGCTTCTCCAGCTTCTCCACCACACGGGCGCGCTTGCGCATGCCGGCCGTGTCGAACAGCTTGATCGGGCGTTCGCCCCACATCCAGTCGACTGAAATCGAGTCGCGCGTCGTGCCCGCGACCGGACTAGTCAGCAGGCGCTCTTCGTCGATCAGGCGGTTGATCAGCGTCGATTTACCGGCATTCGGACGGCCCACCACCGCGATGCGCAACGGCTTGACCACATCCGCTGCTTCCGCAGCCGCTTCCTCGTCTTCGTCGGCTGCGAACTCGTCCTCCTCGACCGGCTCCGGCCCGAAGGGAGCGAGCGCATCGTAGAGTTCGCCCATTCCCTCGCCGTGTTCGGCGGACAGGGCGATCGGCTCGCCGAGCCCCAGCGCATGGGCTTCGCCTACACCGCCGAGTGACGCGTTGCTTTCCGCCTTGTTGGCGGCCACCACCACCGGCTTGCCGGCGCGCCGCAGCTGATCCGCGATCTCGCGGTCGTGCGGCGTCACGCCGGCGCGGGCGTCGACCATGAAGAGCAGCACGTCGGCGAGTTCGATCGCCCGGGCGGTCTGGCGTTGAATACGACGGTCCAGCACGTCGCTGCCGCCGTCGTCCATGCCGGCGGTATCTACGACGGTGAACTCCAGCGGCCCAATGCGGGCGCCACCAGCCCGGCGATCGCGTGTCACACCCGGAAGGTCGTCGACCAGTGCCAGCTTGCGGCCGACCAGACGGTTGAACAGCGTCGATTTGCCGACATTCGGGCGACCGACGATGGCGAGCGTGAAACCCATGGCCGGACCACCCCGACCGCATCGCCTCAGCGATAGGCGGTCAGGTCTCCATCGTCGTCGAGAATGAACAGCGCCCCGCCGGCGGCGATCGGCGCGATGATCGAGCCCGAGCCGGTTTCAAAGCTCTGCTCGACGGCCCCCGTCGACGCCGAGACGATGGCGATCCGCCCATCGGTCGAGGTCAGCACCAGGCGACCGTTCGCCATCAGCGGACCGCTCCATTCCACCACGCCGTCACGGTCTTCCTCGTCCTGCCAACGGCCGAGATAGGTCGACCAGGCGACTTTCCCGGTGCGCTTCTCGAAGCTGTAGATGACGCCGTCCATGCCCATCACATAGACATAGTCGCCCGCCACCCAGGGCGTCTGGACGCCGGCGAGATCGCGCGTCCAGATCCGCTCGCCCGACCGCGTGTCGATCGCGACAAGCCGGCCAGCATGGCTGATGGCGAAGACGATGTTGCCGTCGATGACGGGACGCCCGGCGATGTCGTTGATCGAGGACAGCGAACCCGCCGAGCCTGTGCGGGTCAACGAGTCGTTCCAGACCGGCCGGCCGTTATTGGCGCGCACCGCGAAGATGTCGCCGTTGGTATAGGGAATGACGACGAGGTCGGCGCTGGCCGCCGGGCTGGTGCTGGCGAGAATCGCCGCCGCTTCGCCGAACACCTCGTGATTCCAGAACTCGCCGCCGGTGACGCCGTCCAGCGCCCACATGCGGTTCTCGCGATTGACGGCATAGACCTTGCCGTCGCGCGCCGACGGCGCGGAACGGGCTGTCGGTCTTCTTCGTCCAGATCCGGCTGCCGTCGTTCGGGTTCAGCGCCACGACTTCGCCGAAGCCCGTGGTCACATAGAGGCGGCCGTCGGCATAAGCGAGCCCGCCGCCGAAGCCCTCTTCCGGCGCATCGCCGCCGGTCGAGAAGAAGTACCAGTCGCTCGAGGTATCTTCGACGGCCAGCGAAACGCCCCAGATTTCTCCGCCGGAGGTGACGTCGAACGCACGGACGCCAGCGGCGGCATCCAGGGTGAAGACCATGCCTTGCGCGATCACCGGCGTCGCGGTGATGGCCGAGTGCGCGGACGTCGAAACGCCGATCGAGGTGCGCCAAGCGACGTTGAAGCCAAGCGACGCATCCGTATTGCCGACGATGTTCTCGGGCGTGCCTCCCGGATTCGGCCAGCTGCCGACCTGCACAGGCGGCGGGACAGGCACCGCCATCCCGACGAAAGCCGGGTCCTGGCCCAGCGAATCTTGTCCGCGCGGCATGAGCGAAATGCGCTCGCCCGGAACACGGTCCTGGACCTTCTTGCCGAAGATCGAATCGGTGAACGAGCTGATCGAGCTGCAGCCGCCAAGCGCGAGAATCGAGATGAGACCCGCGGCGCGCAGCAGGTTCGGACGGGAGGTACGGAGGACCGGCTTCATGTACGGAACCTGATGAGGTTAGCGGTTCTGCGGCGTAGGCGTGTCGCCTTCGACCGGGACTTCAGCGGCGGGATCGGCGGTGGGAGCCGGCTGGGGCGCTTCTCCGCTCGGCTCAGCTGGCGCGACCGGCTCGCTGGCCTCGGGAGGCATGATCGCGCCGCCATAAAGGAATGACGCCATCCGTCCTGCACGTTCGCGCGTGGCGGCGGGGGCGCTTTCGTCGGCGGCCAGCGCCGCATAGGCGGCTGCGGCGGCGCTTTCATTGCGGCTGCGGAACTCGGCGAACGCCGTCAACTCGCGCGCCTCGAAGCGCCAGGGATTGTCGTCGCCCAGGAAGGGCGCCACGCGGTTTTTCAGGGTTTCCGGCTCTTCGGTATCGGCGACCGTGAACGCCGCACGAATCCGGGCCAGCGCCTTGAGGCGGTCGTCGGCCACGCTGTTCGCGATCCCGTCATAGATCGCCAGGGCGCCTGCGACGTCATTGTTGGCCGTCAGAAGCGAAGCCTGCCGGAAGAGCGCAAGCGTCGGATAGCCCTCGCCGCCCGGCGCAGCGATCGCGGCGAAAGCCTGCTGCGCGCCGGCGATGTCGCCTCTGGCGGCCAGCCCGTCCGCCGCCATGAAGGTTTCGGCGGCGGCTTCGCGGTTGGCCTGTTGCTGTCCCTGCCACCAGACATAGGCCCCGGTCGCGGCGACCGCGAGCACGGCGATGGTCAGGAATACGGAACCGTAACGGGCCCAGACTTTGTTGAGACGGTCACGTCTCAGGTCTTCTTCGACCTCGTGGAAGATGTCTGTCAAAACAACGGTCCCGGACTGTCACGCACTATGGGCGGCCGGGAAGCTATAAATTGCCCCCGTGCGGCAAGCAAACGCCAAAAATCAGCGATGTAACAACCGCTTCGCGCAATCACAGGCCGGTGATCGGCCGCACCTGCGCGGAGCCGGGAACGAGCGGCGCTCGCTGCATTCGCGCAACATCGGACGAATTATGTCTGGTTAACGGCGTCGAGCGCCTTGCGAGCCTCACCCAACGGGTTCTAAATCTCTCGTAATGAAACGTGTTCTCGCCAGCTTGATCGTTGCGGCGGTGTTGCCACTTGTGGGCAACACGGCGTCAGCGAGCGGCTTTGCGGGCGATGAGCGCGTGTTTTCAGGCATCGCGACCGATCAGGGCGAAGGGCTGATCCTTCCTCAGACTCTGATCTCGGGTGGAATCGCCGGGTATGCGTCCACCTTCGAGACGGGTTTCAACGCGCAGGGCGCGATGGTCACGGTGGTGGGCGGCGGGCATCTCGCAGAAGGCCTGGCCGCGTTTCCGGTGTCGGACGTCCATCAGATGAGCATCCAGACACGCCTGACGATGGGCGATATCGGCTGGGGCATCACGCCCTATGTCGGCGTAGGCATGAGCCAGGGCGCGTCCGACAGCCGCATTTTTCAGGGCATCCCCACGCTGTTGCCGTTCGCCGGAGACACGCTGGGCATGCAGGGCGTCGCCGGCATCGCCTACCAGCTGATGCCCGGGGTCGGCGCAGGCCTGGAATATCGCTATCAGGGCTTTTCGGCGTCGACGCCGGTCGCCCGTGATGCTTCCGACAACCAGACGATCATGATGAGGCTTGATCTGGGCCTGAACTGATCGCCCGACCGTGCGCTGGCTCAGCGTGCGTATGACACATTCAAACGAGATTGTTCCTGACGAGCGGGGGGCTTGCTCCTCAGGAGCCGCGCGGCCGCCGGACCACTGAGGGGTGTTGTCCGGCGGCCGTCGCTTTTTCGGCGTGAGGTTTCGCTGTGGATCAGCGCAGAGACCTGATGAAACCGTCTTTCGCGATGATGCAGGTCCGCTCGCTGCCGGCGGCGTTCAGCCTGACCAGATAGCCTGCATCGACCGGCTTGGCCGTCGAGACCGACACGTCGGCGAGCGCCAGCCCGAACTTCCGGGCGCCCTGCACCAGGCAGGTCGCCTCTGCGTCCGCCTGAGACAATTCGGCCGGCACGACCGGTCCGGGCTTGGGTTGAGGAACCGGCGTCGGCCCCGGAGGCAAAGGAGACGAAGGCCCCATCGAGCCGCACGCAGCCAGCGCGATGCAGGTCATGAAAACGGGGAAAACGGGGCGAAGGGCTTTCAGGCGCATGGATGGAACAACGCCGGGTTCCCGGTCCGGTTCCTCAAGGCCTGGCGACGATGGGCGCATTGAAGACGCTCCCCGCATAGGGTTGTTCGATGAGCCGGAAGTGCCACCACTCCGCCGCGTAGGGCGCAAAGCCATGACGCCCCATCACCGAAATCAACAGGGCGCGGTTCGCAGCCGCCTCAGGCGCAACCGGCGCGTCGATGGCGGCCGTGGCGTCGAAGCAATCATAAGCGGTCCCCATGTCCGGCAACCCGTCGTTTTGCGCGGCCGTGCAGGCGGTGTTGGCGCGCAACATGGGCGCGACGTAGCCGCGCGGCGCAAGGCCAAGATCGACGACGCTGCCGCCGGAATGACCTGACCGCTCGGCGATGTAGCCCCGGCCCACAAGGTTTGCGCGGTCTTCGTTGGGATAGAAGACCGCCTTCATCGAATCCGCGCCTTCCCGGGTCCAGGCCATGAACGCGGCCACGGCCCGTGCCGGCCGGTAGCAATCCCAGACGATCAGGCCGAGGCCCAGCGCCTCCAGTTCGGCATCGACGTCCCGCAGCGCCTCGGCCGCCTTCGCGGTCAAAAGGCACTCCGCAGCCTCGTAGCCCGGGACAGGTTCGCCCGTAAAATTGTATGCCCCGGCGTATCGGATGTCCTGGGCGATCGCGGGCGCGACATCGCGCAGATAGACGAAATCGGCCGGCAAGGTGACCCCGCCCAGCGTCGACGAAAACAGCAATGCGGCGATCATGCGCGGACCACCGACAGCACATCGTCGCCATAGCGGTCGAGCTTGGCCTGCCCGATGCCCGAGATCGCCGCCAGAGCCTGGCGCGAGCCCGGCGCCGCGACGGCGATCTCCGCCAGAGTGCGATCGTGAAAGATCACATAGGGCGGAACGCCCTGCTCCATCGCCCGGGCCTTGCGCCAAGACCTGAGCGCCTCGAAACGCGGACGCGCCTCGTCCGGAAGGTCGATCGCCGCGCCGCCGCCCCGGCGGCGTGGGTCTCCCGACCGCGACGTCGGATCGAAGGCCGCAAGCGCCCGCCGCACGGCGATGCGCGTTTCGCCGCGATAGACGGCCCGCACCGCATCACGATCGCCGAGCATCAGCAGCGGGCGACCGTCGTTGTAGTCCTCGACCAGAAGGCCCTCGAAGAGAAGATGATCGATCACGTCGCGCCACGATGCGGGCGCAAGATCGCGGCCGACGCCCCAGGTGGTGAGCGCGACCTCGTCGGCACGCACGTCCTTGGTGCGCCCGATCAGATGATCGATGACGCGGCCACGGCCGAGGCGCTCTCCCAGCCGTTGAACGGCGGCCAGCGCTTTCTGCGAGGCTTCCGTCGCGTCGATCATCTCAGGGGCCGCGATGCAGTTGTCGCAGACGCCGCAGCGATCAGCGTCAGTCTCGCCGAAATAGCGGCGAACCGCCTGCGGCCGGCAGACGCCGCCATCCAGCATGGCGAACAGGCGGCGCACCTTCGCCACATGCGCCGCCTTGACGAGATCGGGCATCGCGCGTTCGTCCAGGCGCCGCAGCGCCCACGAGATGTCGGCCGGTCCATAAAACGCGATCCCGTCGGCCGGATCGCCGTCGCGCCCGGCACGCCCGACCTCCTGCCAATAGGCTTCCAGAGAACCCGGGGGATCGGCGTGGATCACGAAGCGGACGTCGGGCTTGTCGACGCCCATGCCGAAGGCGATGGTCGCCACCATCACCATCCCGTCGGCGGCGAGAAACTGAGCGAGGCGAAGGTCACGCTCTCGCGCATCGAAACCTGCATGATAGGCGAGCGCCGGGATGCCTTTCGCGACCAGCATATCGGCCAGCCGCTCGCAGCCGGCGCGCGACCCGCAATAAACGACGCCGGCCTGCCCCCGCCGTTCCTCGAGCAGTTCGACGATACGGCTATCCGTGCGCGCGCGCGACGCGTTGGGCCTGCGCTCGGCCGTGAGACGCAGGTTCGGCCGCGCGAAACTGTCGACGAAAACGAGGGCGTCATCGAAATGCAGGCTGCTCTGGATGTCGTCGCGCGTCCGGGCGTCGGCTGTCGCGGTGACCGCGATGCGCGGCACGCCCGGAAAGAGCGCGCCGAGCCGGCCGAGATCGCGGTAGTCGGGGCGGAGATCATGCCCCCACTGGCTGACGCAATGCGCCTCGTCGATCGCGATCAAAGACAGCGGCACGGTCTTGAGGCGTTCGATCAATCCGTTGGCCGCCAACCCTTCCGGCGACACATAGAGCAGGTCCAGCTCGCCCGTCGCGATCGCCCGCCGGACGCCGGCGCGTTCATCCGCGCTGATGCCCGAATCGAGGCGCGCGGCCCGTATGCCCTGTTGCCGCATCGCCTCGACCTGATCGGTCATCAGCGCGATCAGCGGCGAGATGACCAGCCCGGTGCCGGCGCGCAGCACTGCGGGGATCTGGTAGCAGACGCTCTTGCCGCCGCCGGTCGGCAGCACGGCCAGCACGTCGCGCCCGGCCAGGACGGCGGCGACGATGTCGGCCTGGAGGCCGCGGAAATCGGTGTGTCCCCAATGCCGGCGCAGGAGGTCGCGCGCGGGTTCCAGGGCGTCGAATCTGGCGGCGACCTTGCTCATGTCGCGATCCTTGTGCGGCATCGCCGGCCGATGCGCTAGAGTGCGCAGAAGCTGGAGGCGCGCATGTCTGGAAAAATCAGGATCGGGATCGGCGGGTGGACCTATGAGCCGTGGCGCGGAACCTTCTATCCGAAAGGCTTGCGGCAAGCCGACGAGTTACGCTTCGCCGGCGAGGCGATGGGCGA
>CAZBPO010000052.1:11541-14934 GCA_964493795.1 uncultured Flavobacteriaceae bacterium
CGAGCTTGGCCCCAAGCTGGGCCCGATCAACTGGCAGTTCATGGCGACCAAGAAATTCGACGAGGCGGACTTTTCGGGGTTCCTGAAGCTGCTGCCCGAGACGCTGGGCGGGTTGAAGCTGCGCCATGCGGTCGAAGTGCGGAGCCCCTCATTCGTCACCCCGTCCTTCGTGAAGATGGCTCGGGATCACAACGTCGCGGTCGTCACGGCGAAGGACGAGGACTTTCCCGAAATCGACGAGCGGACGGCCGACTTCACATACGCGCGCTTCATGGCGACCCGCGCCGACGCCGCCGACGGCGTGACGCCGAAAGAGCTGAAGGCCCTGGCCGCCGACACCGCGCGCTGGGCCAAGGGCGGCGACGTGTTCGCGTTCTTCATTTCGGGCGAGAAGGTGAAGAACCCCGCCGCCGCGCAGGCGCTGATCAAGCTGCTGGCGAAGGGCTGACCCGCTGGGCATAGCCGAGGCGCACCAGCGTCAGCATCAGCAGGAACGCGGCGCTGGACAGGAAGACGTGCCAGAGGAAATGCGAGCCCTGCTCGACATGTTGGCACGCCCAGGCATCGAGCGTGCGGACGGTGAGCGCGGTCAGCGCAAAGGTCAGCGCGAGGCCGCCGGTGACGGCGGCCGGACGCGAGACCGAGGCGGTGCGCCAGATGAGCCAGAGCGCCACGGCGACGACGAGCGCGGAACGAGTGACCGCCCAGCCGCCGGGCAGACGGACTTCGAAATAGCTGAGCAGGAAGGGTGCGCCGAACAGCACGGCGAGCGCGATGACGGCCTGCCACAACGGCGCGACCTTGCGCGCCCACAGGAAGGCGGCCAGCGCCACCAGCACGATCGCGGGCCAGACATCGAGCGCCAGCGCCCAACGGGTGCGCAGGCCATGCCAAAGCACGCTGCCCGCGCCGTTTAGCACCAGCAGCGTGCCGAGAATCAGCAACACGACCGGCGGCGGGCGATAGCGCAGCGCGACGCCCAGCGTCAGCAGGCCGAAAAAGACGATGACGAAGCTGGAAATGGCGTTCCAGGGTTCTACCGGAAAGACGCCGTCGATCAGCGCCGGAGTTTCGCAATAGGTAGGGCCGAAAGGCGGCTGCGGCGGCTGCGGCATCGAATCCTCAAGATAGCGGGCGCGCTATCCTAAGAGCGGCCAGGCCTTGAGGTCGATATGCCGCCCCTGCCCCACGAGGCTTTGCACGAGCACGAGTTCGCGAACGGTCCAGCTGACCGGGTCGATGGGCGTATCCGGCACCACGACACGATCGTAAAGCAGGGTGAGATGCGGCATGAAGCTTGCCTTCGCCGCAGAAGCGAGGCCGACGCGCTTCAATTCAAGCGCCAGCTGACGCTGAAGGAAGCGCAGGCCGGTGAGGACCGCGCCGCCTTGGAGCACGAGGGGGTGATTGCCCGGTTTGCCCTTGAAGCTGGCCATGCGGTCGAATGTGATTTCGATCGGGCGGGCGGCGAGTGCGGCGGCCGCTTTTTCTGCAATCGCCACCAAATCGGCGCTGTGTAGGCCGACATAGGAGAGCGTGACATGCAGCCGCTCGGCCGGAATCGGCGCGCCTTTCAGGCCGAAAAGGTCTTTCGCGCGCAACGCGAGGCGTGTGATTTCGCTGGCGAGGGCCGGAGGCGGGCGGATGGCGAAGAAGAGCGTATCCATCGCGGAGTGCGGGGGCCGGAGCACAAGAGTCACAAGAATTGTGATGTGAACATAGTAAGAACATTTGAGCCTGTCCAGCGCCCGGTTTAAGCCTGAGGCCATGAAGCCGCCGCGCAAGCCCACGCCGGAGAGCCTGAAACGGTCCGCCGTCGCCTATCTGGAACGCTATGCCGCCAGCCGGGCGATGCTGCGCGCCGTGTTGATGCGGCGGGTGGCGCGCTGGGCCCGGCTGACCGGGGCGGGGGCGCGGGCGGAGGCCGGGGCGGAGGCGGAGGCGGAGACCGGAGCCGAGGCCATCGCGGCGCTGTCGGACGCGGTGGACGATGCGGTGGCGGCAGCGGCGCGGGCCGGGCTGGTGGACGATGCCCGCTTTGCCGCCGGGCGGACGGCGACGCTGGCGCGGCGCGGCTGGCCGGCGCGGCGTATCCGGGCGGCGCTGGGCCAGAAGGGCCTGGACGGCGACACCGTTTCGGCGGCGCTGGGGGCGGCGGAGATCGACGACGAAGCGGCGGCGCGGCGGTTCGCCCAGCGGCGGCGGCTGGGGCCCTGGCGCACGGACGACACCCGGGCCGAGCGGCGCGACAAAGATATCGCGGCGCTGATGCGGGCGGGCTTCAGCCTGGCGCTGGCCCGGTCTGCGGTGGATGAGGCGGCGGTGGATGGCGAGGCGTCGGATGGAACGGCGACCGACGGCGAGGCGGAAGACTGAGCGCCGCGCTGGCCGCCCTCCCCGCCTTAGCCCCGCTGGCCGGCCGGCTCTACTCGACGGTGACCTCGAACGAGACCTCCTGCTCGGCCTCGCCCTGGCCCGAAACCGGGTAATAGCCGAGCGTGAGGGTGACCGTGCCGGCCTGGAACGCCTCGAACGTGAAGACGGCATTGGCGGGCCCGCCGATGCGGCCGTGCGTGACGGCGACATTTTGTTGATTGACGACGGCGAGCTGGGGCTCGATGTCGCTGACGATCATCCAAGCATAGGGCACGCCGCCCTTGGTGGGCAGCGCGACGGTGAAGCTGTCGCCGGCGGCGATTTCGACCTCGGACCCGTCATCGGCGGCGGTGAGCGCGAAGGCCTGGGCGGCGGCCGGGCCGGCGAGCGACAGGGCGGCGCCCAGCGTGAGGCCGGCGGCGAGAAACAGCGATTTCATGGGGGCGATCTCCGACAGGGCGGCCCCGCGCGCCCCAACGACGCCCGGCCGACCGCGCGGCTGAGCCGCCGCGGCGCGGAGTTGGCCCCGCGCGCGCCCCAGACGCAACGCACACATCCTGCGGCCATACGCCGCCGGGCGGCTAAGCACGCGGCCCGCCCCGCCGCCGGCCGCGATGAGGAGGGATGTTTTTGCGGCGTTTCCGCCCCGCCCCCTGCCCCGTATTCGTCGGCCGTGGTCGTTCGCCTATTCCGGCGGCGCGTTTTTCAGGGCGTCGAGCTGGGCCCGCAGGGTGTCGCGTTCGGTCTCGGCGGCGTGGAGGCGGCTCCAGAGGGGCGCGGCGGCCTGGGCGATCTCGGCTTGCGTGAAGCGCGGGGTGATGTGCTGGGGGCAGTTCCAGTCGAACGCTTCGAGCCGGATCACGATGCCGCGTTCGACCCGCGCGCCATAGGCGGGGTCTTCCAGCCGGGTGAGGATTTCGGGATCGGTTTCGGCCGTGACGGTGCGGGCGTGGCCGAGGAGTTTCAGCCGCCGCTGATGCGGGTAATCCATGAGGATGAGGGAGACGCGGTCGTTCC
>CAZBPO010000053.1:0-5409 GCA_964493795.1 uncultured Flavobacteriaceae bacterium
ACATCGGGTTCAGCAGGAACAGGCCGACCAGGATCACGCCGACCAGCGTGCCCAGCGCGATCCCGGCGCTGAGCCAGGGATCGCCGCCGCCCGTCGCCGGTGTGGGGGCCAGAACCGCCACGAAGGCCAGCAGCGGAACGATGGCGAGGTCTTCCAGCAGCAGGATCGCGATATTGCGCTGTCCCGCAGGGGTGGAGGTTTCGCCGCGCTCCTCCATCATCTGCATGATGACGGCGGTGGATGACAGCACGAAGCCCATCGCGGCGATGAAGGCGATCTGCCAGGGCAGGCCGCCCAGTACGCCGACCCCGGTCAGCAACGCGCCGCAGCCGAAGACCTGGATCACCCCCAGCCCGAAGATCTCGCGCCTGAGCCCCCACAGGCGGGAAGGCTGCATCTCAAGCCCGATGATGAAGAGGAACATCACGACGCCCAGTTCCGCGACGTGGAGAATGGCCTGGGGCTCGTGGAACAGGCCGAAACCGAACGGACCGATAATGACCCCGGCGGTCAGGTAACCCAGCACCGACCCCAGGCCCAGGCGCTTGAAGATGGGGACGGCGAGAACGCCGGCGCCCAGCAGCGCCACAACCTGGATGAGATCGCCGCCAGTCTCGCTCGCCATGTAGCCCCCATTTTCACCGAGATTAGCGATATCGTGCGCCGGGGCTACTGTCTTCAAGGGCAGGTTTTGCACGTTTCGCCCTTGGCGCGGGCCCGGGTCTGCGCTCTAACATCCCGGCAGCGGGGTTGACGGGGTTGCATGCTTAAACTCATCGGGCTGACCAAGGTTTTCGGGACGCGCCGCGCCCTCGATTCGGTGTCGCTTGACGTGGCGGACGGCGAGTTCATCGGGATTATCGGGCGTTCGGGGGCGGGCAAGTCGACGCTGATCCGCTCGATCAACCGCCTGCACGAGCCGACCTCGGGCAAGATCCTGTTCAATGACGTCGACGTGACGGCCCTGAAGGGCAAGGCGCTGCGCCAGTGGCGCGCCGACTGCGCCATGATCTTCCAGCAGTTCAACCTGTCGGGCCGCATGGACGTGCTGACCAACGTGCTGATCGGCCGGCTGCAGAAGCACGCGACGCTGCCGAGCCTGTTCAAGCTGTTCACCGAGGCCGAGCGCGCCGCTGCGGTGGCGACGTTGGCGCGGCTGGACCTTGCGGACGCCGCGCTTCAGCGGGCTGAAACGCTGTCGGGCGGCCAGCAGCAGCGCGTCGCCATCGCGCGGGCGCTGATGCAGGAGCCCAAGCTGATCCTGGCCGACGAGCCGATCGCCTCGCTGGACCCGAAGAATTCGGAAGCCGTCATGGACGCGCTGGCTGACGCCAACAGCCGCAGCGGCATCACCGTGCTGTGCAACCTTCACGATCTGGACGTCGCCGAGCAGTATTGCCGCCGCATCATCGGCATGGAGAAGGGCAAGATCGTCTTCGACGGGCCGCCTTCGGCGCTGGATCGCGATATGAAGCTGCGCATCTATGGACAGGATCTGCGCGCGGCATGAGCCGGCATCTCATCACGCGCCGGGCGTTCGGCGGCCTCATGGCGGGCGGGGCGGCGATGGCCCTGACCGGATGCTCCGAAGGGCGCATCGGCGCCGACGGCTATCCGCGCTGGCTGGTCAGCGGCTTTTCGGTGCTGGAGACCAACCCGGCCCGCATCGGCGCGCTGACCGATTATGAGAATTTCATCGCCCGCGATGTCGGCATCCCGACGCGCTCGTTCCGCGCCGCCGGTTATTCCGGTGTGTCGCTGGCCATGATGAACGACCAGATCGATTTCGGCATCATGGGCCCAGCCAACTACGCCACCATCAAGAAAGAGATGGGCGACGGCGTGGACGCGCCGCTGACCATGCGCGAGGAGGACGGCCGGATCACCTATGTGGCGGTGATCTTCGTAAAAGCCTCGTCGGACGTTCACACGCTGGACGATATGCGCGGCAAGACCATGGCGTTCGCCGACGTGAACTCGGCCTCGGGATACCTGATCCCGCGCTATTACCTGCGCAAGGAAGGGAAAGACCCCGAGACCTTCTTCAGCCGCTATATCTTCGCCGGCGGGCATGAGCAGTCGGTGTCTTCGGTGCTGAACGGTACGACGGTGGCGGGCGTCACCTGGGCCTCGGGCGTCGGTGACGTGAAGAAGGGATTCACGCGCGGCATCCTGCAGCGCATGGTGCAGGCCGGCACGCTGAACATGGACGATATCCGCATCGTCTGGACCAGCGGGCCGATCCCGAACGGTCCGTTCGTGATGCGGCAGGGCATGCCGGCCGATCTGCGCCAGAAGATCATCGACGCCCATATGCGTCTGCGGGAGGCCGACCGCGCCGCCTTCGAGGCGCTGACAGGCGGGCAGGGGCAGGGCTTCACGCCCGCGCCACCCGGTTTTTACGACGTGATCTTCGAGATCAAGGCCGAGGAAGAAGCCGCGAGGCGTCTGGAGGCATGAGCGCGCTCGACGATCTGGTTACGGCCGCAGGGCCCGAAAAGGCCAAGGCTGCGATCGACGCCTTTCAGGTGGAGCACGCTGCCTACAAGCGGCGCTGGCGGATATTCTTCATCATCGGCGCGGCGCTGTTCGCGGTCTGCTTCATCGGTGCGGCCTTCGTCGCCGATTTCAGCCTGGCGCGATTGGTCAGTGGCTTTCCTCAGGTCTTCGCCTTTCTCGAACGAGCCTTTCCCGACCTGCAATGGAACCACCTGACCGACGGGCCGGCGGTGGAAGGCTCGCTCGCCTATTGGTTCTACGCCTGGCCGAAATGGATTTCGTTGTTGTGGGAATCCATCGAGATGGCGCTGCTGGCGACGGCGCTGGGCGGCGGCGCGGCGTTCCTGCTGTCGTTCGTGGCGGCGCGCAATATTGGGCCGAACCGTTGGGTCTCTGCGTCCGTGCGCCGTCTGCTGGAATTCTTCCGCACGCTGCCCGACCTGATCGTCGCGCTGGTGCTGGTGCAGGCGTTCGGCCCCGGCGCGGCGGCGGGCGTGCTGGCCATCGCGCTGCACACGACGGGCGCGCTGGGCAAGCTGATGAGCGAGGTGCACGAGAATATCGACATGAAGCCGCTTGAGGGCGTGCGCGCCTCGGGCGGCAACTGGTTTCACGCCATCCGCTTCGGCGCGATGCCGCAGATTATGCCGAACTTTTTCTCGTATGCCTTGCTGCGGCTGGAGATCAACATCGCGGCGGCGGCGGCCATCGGTTACGTGGGTGCGGGCGGCATCGGGCAGGAGCTGGTGATCGCCATCGAGAACCTGCGCTTCGACGACGCGCTGGCGATCATCGCCATGGTGATCGTGCTGATCTTCGCCATCGACCTCATTTCGGAACGCATCAGGCACCGCTTCATCGGAGCGAAGGCATGAAGTCGGTCTTCGCCGCCACGCCGGAGGAAATCCAGGCCGCGCGCAACGCTTATGGCGACGTGATCTCGCCGCCGCTGTTCCGGCGGGCTCTGCCCTGGGTGCTGAGTGCGGTGGTGATCGGCTATCTCGCCTGGCTGTGGATCAAGTTCGGGCTGACGTTTGAGTTGTTCGGGCGCGGCGCGGCCAAGCTGGGCGAGTTCGTCGTCCGCATGCTGCCGCCCGATCCGGGGCCTTATCTCAGCGAATTCCTGTCGGCGACGGCCGAGACGCTGGGTATGGCGTTTCTGGGCACGCTGTTCGGCGCGATCATCGCCTTTCCGCTGGCCTATCTCGGGGCTTCGAACGTGGTGCCCAACGCCACGATCCACTTTATCGTGCGGCGTATCTTCGACATCTTCCGCGGCATCCCGCCGCTGATCTGGGCGCTGATCTTCGTCGCCGCCTTCGGCCTTGGCCCGATGGCCGGCGTGCTAGCGCTGATGATGGCCGATTTCGCGCCGTTGGCGAAAATGGGTGCCGAGGCCATCGAGAACGCCGACCGCAAGCCGGGCGAGGGCGTCGCCTCGAGCGGCGCGTCGAAGCTGCAGGTGCTGAGGTTCGCGCTGGTGCCTCAGATATTGCCGATCCAGTTGAGCCAGGCGCTCTACTTCTTTGAATCGAACGTGCGTTCGGCCGCCGTGCTGGGCATCGTGGGGGCCGGCGGCATCGGCTATTACCTGTCGGATCTCAGCCGCAACAATCATTGGGACATGGTCGCGTTCATTCTGATCCTGTTCCTGATCCTGGTGTATGCGATCGACTTCGTCTCAAAGCGCCTGCGCGGGATGATCACCGGGGCGAAGACTTGATACGGCTGGAGCAGGCGGACGGCGCGGCACGCCTGTCCGACCTGATCGCAGAGGCCGAGCGCGTGGCGGTGTTCACCGGCGCGGGCATTTCCACCGAGAGCGGAATCCCGGACTTTCGTTCGCCGAGCGGCCTGTGGACGCGGATGAAGCCGATCCTGTTCCAGGACTTCGTGCGCTCGCGCGACATCCGCCGGGAAGCCTGGAAGCGCCGCTTTGAGGGCGAGGACACGATCGCCAAGGCCGAGCCGAACGCCGGCCATCGCGCCATCGCCCGGCTGGTGGAGCAGGGCAAGATCACCGACGTCATCACGCAGAATGTCGACGGGCTGCACCAGCGGGCTGGGGTGCCGGAGGCGAAGCTGATCGAGGTGCACGGCACGGTCCGCTTCTGCAAATGCCTGTCGTGCGGGGCGCGCTATGAGAACGATGAGGTCCGCCGCATGTGGGCCGAGAGCGGCGGCGATGCGCCCGATTGCACGCTGTGCGGCGGCATCATCAAGGCGGCGACGATCTCGTTCGGACAGCCCATGCCCGAGCTTGAGATGGAGCGGGCGAACCTGGCGGCGCTGACCTGCGACCTGATGCTGGCGATCGGCTCGTCGCTGGTGGTGTATCCGGCGGCCGGCATTCCCGTCAGCGCCAAGCGCAACGGCGCGCGCTTCGTCATCCTCAATCGCGAGGAGACCGAGCTAGACCACATGGCCGACCTGGTCATCAACGCC
This sequence comes from uncultured Flavobacteriaceae bacterium, assembly GCA_964493795.1. Classification (GTDB taxonomy): domain Bacteria; phylum Pseudomonadota; class Alphaproteobacteria; order Micropepsales; family Micropepsaceae; genus JADZAI01. Next base: position 4,945 of record CAZBPO010000053.1, read on the forward strand.
GAGATCGGCCCGGTGTTGAGCGCGGTCGCGCAGGTGAATTGATGGTGCCGTGGGCATGAGCGGGATCGTCATCCGGGCCGCCCGCCCTGAGGATGGTGCCGCTCTGGAAGCGATTTTGCGCGAGACGTTCCGCGATACCTGGATGCCGCAGATGCGACCTGAGGCCGTCGCCCGATACGACATCGGGGCGCGCGCGGCAGGTTATGTCCGCGAGGCCGGGGCGGCGTTCATGGTGGCGGAGATCGAAGGCGCGGTCGCCGGTTTCGTCCACTGGGCGGGGGATTTCGTCCACGCCCTGCATGTGAGCGCAACCGCGCGCCGCAAGGGCGTGGGGCGTGCCCTGATGGAGACGGCCGAGACGGCGATCCGGAGGGCGGGTCTGTCGAGGGTGCGGCTGGAGACCGACACGTTCAATCAACCAAGTCAGGCTCTGTATCGGTCGCTCGGGTTTCGCGAGATCGACCA
>CAZBPO010000053.1:5419-6747 GCA_964493795.1 uncultured Flavobacteriaceae bacterium
ATCCCGACGTGGAATACGATCCGCGTATCACGACGGTGCTGCTGGAGAAGCGGCTGCCCTGAGGCTGGGGAGCGGCGTTCCGGGACCGAAAACGCCCCGGAAAACCGGGCCTGTGATGCGCCGGAAACTATATGTTGTGCTGCGGGCTGCCGACCCTTCCCCGAGTCGGGCAGAAGCCCTATTTAGTGAGGCAAATGCGGGTGGTTGCCCGGGCTGTATTTGGAGATGCGCGTGACCTGGATGCTCGACGAAGGCGACAAGAAGGACGAGAAGGCGGACGCCCCGGCGATTCCGCCTGTGGCCCAGGCGCTTTACAAGGCCCGCACCATCCTGATTTTCGGCGAGATCAACGACAAGCTGGCCGAGCGCGTTTCGGCGCAGCTGCTGGCCTTTTCGGCCGACGGCGATGGCGACATCAAGATCTTGATCAACTCGCCCGGCGGCCATGTCGAGAGCGATACGATCCACGACATGATCAGCTTCGTGAAGCCCCGCGTGAAGATCATCGGCACCGGCTGGGTCGCCAGCGCCGGCGCGCACATCTTCCTGGGCGCGAAGAAAGAGAATCGCTTCTGCCTGCCCAATACCCGCTTCATGCTGCATCAGCCTCTGGGCGGCGTGCGCGGCCAGGCCTCTGACATCCAGATCGAGGCGGAAGAGATCATCAAGATGCGCCAGCGCATCAACAACATCATCGCCCGCGAGACCGGCCAGCCGATCGAGAAGGTCGACGTCGATACCGAGCGCAACTACTGGATGGGGCCGGAAGAGGCGAAGGCCTATGGCATCGTCGGCTCCATCGTCGCCAGCCTGGCCGAGGTCGGGTGAGCATGACCGCCCCGTGGTGGAAAGGGGCGGTCGTCTATCAGGTCTATCCGCGCAGTTTCTGCGATAGCGACGGCGACGGCGTCGGCGATCTGCCGGGGCTGTTGTCGAAGCTGGACTATGTTCAGGCGCTGGGACCAGACGCGATCTGGCTGTCGCCTATTCATCCGACGCCAAACAAAGATTTCGGCTACGACGTCAGCGAGTTCGGCGACGTGGCGCGCGAGATGGGCGGAATGGCCGCGTTCGACGCGCTGCTGGCCGGCATGCGCGCGCGGGGCATCAGGCTGATCCTCGATGAGGTGCTGGCGCATACCTCGGAACGCCACGAATGGTTCGCCGAGAGCCTGAAGGGCGAAGCGGGGCGCAAGTCGGACTGGTATGTCTGGGCCGACCCGAAGGACGATGGCGGCCCGCCGAACAACTGGCTCAGCGTTTTCGGCGGCCCGGCCTGGTCGTATCATCCGGCGCGCCGTCAGTATTACTTCCACAAATTCCTGAAG
>CAZBPO010000053.1:6757-7619 GCA_964493795.1 uncultured Flavobacteriaceae bacterium
GACATCCAGCCGGAAGCCGTCCACGCCCTTGCGCAGCCAGAACCGCAGCCCAAGCTGAACTGGCGCGACCCAGAAGCCCGCGCCGCAGCGCTGGACGTGCTGCGGTTCTGGCTGCGCAAGGGCGTGGACGGCTTCCGGCTGGATGTCGCCAATTCATACCTGCATGACGACAAGCTGCGCGACAATCCGCCGATCCCGGCCAATCTGCGCGGGCCGCATCAATGGGCGCACGCGCCCAACATGCAAAAGCGCATCCACGATTCGAACCTGCCCGAAAACCGCAAGGCGATGGACGACGTTCGCGCCGTCGCGGCCGGTTTCGACGACCGCTTCGTGTTCGGCGAGTTCTCGGAGGAGCCGGGCCTGATCGGCGAGTTCGTGGGCGAAACGCACGGGCTTCAGAGCGGCTACACCTTCACCTTCCTCGATGATCGCAGCTATAGCCCCGCGATCTTCGCGGCCTATTACCGCTTCCTCAAAGAACGGCCGCATGTGTGGCCGTGCGTCGCCTTCTCGAACCACGACGTGTCGCGGACCGTGTCGCGCTATGGCGGCGGCAAGCATGACGACGCGCTGGCGAAATCGGCCATCACGCTGCTGCTGTCGCTGAAGGGCACGGTGCTGATGTATCAGGGCGAGGAGCTGGGCCTGGGCAACGGCGCGATCACGCAGGACGAGGTGCGCGACCCGGTCGGCGAGTTGTATTTCCCCTATGGCAAGGGACGCGATCCGGCGCGCACGCCGATGCCCTGGATCGGCGGCGCGCCGAACGCGGGGTTCTCGACGGGCAAGCCCTGGCTGCCGGTCGATCCGCATCACGCCGCGCGCGCGGCCAATGTGCAGGACGCCGATCCGGATTCGG
>CAZBPO010000053.1:7629-12116 GCA_964493795.1 uncultured Flavobacteriaceae bacterium
ATTCGGTGCTGAATTGCACGCGCGCCACGCTCGCCGCGCGGCGCGGGATTCCGGCGCTCGTGACCGGCGACATCGAGATTCTGGAAGCCGGCGAGCAGGTGCTGGCGTTCCATCGCATCCTGCCGGGACAGACGGTGCTGTGCGTATTCAACCTGTCACGCGAGCCGGCGACCTATGCGCTGCCGCAGCTCTCGCAGGTGTCGCCGTTCGAGTACGGACCGGGCGGCTGGGGCTTCGGCGGGCCGGGCCTGACGCTGAAGCCTTTCGGCGCGTTCTTCGGTCAGGTCGGCTGACAGTCCTTCAGCGCCCTGGCCAGCGCGTCGATGGGCAGCAGCACGCAGGAATGACGGCTGCGATAGGCCGAGGCGGGTTTGAAGACCTCATAGGCGCTCCACGCACCCTCCGGCGTCGCGCCGCCTTCGAGCATGTCGCGGACGGCGGTGCGCAGCGCGGCGATGTCGGCCTCGCTTTTGCCCCCGGCATGGAGCGCCAGCAGCGACGCCGAGGCCTGCACCAGCACGCAGCCTTTCAGGTCGGTCGCCACCGCCGAGACACGGCGGGCGTCGTCGATCCGCGCGTCGAAGATGACGCTGTCGCCGCACATCGCGTTCGCCTCGCGCCCGGTGCAGCACGAGCCGTCGAGCCGTCCCGAGCCATGGGCGTCGGCCGCGAGCCGCAGCAGGGCCTTCTGGTAGAGATCGTCGCTCATGCCTCTTCGCCCCCGAAGGCCGCGAGATCATCGGGCGTGTCGATGTCGATCAGCACGCCGGGCCCGAGTTCGACCTCGGCCACCGCGTCGGCGTGTTCGATGAGCAGGCGCCGCGCGCCCATGTCGCCGCTGAGCGCCCTCATCTCGGCGAAGTAGGCGGCGCTCCACAACACGGGGTTCCCGCGCTTGCCCTGATGGACCGGCGCGACGATGGCGCGGCCTTCAGCCGGGTCGTAGGCGGCGACGATGCGCGCGATGTCGGCTGGCGAGACGGCTGGCATGTCGGCAAGCGCGATCAGCGCCGCATCTGTATCGGGCGACAGCGCATCGAGCCCGGCGCGCAGCGAGGTGCTGAGGCCATCGGCATAGTCGGGGTTGCGGACGATGGTGACGCTGAGCCCGCGCAACGCTGCGCCGACGCGTTCGGCCTCGTGGCCGGTCACGACGACGATCTCGCCAAAGCCCGCGTCACGCACGGTCTCGACGGCGCGGCGGATCATCGGTTCGCCGCCGATGCCGGCGAGCTGCTTGGGCCTTCCCATACGTCGGGCCTGTCCGGCGGCGAGCACGATGGCGGCGATACGCGGATGCGCGGGCGCAGACGCGGCGCGCGCCTCGCGAGGCTGCGGCCGGGATGGTATTTCCTTCAGCAGTCCGCCGACGCCCATGCTGGCGATATCCTCGGCGCGGACAGGGATGCCGGCCAGCACACGCCGCAGGACCCAGTCGAAGCCGTTCAGTCTGGGCGAACGGGCGCAGCCGGGCAGGCCGATCACGGGCGTCGGGCCATGGCGGCCCAGCATCAGCAGGTTGCCCGGATCGACCGGCATGCCGAAGCGCAGCACCTCGCCGCCGGCGGCGACGAGGCCGGCAGGCACCACGTCGCCACGATCGGCGATGGCGGAGGCCGAATAGATCAGGATCGCGTCGGCCCCGCCCGCGAGGGCGCTTGTGACCGCGGCGCCGATCGCCCCGGCGTCATGCGCCACCACCAGATCGCTGGCGATTGCGGCGCGGGTGGGCGCGAGGCGCGCATTGAGCGTCGCGCGGTTCTTGTCGTGGATCGCCGGCTTGGTCGCCGGCAGTTCGGTGGAGATGAGGCCGATCCGCATCGGCCGGTAGGGCGCGACCTCGATGACCGGCCCGAGGGCGCGCGCCAGCGACAGGGCGGCGTCGAGCGCTGTCCGCTTTACGGCATAGGGAATGATTTTGATCGTCGCCAGCATCGCGCCGTTCTCGACCGCATCGAAGGCGGGCAGGGTGGCGACGGTGATGGCTTCGTCGACGGCGTTGATCGCGTCGACCGCGCCGGCGCGGAGCGTGAGGACGCCCGGGACCGTGGCGTAGAGATTGCCGCGTCCGGTATGGGCGGCGGCGGCGCGGACGCCGTCGCCAACCAGCGCCTCGGCCAGCGCGGCGGCCGCGTCGCCGGCCGCGACGTCGTCGGGCTCGCTCCCCGCGACGATGAGGGTCGCGACGCCGTCGCCCGCCAGTGCGGCGATATCGGCGGCGGTGAGGCGGTGGCCTTTACGGAAACGGCGCTCGCCATGGCTGACGCTGTGCGCCAGCACTGCGCCCTCGGCATTCAGCGTGGCGACGGGGCCGAACTTCATTTCGCGCCCGCGCGCAGGGTTTCGACGATCTGGCCGAGAATGGAGACAGCGATCTCGGCAGGCGTGCGGGCGTTGATGGCGAGCCCGACCGGCCCCCGGATCCGGCTGATCGTCTCGTCGCTGAAGCCGGCTTCGATCAGGCGCGCGCAACGGGCCGCATGGGTTTTGCGCGAGCCGAGCGCGCCGACATAGAAAGCGCGGCTGCGCAGCGCCTCTTGCAGCGCCGGATCGTCAAGTTTGGGGTCGTGGGTCAGCGTGACGACGGCGGTGCGGCCCGTGACGCCGAGCGCGGCGAGCGCCGCGTCGGGCCATTCATGCGACAGCGTCACGCCCGGAAAGCGCGCCTCGCTGGCGAAGGCGGTGCGGGGGTCGATGATATGGACCGCCCAGCCCAGCGCGGCCGCCATGCGGCTGAGCGGTTGGGCGATATGCACCGCGCCGACGATGGCCAGCGCAATAGGCGGGTTGAAGACGTTGACGAACCAGGTCTCGCCGAGCAGATCGACAGGTCCGCTTTCGTCGCGGGCGGCGGCGCGGATCGCGGCGACTTCCAGGTCGTCGGCGGGCGGCGCGGACGGGTCGATCAGGCGTTCCTCGCCCGTCGCGAGCTGGGTCGCGATGGCGATCTCGCGGCCGGCGGCCCGCGCTTCGGTGAGGGCTTTCAGGCTTTCCAGCTTCACCCGACGCGCTCCACGAACACGTCGATCTCGCCGCCGCAGGCGAGGCCGACTTCCCAAGCCTGTTCGTTGCTGACGCCGAAATGCAGCATGGCGACCGCGCCGGTCTCCATCACCTGCCGCGCTTCGGCGGCGACGGCGCCTTCAATGCAGCCGCCTGAGACCGAGCCGACGAATGCGCCGGCATCGTTGATCGCCAGCTGGCTGCCGGCGGGGCGGGGCGCGGAGCCCCACGTCTTCACGACGGTCGCCAGAGCGACGCTGCGCCCTTCGGCGATCCACGCCTCGGCTTGTTCCAGCACGCGATCATCGTTCATGGCGTTCCCCTCAGGCGGCGCGTTTCGCGTTGAGATGGGGCCTTCCCGCCGGTCCGGCAAGCTGGGCGGTGAGATCGGCCAGCGTCGCGACATTGTAGAGCGGCAAGAAGCGATCCGCATGGGGCAGCAGCGCACGTATGCCGGCGGCCTTGGGCTGAAAGCCGGCATAGCGCAGCAGCGGATTGAGCCAGATCAGTTCGCGGCACGAGCGGCTGAGCCGCGCGGCCTCGCTTTCCAGAACGTCAGGATCGTCGCGGTCGAGCCCGTCGGTGATCAACAGGACGACCGCGCCCTGTCCCAGCACGCGGCGCGCCCATGTGAAATTGAAGGCCTTGATGGCGGCCCCGATGCGCGTGCCGCCGCCCCAGTCTCCGGCCTCGTGCCCGAGCCTGTCGAGCGCCTCGTCGATGTCGCGATGACGCAGCGCTAGCGTGGCGTTGGTGAGCCGCGTGCCGAAGACGAAGCTTTCGATGCGCTGGCCCCGGCGGCGGCGCTGTTCGGTCAGCGCGTGCAGGAAGTGCAGGAAGACGCGGGCATAGCGGCTCATGGAACCCGAGATGTCGCAGAGCGCGACGATAGGCGGTGGGCGCTCGCGCGGCGCGGCCCGCTTCAGGTCGATGAACGCGCCGCCGCCGCGCAGGCTGGCCCGCAGCGTGCGCCGCATGTCGATGCGGGGGCCGTGCGCGGCGGGCTTGCGCCGGCGTGTCGGGCGGGTCGCGATGTCGAGCGGGATACGGGCGACGAGGGCGCGCGCTCTGGCGATCTCGTCGGCGCTCATCTGTTCGAAATCCTTGTGTCGCAGCACGTCTTCCGCCGATGCGGTCAGCGTCATGTCGAGTTCAAGATCGGCGTCGTCGGACGGTTTCGGCCGCGCGTTCGACGCCAGCGCGTCGGCCAGCCGCCGTGCGCCGGCCGCTTTGGAGGGTTCGCTGTCGGGCGCGGCGAGGGGCAGCAGCATCGCCATGGCGCGGTCGGCGAGCTTCGGGTCGCGCCAGAACAGCTCGAACGCCTGATCGAACAGCGCCATCTGCTCGCGGCGCGTGACCAGCGTAGCGAACAGCGCCTGACGCAGTGCGGCCCTATCGGAGACGCCCGCCAGCGCGACCGCCTCGGCGGCGGCGAGAGCCTGGCCCGAGCCGAGCGGCAGCCCCGCCGCGCGCAGCACACGGAC
>CAZBPO010000053.1:12126-12805 GCA_964493795.1 uncultured Flavobacteriaceae bacterium
ACACGGACGAAATGCAGGATGTTCGGGGCGAGCGCGGTCACGCGGCCGCCCGGGCGCGGGCCTCGTCCAGCAGGCGGGCCGTTTCGCCGGTCGTGAGGCGGGCGATGTCGTCCTGATACTTCAGCAGGACGCCGAGGGAATCGCGGATCGCCTCGGGCGTGAGTTCGACCACATCGAGCGCGGCGAGGGCCGAGGCCCAGTCGATGGCTTCCGCAACGCCGGGTTTCTTGAACAGGTCCTCGCCGCGCAGCGTCTGCACGAAGGCCGCGATCTGGCGGCTGAGTTCGGCGGGAAGGGCGGGTGCTTTGGCCGCCAGAATCGCGCGCTCGCGTTCCATCGAGGGGTAGTCGACCCAGTGATAGAGGCAGCGGCGCTTGACCGCGTCATGGATTTCGCGCGTGCGGTTGGACGTGATGACGACGATCGGCGGTTGCGCGGCGCGTATCGTGCCGGTCTCCGGGATCGTCACCTGATAGTCGGACAGAATTTCCAGGAGGAACGCCTCGAACGGTTCATCGGCGCGATCCAGCTCGTCGATCAGCAGCACGGGCGGTCCGCCGGGCTGCGGCTCCAGCGCCTCCAGAAGCGGCCGCTTGACCAGAAAGCGCGGCGCGAACAGGTCGGCGGCTTCGGGCCGTTGCGCGGCCGCTTCGCCGAGCCGGATCTCGATCATCTGCGC
>CAZBPO010000053.1:12815-14255 GCA_964493795.1 uncultured Flavobacteriaceae bacterium
GCCGCAGCAGGCGCCGGCCGAGCCCGGCCGCCAGCACCTTGGCGATCTCGGTCTTGCCGGTGCCCGGTTCGCCCTCGAGGAACAGCGGTTTGCCCATCCGCAGCGCCAGGAACACCGACACGGCCAGCGCGCGGTCGGCCACATAGCCGCCGCTGGACAGCAGGTCGGAAGTCTGGTCGATGGACTGCGGCAAGGAACTGGTCATGGAAACCGACGTTAGAGCAGCCCGCGCGGAGGCGGAAGCCGCCGCCGCGCCACGCAGCCGTGCGCTGCTGGGGATGGCGTGCATGGCCGTCTCGGCGTTCCTGTTCATGGCCGGCAACGCGGTGATCAAGCACCTGGCGGAGACCGGCATTCCGCCGATCGAGACGGTGTTCTTCCGCAGCGCCGTGTCGTTGGTGCTGCTGGCGCCGTTCGCGCTGTCGACGCCCGGAGTGATGAAGACGGCGCATCTGGGATCGCATGTCGGGCGCGGGCTGGTGCAGGGCGCGTCGATGATCTGCTTTTTCTACGGCATCGTGCACATCACGCTGGTGGAATCGAACGCGCTGGAATTCACCTCGCCGATCATCGCCACGCTGATCGCCGTGCTGTTCCTGGGCGAGCCGGCGCGGATGCGGCGGCTGCTCGCGATGGGCGCGGGTTTCGTCGGGGCGGTGATCGCGCTGCGGCCGGGGTTCCAGGAACTGAACGAGGGACACGGCCTGGTGTTCTTCGCCTCGTTCCTGTGGGCGGTCGTGCTGCTCTATATCCGCAGGCTGTCGCGCACCGACAGCGCGCTGACGCAGTCGCTTTATATCGGCATCATCCTGACGCCGATTTCCGGCGTAATGGCCGCCTTCTTCTGGGTGACGCCCGATCTTGAGCAGACGCTGCTGCTTTGTCTTGTCGGCGTGACGGCGACATCGGGCCAGTATCTGTTTGCGCAGGCCTTCCGCTATGCCGAGATGTCGGCGGTGCTGCCGCTGGACTTCACAAAGCTGATCTGGTCGGCCCTGTTCGGCTATCTCATGTTCTCGCATTCGCCCGACGCGCTGACGCTGGTAGGCGCGACCATCATCTTCGCGGCGGGCGCTTACATCACCTTGCGCGAGGCGCAGCTGCAGCGGCGGGGCGCGGCGCTCTAGCCGAGCGCCCGCGCCACCGCACGCTTCGCCATGACGGTGACCAGATGCGCCCTGTATTCGGCGGTCGCGTGCAGGTCGGCGTTCAGGCCGTCGGGCGACTGCTTGACCCCGGCGACGGCGTCCGGCGTGAAGGCTTTCGATAGCGCCGCTTCCATATCGCTTTGCCGGAAAACGCTGGGGCCGGCTCCGGTGACGGCGACGCGCACGCCCAATGGGGTCTCGGCGACGAAGACGCCGACCACGGCATAGCGCGAGGCGGGGTTGCGGAACTTTTCGTAGGCAGCCCGTTGCGGCGCGGGGAAGGCGATACGGG
>CAZBPO010000054.1:0-13985 GCA_964493795.1 uncultured Flavobacteriaceae bacterium
GTGTCGGACGACGACGACGACGACACCACCGACTAAGATCAACCGAAGGGTTGAGGAAAGAGCGCCGCATGCGGCGCTCTTTCTGTTTTTGCGGACGGCGACGGGGCGGTGGCGCAACTCAATTGCCCGTCAGACGTAAATCTCCTAATGGTGGCCGCGCGGAGCGATTCAACGCTCCCGCTTCGTATGGAACAATGCACGTGAAGTCCGTCGCTGCTTTCGTCGTCGCCCTAGCTATCGGATTTGCCCAGGCCCATGCCGCTGACGAGCCGCGCGCCGGCGCCGCGGAGCCCGCGCAGCTTCCCGAGCGCGCTGTGATGGAGCTTGAGCCGGCCGGCGTCGCTTCCGGCACCACCGTGCGTCAGGCGCGAATCGCGCAGAACTGGCTGTTGCTGACGCTTGGCTCTGCGGCTTTGGCCGGAATCATCTTCGGCTTGTCCTCGTCGTCGAGCTCGGCCTCGACCACGACCGGAAACTGAACCTAAACGAGCGACGCCCCCGAGTTTTGATGGCCGGTCCGGCCAACCACTGAGAAGGAGTTGATGCATTATGAAGCGTGCGGTTTCCTTGGCGCTGGCGGCGACGTTCGCCACCTCGCTCACCACGTCGGCTCTGGCGAACGGCCAGGGTTCGCCGATCGAGCCCGCGCCCGCTCCGGCGCCGACGCAGCTTGAGCCGGCCGGTCCGGCCCCGGCGGCGACCGTCACCAAGACGCAGTCGAGCCAGAACTGGTGGCTGATCGCTCTGGCGGCCGCGATCATCATCGCGATCATCGTGATCGTGTCGGATGACGACGACGACGACACCACCGACTAAAACGGGCTGAAATTCTCAGGCTCGAATAAGGGGCGCGCAAGCGCCCCTTTCTACACGCCACACGCGATGCATTTCTGCATCAGGTGTGTGTTTTCCTGAGAAGCCCGTAGCGGCGGGCGCGAAATTGCGCTCTATACTGAATCGCGACGCGTTCGTAAGCGCGCATCGATCTGGGGCGATGAGGACAATTTCTGAACGTCGCTTTCGTAACCTTTTCACCTTGGGACAAGACCTCCAATGAAGCGTATTCTTTCTGTCGGATCGGCGGCGCTGTTCGCCCTGTCGATGACCACGTCGGCTCTGGCGAACGGCCAGGGTTCGCCGATCGAGCCCGCGCCCGCTCCGGCGCCGACGCAGCTTGAGCCGGCCGGTCCGGCCCCGGCGGCGACCGTCACCAAGACGCAGTCGAGCCAGAACTGGTGGCTGATCGCTCTGGCGGCCGCGATCATCATCGCGATCATCGTGATCGTGTCGGATGACGACGACGACGACACCACCGACTAAGACCAGCTTCGCGCTGTTCTTTCGTGAAGTAGCGGAAGGGCGTCCATAACGGACGCCTTTCCTATTTTTAATGAGCCGTTGGGCGCGCGGGGGGCGATCAGCCTTGTGCGCCCCGGAGCGCAGGCTTAGCGTTTCGTCCGGTCCGCCGGATTGAACCGGTTAGCGGAGCAGGCTCAGTCAGAGGTATCGGTATGAGGTGGTCTCGGGCGCTTGTCGCGACCGGAATCTTTGTGTCGTCGCTTTCGTCGACGCCGGCAGCTTTCGCCAACGGACAGGGCTCGCCGATCGAGCCTGCGCCGGAGACGCAGCAACCCGTCGTGCTCGAGCCGGCCGGGCCTGCGCCGGCGGAGACCGTGAAGAAGTCTTCCGAGGGTACGAACTGGTGGCTGATCGGGCTGGGCGCCGCCGCCGTCGTCGGTCTGGTCATCCTGTTCGCCGACGATGACGAAGACGACACGAACGGGTGATACCAGACCCGATATTCCTTGTGGGGCGGCCGTCTAGCCGCCCCTTTTCATTTGCTTGTCGCTGCGGGCTTTTCTAGCTTGTCGCCGTCCTCGCGGGCCGCCGCGGAGGGGTAACCGTTCGGTCAGGCAACACGCAATGCGTTCCGTATTTTGGGGACTGATGAGCGGCTGCGCTTCTATGGCGCTGCTGTCGGCTTCGGCGGCGTCGCCGAACTGGCCAGGCCAGCAGCCCTTGAACACGTATGGCCACACCGGTTTGCTGGAGATGCCTTCGGCGCGCGTGATGGAGGACGGCGAGTTCGCGCTGACTCTGGCGCGCAGCCCCGAGTCGTTCCGTGCGACGCTGACCTTCCAGGTCTTCCCGTGGCTGGAGGCCGCGTTCCGCTATGGCCGGATCAACGACTTTTTTGCGGACACCGATCCTGACGATCCCGATCTTCTGGACCGCTCGTTCAGCCTGAAGATCAGGCTGTTGTCGGAGACCGACTATCTGCCGGCCGTGGCGATCGGCATGAACGATATCGTCGGCACGGGAATCTATGGCGGCGAGTACATCGTCGCGTCGAAGAACTGGGGCGACTTCGACTTTACGCTGGGCATGGGCTGGGGACGGATGGGCTCCGTCGGGATGCTGCGCAACCCGTTCTCGCTGATCGACGATCGCTTCGACGTGCGCCCGGTCTTCGACCCGAGCAACGACCAGGGCGGCAAGCCGCTGTTCAATTCGATCTTCCGCGGCCGGGACGTGTCGCTGTTCGGCGGCGTCGTCTGGCAGACGCCGATCGAAGGGCTGAAAGCCATCGTCGAATACAGCGGCGACAAGTATGTCACGGAAGACGGGCTGTCTCTCTATAGTCCCGAGACACAGTGGAATTTCGGCCTCTCGTATCGCTATGACAGCATGCTTGAGGGCTCGCTGGCGTATCTGTACGGCGACACGATCAGCTTCCGCGTTTCGTTGCGCCTCGACCCGACCGTAGAAACGATGAAAGTGATGGAGCCGCCGCCTTTGCCGCCGTCCGTGCGGCCGGCCGAGCAGCGCCCCGGCGGCGTATCGGCGCGCGTGGAGGAGGTGCCTGTCGGTAGCATCCGCAAGATCGAAGCGCTTAGCATGCGGGGCGTTTTGCATGCGGCCTATGACGACAAATGGTCGCTGGAAGACTATGCGCGGACCGGCAACGCGCTGTTGGCGCAGAACGCGCCGGCAGCGGGCGGCTCGATGCAGGAGATCATGTCCAGCGGACGCTGGAACGACGTGCCGGCGATCCGTCAGCAGATCATCGACAGCATCAAGGCGCTGAGCGACGCGCAGAATCTGGGGATCGAAGCGATCGATCTGCGCAAGGATTACGTCGCGGTCTATTACAGCAACACGCATTACATCCGCGAAACCGACGCGATCCATCGCATGCTGCGCGTGCTGACGACGCTGCCGCCGAGCGTCGAGCACTTCTACGTGACGAGCCTGGTCGGCGGTCTGCCGTCCACCGAGCTCCAGCTGACTCGCAGTGCCTACGAACGCTCGGTGCAGCAGTTCGCCGCCGTCGACGACCTGATCGATTATGTGAAGATCAGCCCCGGCGGGATGTCGATACCCGACGAGGCGATCCATTTCACCGATGCCTATCCCCGCTTCTCGTGGGAAATCATCCCCAAGCCGCGCACGCTGCTGTTCGATCCCGACAAGCCCTTCCGCGTCGGCATCACGCTGGCTCTCGGCGCGGCCGTCGAGTTCGAGGGCGGCTGGAAGATCGAAGGGACCTGGACATCCGATCTGATCGACACGGTCGACGATCCCCGCCCTGGCAATTCGGTGCTGCCGCATGTGCGGACGGATTTCCGCCTCTATCGCGACGAGGGCCAGCACGGCATCGAGTCTTTGTTCGTGTCGAAGATCGGCAAGCTTGCGCCGGACGTCTTCTACGAATTGAAGGCCGGCCTGCTGGAGGACATGTATGGCGGCGTGGGCGGCGAGATCATCTGGCGTCCGGCCGGCAGCGACATCGCCTGGGGCGCCAATCTCTATTACGTGAAGCAGCGCGCCTATGACCGGCTGTTCGAGTTCCGCGACTATGACGTCGTGACCGGGCAGGTCAGCATGTACTGGCAGGACGCGTTCTGGCGCGGCGTGAACGTGAACGTCCATGCCGGGCGCTATCTGGCGGGCGACTGGGGCGCCACGGTGGAGGTTACGCGCAAGTTCGACTCCGGAATCGAAATCGGCGCCTACGCCACCTTGACCGACGTGCCGTTCGAGGATTTCGGCGAGGGCAGCTTTGACAAGGGCCTCATCATCCGCATTCCGTTCGGCTGGATCACGCCGTTCAACACGCAATACACCGTCAGCACCTATCTTTCGTCGCTGACGCGCGACGGCGGACAGCGGCTCTATGACCGCAACCCGCTGTGGGACAAGGTTCGTCAGACCAACGAGCCCGAGATTCGCCGGACGTGGAAACTCGACGTGACGCCGGGGCTGTGACGATGCGCATCCGTTTTCACATAGGCGCCGCCGCTTCGATCGTGGCCACGGCGCTGGCCATGTCGGCCTGCACGTCGCGCAATGACGACGGTTCGGTGGGCCAGGCCGGCGCGATCGTCGTCGCGCTGGTCGAGCGGCTGATCGACCCGGAAACCGTGCAGCGGCCGCCCGACAAGATCGAACGCAAGATGGCGGTCGATCTGCCCTATGCCTCGATCGGCGTGAAGATCGACGACAATCCGCAATTCCTGTTCCTGCTCGCCAATCAGCGCGACGGGGCGGAGCTGTACACGCTGGGCTATCAAGTCAGCGTCGTGATGCGCGGCGGCCGGGTGATCCGGACCCAGGGGCTGAGCCGCGACGTGCTGGGCGCGCGCTGGGAAGGCGAAGACATCGTCAAAACGGCGGTCCATGCAGGCCAGCCAGTGGAGGGCGTGCGCTGGTTCGATTCCAACGAGCGGGGCATCCGCACGCTGGAGGCGCGGTGCGTTGCGCAATCGGTTCGCGACGTGACGATCACGATCCTGGATGCGCCGATCGTCGCGCGGCACGTCCAGGAGACGTGCGAGGTCGAAGAGCTGCAGTGGCGCTATGTGAACGATTTCTGGATCGCGCCCGACTCGCTGCGCGTGTGGGCGTCGATCCAGTACATCCACCCCAAGGTCAATCCGCTGGTGCTGGAGACCTTCCGCCCCGCTAGCTGACGGTGATGCCGGCTTCTTTCAGGAGCTGGCGGAGGGCCGGCGCGATGTCGGGGCGGGCGAGGCCCAGCGCAAGGTTGGCGGCCAGAAAGCCGGCTTTGCTTCCGCAATCGTAGCGTCGGCCGCCGATGGGAACGGCGTTGAAATCCTGTTCTCCGATGAGCCGGGCCATCGCGTCGGTGAGCTGGATTTCATTGCCGGCGCCGGGCTTCTGATCCTCCAGCTTGGCGAAGATATCGGGCTGAAGCACGTAACGGCCCGCCAGCATCAGCGTCGATGGCGCTTCGGCGGGCTTGGGCTTTTCGACGAGCCCTTTCACCTCGATCAGGCCGTCCTTTTCAGCGCCGGGGGCGATGACGCCATACGAGCCGGTGGCCTCGCGCGGGATGTCGAGGACCGAAACGAGATTGCCGCCGGCTTTGGCGTAGGCTGCGGTCAGTTCGCCGGTAGCGCCTTCGATGAGTTCGTCGGGCAGCAGCACCGCGAAGGGTTCATCGCCCACGATGCGGCGGGCGCACCAGACGGCATGGCCCAGACCCAGAGGACGCTGCTGGCGAACGAAGATGGCGTCGCCTGCCTGCGGCACCGTTTGGGCCAGGATGTCCTGTTCGGTCTTTTTCCCGCGCTTCTCCAGCGTGTCGTTCATCTCGTAGGAGACGTCGAAATGATCTTCGATCGAATCCTTGCCGCGACCGGTCACGAAGATGAAGGTTTCGATGCCCGCGGCCCGCGCTTCCTCGACCGCATACTGGATCAGCGGCTTGTCCACGACGGTGAGCATTTCCTTGGGCATCGACTTGGTGGCGGGCAGGATTCGGGTGCCCAGGCCCGCGACGGGAAATACGGCTTTGCGGATCGGCTTCATGGCTGCTCGGTGCTTGGATGATCCGCTGGCATAGGGGCAGAAGCCGCACCCGTCAAACCGCGCCGACCGGATTGAGCGGCAGGGGGCGATTTGCTACGCCGGTTGGGCAAAATCATCAAAATAGCCAGAGGAATACGCCATGGTCGGTATCGTCAGTTTCGGGGGGTACATCCCGCGCCTGCGTTTGCAGCGGAAGGCGGCGGCGACGGCCAACGCCTGGTTCGCGCCCAATCTCATGGGCGCCGCCAAGGGCGAGCGCTCGATGGCAAATTGGGACGAAGATGCCATCACCATGGCGGTCGAGGCCGGGCGCGACTGCCTGCCGGGCGCTGACCCGCTTCTTTCTCGCGCGCATATCGACGCGATCTACTTCGCATCGACGACGGCGCCTTTCGCGGATCGTCAGAATGCGGGCGTCGTCGCGGCGGCGTTGTCGCTGCCTGAGAGCGTCGCGTCGGCCGATTTCGGCGGCTCGTTGCGCGCGGGCACGTCGGCGCTTGCCGCGGCGCTGAACGCCGTCAAGGCGGGTGCGGCCAAGCACGCATTGGTGGTGACCGCCGAGAAGCGCAAGGCCAAGGCCGCTTCGAGCCAAGAGCTGTCGTTCGGCGACGGCGCCGGCGCGGTGGAGATCGGCTCGGAGAACGTGATCGCGCGGCTGCTGGGATCGGCCTCGCTCACCATCGACTTCGTCGACCATTTCCGCGGCGATGGCGAGGACTACGACTATAACTGGGAAGAACGCTGGATCCGCGATGAGGGCTTCAGCAAGATCGTGCCGCGCGCCGCGAAGGCCGCGCTGAAGGCGGCCGGCATCGAGGCCTCTGCGATCGACCATTTCGTGATGCCGTGTTCGTTCGCGCGTCTGGACCAGCAGATCGCCAAAGGCATCGGCATCGCGCCGGAAAAGGTCCGCGAAAATCTTGCGGCGAGTGTCGGCGATTGCGGCTCGGCGCACCCCCTCGTCATGCTGGTGCATGCGCTGGAGCAGGCGAAGCCGGGCGACAAGATCCTGCTCGCGGCGTTCGGGCAGGGCTGCGATGCGCTGATCTTCGAAGCGACGGACGAGCTTGCGAAGCTGAAGCCCCGTCGCGGGATTTCGGGCTCGCTGAAGGCGCGCAAGGAAGAGACCAACTATCTCAAGTTCCTGGCCTTCAACGGTCTCGTGGACCTGGAGAAAGGCATGCGCGCCGAGAAGGACAACAAGACCGCGCTGACCACCGCCTATCGTCGCCGCGATATGCTGTTCGGCCTGACGGGCGGCAAATGCACGAAATGCGGAACCGCCCAGTTTCCGCGCGCACGCATCTGCGTGAACCCCAATTGCGGCGGCGTCGATACTCAGGACCCGTTCTGCTTCGCGGAACTGCCCGCGACGGTGCTGTCGTGGTCGGCCGACTTCTTGACCTATTCGATGGATCCGCCGCAGCACTACGGCATGGTGACGTTCGCCGAAGGCGGCCGGTTCCTTTCGGATTTCACGGATGTCGATCGCGGCTCGTTCGATACCGGCGCGGCGGTCCGCATGGTCTTCCGGATCAAGGACTTTGACGAGAAGCGCGGTTTCCGACGCTATTTCTGGAAGGCCGTGCCGCAGGTGACGGCCGCCTGATGAGCATTCTCGTCACCGGGGCAGCGGGGTTCATCGGCTATCATACGGCCGAGGCCCTGTTGTCGCGGGGCGAGAGCGTCATCGGCATCGACGACGTCAACGACTATTACGATCCGCGCCTGAAACAGGCGCGGCTGGAGCGCCTGAGCGCCCGCTCGGGCTTCCGCTTCATCAAAGGCGACATCGCCGACGAACGTGTTTTCGACGGCGTCGAGTCGGACCGCATCGTGCATCTGGCGGCGCAGGCCGGCGTCCGATACAGCCTGAAGAATCCGCGCGCCTATATCCGCGCGAACGTGATGGGACATCTCAACGTCCTGGAGTTCGCGCGGGCGCGGGGAGAGGCGCTGCGGCATCTGGTGTATGCGTCGTCGAGCTCGGTCTATGGCGGCAACGACAAGGCGCCGTTCAGCGAAGATGACGCCGTGGAGCGGCCGGTTTCGCTCTATGCTGCGACCAAACGCGCGGATGAACTGATCTCGTCCAGCTACAGCCATCTCTACGGAATTCCCCAGACAGGGCTTCGCTTCTTCACGGTGTACGGTCCGTGGGGCAGGCCGGACATGGCCTACTGGCTGTTCACCGAAGCCCTGCTCGCGGGGCGCCCGCTCGACGTGTTCGCGGGCGGCAGGCTGACGCGGGATTTCACCTATATCGACGATATCGTCTCGGGCACCCTGGCGGTTCTCGACGCGCCGCCCGAGCGCGGCGTGGCCAGGCTCTACAATATCGGCAACTCGAAACCTGTTGAGGTGAACGCGTTCATCGCCACGCTGGAGCGCCTCACCGGCCGGGCGGCGCAGCGCAATGAGCTTCCCATGCAGCCCGGCGACGTGCGCGCCACGCATGCGGACACGTCGGCGCTGGAACGCGACTACGGCTTTCGTCCCGCCACCGATCTGGAGGAGGGGCTTGGGCGCTTCGTCGCGTGGTATCGCGCGTGGAAGAACGTCTAGCGGGCGCGCCCGAACGGATTGGCGACCAGAACCCCGAAAGCTGCGAAGGTTGCGGTCTGGCGCGTCGCGACGGTCAAGCTGTGATGTAGCGCGGTGGCGGCGACGATGGCGTCGCTGGCGAGAGGGCGCGGGCGCTTCTGCATGAGCTGAGCCCAGAGACGCAGAACGGCCGCGCCAGCGGGAAGAACCGGAAAGCTGTGATCGAGGGTGTCGAGCCACGCGGTCAGTTCGGCCGCGCGCTTGGGGTCGCGCGGTTTCAGCATTTCGATCGCCATCGCGATTTCGCCGATCGCCTGAGCGGGCAGCGCGATCTCTTCGGGGCGAAGGGCCTCGAACCAGGCCAGCACCGACGCCTGCGGCCTGGGCTTGCGAATCTCTATGACGATGTCGGTGTCGAGCAGAAACATCACAGCGCCGGGGCCTTGCGCCACTTCAGCGATTGGCGCGCGGGCAGGGGTAGATGGTCGACGCGAGCCTCCGGGGCGAGCAGCCAATCCTTGATCGTGCGGCGCGGCTTGCCCAGCAGGGCCTGGTAGTCGTCGAGCGACAGGACGACGACAGTGGCCGCGCCCCGTTTGGTGACGAATTGAGGGCCGGATTTTTCTGCGGCGACGACGAGTTCGCTGAATTTCGCTTTGGCCTCGGCGAGGGGCCATTTTCTGTCGTTTCCGGTCATGTGGGCTACATAATAACTAGTCATATAACTAGTCAAATTGTTCAGGGGCGATTGACCTGTCGGTTTCCGCCTTCGCGCGGGACAGCTTGAGGCGTAGTTTCGGCGGACAGATATTTTTAGGGAGGCTGCGATGGCAACGGGCATTCGCGACAAGGTCGCCATTCTGGGCATGGGCTGTTCGAAATTCGGCGAGCGCTGGGACGTCGGCGCGGAAGAGCTGATGGTCGAAGCCTATCTGGAGGCACTGCAGGATTCGGGCATCGACAATTCGATGATCCAGGCCGCCTGGCATTCCACCCATATCGACGAAGTCGGCGTGGGCAAGGGCGGCACGCCCGCCTCGATCGCCCTGCGCCTGCCCAACGTGGCGGTGACACGGGTCGAGAATTTCTGCGCCGGCGGTTCGGAAGCCTTCCGCGGCGCGGTCTATGGCGTCGCCTCGGGCGCCTATGACATCGCGCTGGCGATCGGCGTGGAGAAGTTGAAGGACACCGGCTATGGCGGCCTTCCCACGGGTCAGCCGGGCACGCTGAACCCGCTATGGATGGCGAACGGGTCTGCGCCGGGCAATTTCGCGCAGCTCGCCTCGGCCTATCGCAGCAAGCATGGCGTCTCGAAGGAAGACCTCAAGCGCGCGATCGCCCATGTTTCGGTGAAGAGCCACGCCAATGGCGCGAAGAACCCCAAGGCGCACCTGCAGAAGCCGATCACCGAAGAGATGTGCTTCAACGCGCCGATGATCGCCGAACCGCTGGGGCTGTTCGATTGCTGCGGCGTGTCGGACGGCGCGGCGGCGGCCATCGTGACCACGCCGGAGATCGCCCGCAGCCTGGGCAAGAAGGATCTTGTGTCGGTGAAGGCGCTGCAGCTTTCCGTCTCCAACGGGCTGGAGAGCCAGCACAATTCGTGGGACGGCTCGTATTTCCACACCGCGCGGATCGCCGCCCGCAAGGCCTATGAAGAGGCCGGTATTTCCGATCCGCGGAACCAGATATCGATGATGGAAGTGCATGACTGTTTTTCCGTCACGGAACTGGTGACGATGGAGGACCTGCACATCAGCCGTGAAGGCGAAGGCTGGAAGGATGTCCTGAACGGCTTTTACGACGCCGACGGTCAGGTGCCCTGTCAGATCGACGGTGGCCTGAAGTGCTTCGGCCACCCGATCGGGGCTTCGGGCCTGCGGATGCTCTATGAGATGTATCTCCAGCTTCAGGGCCGGGCGGGCGCACGCCAGCTTTCCAACCCGACCTTCGGCATGACCCACAATCTGGGCGGTGCGCCGTCGTCGAATGTCTGCTCGGTGGCGATCATCGGCCAGATGGGCGCCTGATCCGCTTCATAACGCGCAAAGGGCCGGCGTGGCGCGCCGGCCCTTTCTTTTGGCAAGCGGGCCGGCGGCTGGCGCTGTGACCGCTGCTGCTGGCACCCGGCGTTGAATCAGAGGATAGTGACGTGCCGGCGTTCTGTCGGCGTCTTGCTGTGGGCTTGCATGATCGAGGTTCGTGATCTCGTCTATGAATATCCGAACAAGCGTGCGCTCGATGGCGTCAGTCTCACGATAGAGGCGGGCACGATCACGGCGCTTGTCGGTCCGAACGGCGCGGGCAAGACGACGCTGATGCGCTGTCTGGCGGCGCTTGAAATGCCCTATAGCGGGCAGGTGCGCATCGCCGGCCTCGATACGCGGCTGGAGCCGCGCAAGATCCACGAAAATCTCAGTTTCCTGCCGGACTTTTTCGGCCTCTACGACACGCTGTCGGTGCGGCGCTGTCTGACATTCGCGGCCCGGGCCCATGGCCTGAGCGGTTCGGCCGTGGAGGCCGCGGTGCAGAAGGCGGCCGAACGGGTGGGCCTGACCGACCGCATGAAGCAGAAGGCGGCCGAGCTTTCCCGGGGCCTGCGGCAGCGGCTGGCGATCGGGCAGGCGATCGTGCATGAGCCCAAGGTCATCATGCTCGACGAGCCGGCCTCCGGCCTCGATCCGGACGCCCGGCGCAGCCTGTCGGCGCTGTTCATCGAGTTGAAGGAGAGCGGACTGACGCTGATCGTCTCGTCGCACATCCTGTCGGAGCTGGAGGACTACTCCGACTCCATGATCATCATCCAGAACGGAAAGATGGTCGGCGGGCAGGCCGTGACGCTGACCGAGAACCGCATCTCGTATCTGGTTGAGCTGGCATCCCCTTCGCCGGATTTCGAGGCGTTTCTGATGCGCCAGCCCGGGGTCAGCAAGGCCGAGACGTCAGGGGCCGTCAGCCAGATATGGCTCGACGACCCGGCCCGGCGCGTCGACGTGGTCCGCGCCGCCGTGGGGGCGGGGTTTCCGCTCTGCGGCTTCAGCGAAACCAAGCGGACGCTGGAGCAGACCTATCTTGAGGAAACCGGGAAGGCGGCGCGATGAATCCCGAACTCCTGCGCAATATATGGATCGAGCTGACCGAGCGGCGCGTGACGCTGATGGTGGTGATCGTCGTCAGCATCCTGGTGGTGGCGGTTTCCCCGGGGGACTGGTCGTCGGCGTCTTTCACCGCCGAGCTTTTGTTCTACGCGGTCGTCGTGATCTGGGGCACGCGCTGCGCGGCCCAGTCGGTCGTCGAAGAAATCAGCAACAAGACATGGGATGGGCAACGCCTGTCGGCGATCCGGCCCTGGACGATGGTGTGGGGCAAGCTGTTCGGCTCGACCATGCTGGCCTGGATCGGCGGCGTTCTTTGTCTTGGCGTCATCCTGTTCGCCTCTGCGCGCACCGGCGGTGGCGGGAAGCTGATCACCGATGCGCTCTATTTCCTGACCATCGGGATGCTGTCGCAGGCCGCGGCGATGCTGGCGAGCATCGTGGCCGTGCGCCGGCGTATGAGCCATACGCGGTTCGACGTTTTCCTGTACCAGCTGGCCGGTCTCGTCGCGGGTCTGATCGTCTGGCGCGTGTGGCAGACGGCGGACACGACATCGGTGTTCCGCCGGCTTTCAGGCTCGATCGACACGTTCGCGGTCAGCGAAGTGTGGTGGTGGGGCGGCTCGTTCGATCCCTCGACCTTCTATGTCGCCTCGCTTGTGGTTTTCGTGGGTTGGATTCTGCTGGGCAATTACCGCGTGATGCGGCGCGAGCTTCAGGTCCAGAACGGGCCGTTCGTATGGCTGTCCTTTCTCGCGTTCCTGGCGGCCTATGCCGGCGGCTTCGACTTCTGGCGGAACTACATCCGCGAGCCTGACTTCATGCTGGGTCTGCGCGCCGTCCAGGCGGGTATGGCGGTGGCGGTCGTGACCTATGTGATGGCGCTGGTGGAGCCCAAGGAGATCGTCGCCTATCGCTGGCTGATCGAGCGGTTCCGGACCGGTCAGTTCGGGCAGTTGCTGACCCGGTTTCCGGCCTGGTGTTACGCCTATCTGGCGCTGGTGATCCTCGGCGTGGTGGCGATCATGTCGCTGCCCTGGTCGCTGGCCGAGCGCGCCAATGTCTATGGCGGGCCGATGATCGTTCTGGCGGCGCTGGGCTTCGTGCTGCGCGATTGCGCGGTGTTCATGGCGATGGGGCTGGGGCAGGTGGGCAAGCGGTCGGACATCGCCGCGCTGGCGATCCTGGCCCTGCTCTACGTCTTCATGCCGGGCATGTTCGCGCATATCGACGGATCGACGGTGGTGTTCTACCCGTCAGATCACGACCCGGCGTGGCTGAACCCCTTGCTCGCCTGGTCTCAGGCGCTGATCGGGTGGTTCCTCATCCTACGGCGTCAGGATTTGCGCGTGCGACCGCCGCTTTGAAGCCGGAATAGGCGGGCTGATCGATCGCCACCTTTTCAAGGGTCGTTCGCTTGAGATGCTCGGCGAGGCCGGGCGTTTCCAGCGTGACGTCTCCGGCCGCGATGCGGGCGGCGAGGGCGCGGTTGAGTTCGTCGAGTGTGCCGTCATGGCCCAGCAGGGCCGTCAGCCGGGCGAGTTCCCCGCTCGCGGCGGCCGCGCCTTGAGCGATCTCACGCTCGGCGATGGCGAGCGCGTTGGCTGCAACCCTGGCGTGAAAAGCGGTGTGGCCGGAAAGTTGGGGGATCGCCTTGTTCTCAATGAACTCGCGCACGGCGGTGACGATCTCGGCGAGGCTTGGCTTGTCCATCATGGCGTCACCCGATCAGCAGGTTTACGAGGTCGATCTCGGTCTCGGACGAGCGCCGTCCGATGGCCGCCCGTTCGACGGAGCGGTCGAACCCGGAGCGGAAGGCTTCGTACATCGACATGCACATGATGCCCCATTTGAGGGTTCCGAAGACCTCCCAGACCTTTACGTCCTTGGGTTCATAGGCCGCTCCGCCGCCCGCCCGGTACCCTTCAAGCAGGTCCTCGACGCTGCCGAAGCCGCCGGCGACGCGGTGGGTCACGCCGAAGCGCCACGAGTTCACGCATAGCCAGCCGAGGTCTTCCAGCGGGTCTCCAATGTGCGCCAGTTCCCAATCGAGAACAGCGTTCAGCCCGAGGTCTGGGTCGACCATGATGTTTCCATTTCTGAAATCACCATGAACCAGAAGGGGTTGCTGGCATTTGTTGATGTTATCTTCCAGCCACTTGAAAACTAACTCGAAGACGGGCTTGGGTTGATCGTAGCTCTGATAGCGTTCGTAGAACTGGCGTAGCTGGGCGTGCCCGTCCACGACAGGCAGGTGCGAGAGACTATTTGCCGGCGTTGCGTGGATGCGCGCCATGGCCTCGCCGCACTGATGGGCGAGACGGGGGCGGACGGCGTCGAAGCGCGCGTCGCGCAGGATGCGGCGGGCGAGTGTCTCGCCCTCGATCCGGCTCATGACATAGCCGGTTCCGGCTCCGTCTTCAGGTTTGAGGACGTAGATCACCTCGGGGGCGACCACGCCCGCACTGCGGGCGGCGCGGATGACGTCGGCCTCGACGGGCAGGCCGATGG
>CAZBPO010000055.1:0-4187 GCA_964493795.1 uncultured Flavobacteriaceae bacterium
GGCGTCCACCGCGCCGCGATGCCACACCGCCTTCAGCGCAGCGATGGCGGCCTCCACCACCTCGCGGCGCGGCGTGCCGTCGATCGAGGCGACCAGACCCACGCCGCAGGCGTCGTGCTCGTCGCGCCGGTCATAGGCGTGGTTGGCCTCAAGCGTCTCGCGGTTCTTCAGGAACCGCGCGATCTCGATCTCGCCCTGGTTGCGTTCGGTCATGTCGTTCACTCCGCCGCCAGCTTGGCCAGCGCCGATTTCGCTTCGATATAGGCGGCGATCTGGGTGGCCGCGTCGCGCCCGTCGCGGATCGCCCACACCACCAGCGAGGCGCCGCGCACGATGTCGCCCGCCCCGAACACGCCCTCGATGCTGGTCATCTGGGTGCGGAAGTCGCAGGCGATCGTGCCCCAGCGGGAAACCTTCAGCTCGCTCGCCCCGAACAGCGTCGGCAGGTCTTCAGGATCGAAGCCCAGCGCCTCGATGGCGATGTCGGCGGCGACGTCGAAGGTCGCGCCGGGCACCGCTTCGGGGGCGCGGCGGCCCGAGGAATCGGGCAGGCCGAGACGCATGCGCTGGGCGCGCACGGCGTTGACGGCGGTATCGCCCAGCAGCGCCTTGGGCGCGGCCAACCATTCGAAGCGCACGCCTTCTTCCTCGGCGTTCGCCACTTCGCGCAGCGAGCCGGGCATGTTCTCGCGATCGCGGCGATACAGGCACGTGACGCTTTTCGCGCCCTGCCTGACGGCGGTGCGCACGCAGTCCATCGCCGTGTCGCCGCCGCCGATCACCACGACGTTCTTGCCCGCCGCATCCAGCGTGCCGTCGTCGAAATCGGGCACCGCGTCGCCCAGGCCCTTGCGGTTCGAGGCGGTCAGATAACGCATCGCCGGAAACACGCCCTTCAGGCCGGCGCCGGGGGTCTCGATGGCGCGCGCCTTATAGACGCCGGTGGCGATCAGGATCGCGTCATGACGGCCGCGCAGCTCCTCCAGCGTGGCCTCGCGGCCGACCTCGAAATTCTGCTCCAGCGCGATGCCGCTCTCGGCCAGACGCTGCGTGCGGCGCTCGACGATCTCTTTCTCAAGCTTGAAATTGGGGATGCCATAGATCAGCAACCCGCCGGCCCGGTCATAACGGTCATAGACCGTCACCTGGAAGCCGCGCTTGCGCAGCTCTTCGGCCGCCGCCAGCCCGGCCGGGCCGGCGCCGATGATCCCGATCGTCTCGGGGCGCTCGCGCGGCGGCGTGATGGGCTTCACCCAGCCCTGCTCCCAGGCCGTATCGGTGATGTATTTCTCGACCGAGCCGATCGTCACCGCCCCGTGGGTGGATTGTTCGATGACGCAATTGCCCTCGCACAGCCGGTCCTGCGGACAGATGCGGCCGCAGATCTCGGGCATGTTGTTGGTCGCCGACGAGACCTCATAGGCCTCCTCCAGCCGGCCTTCGGCGGTCAGCTTCAGCCAGTCGGGGATATTGTTGTGCAGCGGGCAGTGCACCTGACAGAACGGCACCCCGCACTGGCTGCATCGGCTGGCCTGCTCCTCGGCCTTGGCGGCGGCATAGCCGGCATAGATTTCGTGGAAATCCTCGCGCCGCTCGCTGGCCGGACGCTTTTCGGGCGTGGCGGCGTCGACCGAAACGAAGCGCAACATCTTGCTGGAAGCCATGGCGAAGCCCGCGAAACGAAACTCTGGGCGGGCGTTATAGGCCTACTCCCGGTAGGGATGAAAGAGCGATCACGCACAAAATGTCATATATGCTGTCGTAAATTCAGCATGAACTCCAACGCGCCGAAGATTTCATGCCGTCACCTAAATATTAAATATCCATATCGGACCTAATCGTTCGTAAGTGGCTGATCTTCCAAATCATCAGAGAGACGCGCGAGATGGGCTTTCAGCAGATCGCGCAGCGACGCCCCGCGCGGGATCAACGCCGAAGCCTCCCGGTCGGGCCATTGGGCGTCGGTGATCAGCCAGAGTCCGCCCTGGCGGGTCAGGGTCAGATCGACCGTCCGCCGGCTGGCCGGGGCGCCGGGCGCGTTGCTGCCGACGATGGCGCGCACCTGCGCCGTTGCCCCGTCATTGCCGGCCAGCATGACCTCCGCGACCGTCAGGCGGCCCTCGAAGGGCAGGTCGCCTGCGCCCGCGCCGCGCGGCACCAGATCCGCGAACAGGATGTCGGCCGCGCTGAACGGGCCCTCGCCGCCCTCGGCGTCGGCATAGATCGCCTCGGTGATGTCCGGCGCGAAGGCGGCGGCGGCGAAGCCATAGGGGCTCGGCAAAGGCGGGGCCCTGAACCAGCCCGGACGGTTGGTCTGCAGCCAGTCGTAAAGCGCCCGCACCTTGCGCTCCGGCGCAGGCTCGGCGGCGAAACCGGGCGGATCGACGAAACCCCGGTCCAGCACGATCAGGCGGGCCGCCCTGACGGTCGGGGCGTCAGGCCCGCCCAGCAGCGCGGCCAGCTGCGAATTGTCGCCCGGGGTCAGCCTGTCCAGCGCGTCTTCAAGCTCGGGCACCCTGCGGTCCAGCGCCAGGAACAGCGCCAGTTCGGGCTCCGGCGGCCGCTCGCGCACGATGGTCCGCGTGAAGACGCCCTGTGGGGGTAAAGCCGCCGGCTGCGGCACGTCGCCCCGGGTCTGCCCCTCGAACGCGCCCTGGTTGAGGATCATCAGTGTCTCGACCCGCCGTGGCCCCACCGCCAGCACATAGACGACGTCGGCGGGGTCCAGCCCGTCCATGGGCACGCTCAGCTGGATCGCGCGCACCGGCTCGCCGCCCTGATGCGCCGTCGCGATTTCGGCGCGCGGCGCGATCCATGACGCCGCGAAACCGGCAAGCGCGCGGGCGCGCAGCGCGTCGAGCACCGGACAGAAGGCGTCGGGCAGGCTGACCGCCCTCACGTCCGGCCCGTCGCCGCCCGTGGCGGCGGGCAGCGCCGGGGCATGCCCCGCCCCATAAACGCCGTCGATCGCCCTGCCGCCCTCGCGGGCCAGCAACAGGCTGCAGGGCAGGGCCGCCAGCTGCGCCTCGTCCGCCCCGGCGACCGGCGCGCCGGCCGGGGTCTCGCCCTGCGCGTGCGGGGCATCGTCGTGAATTTGCGGCGCAGGCCGCAGGACCAGCCAGCCGGCCACCGCGCCGATGGCCGCCACGGCGGCGAGGCCGGCGGCCAGCGGCCAATGGCCCCTGCGGCGCGGCGCGGGGCGGGCCGCTTGCGCTTCTGCGGCCGCGCGCCCGGCCCGGGCGCCCAGTTCATCCAGAACGATGCGCAGCGCCGGGGTCTCGCCGCCGCGCCAGCCGCGCATGTCGAGGCTCTGGAACTGGCGAAAGCCCAGCGGCGGCGGCGTGCCGTCGGCGGAAACCGGCACCAGAACGTCACGGTCGGCCCCGACCTGCGCCTCGTCGCGCACCCAGCGCGATTTCACCGAGGCCGCCGACCAGACCACCAGCACGACGCGGGCGCGCTCAAGCTCGGCCGCGATCACCTCGTCGAAGCTCTGCCCCGGTCTCAGCCTTGTGTCGAACCACACCTCAAGCCCGGCATGTTCGATCGCCGCGACCAGGCGCTCGACCCGGGCGCGGTCTTCTTGTGCGTATGAGACGAAAACATCGGCCACGTGCCCGGCTCCTTGCCCCGCCTATCCACACCAGCGGCGCGCCGGGCGCAATCTGGATGACGATCCTGACGCAGTCTTGAGGACGCTTGTGGCGATCTGGCGGCGATGGTCATGTGCCCTGCGGCCGAATCGGGCCAGCGCCGTTTTCAGGGCCTCATGTCAGATCTGATCCTCGCCATCATTCTCGGCATCATCGAGGGCCTGACCGAGTTCCTTCCGGTGTCGTCCACGGCGCATCTGCTGCTCGCGGCGGATCTGCTGCATTTCCGCGTCGCCGGCTGGGACGCGTTCGTGGTGATGATCCAGCTGGGCGCGATCCTGGCGATCCTGACCATCTATTTCGGCAAGTTGTGGCGGGTGCTGGTCACGCTGCCGACCGACCCCAGATCGCGCCTCTTCGCAGCGGGCATCATCGTCGCCTTCCTGCCGGCCATGGCGCTGGGCGCGCTGTTCCACAGCCATATCAAGGAAGTCCTGTTCGCGCCGTTGCCCATCGCCATCGCGCTGATCGTCGGCGGCCTCATCATCATCGTGGTGGAGCGCAACCTGCCGCGCGTGAAATACGATCAGGCCG
>CAZBPO010000055.1:4197-6176 GCA_964493795.1 uncultured Flavobacteriaceae bacterium
GGCCGACGCCCTGCCGCTTTCGGTCTGCTTGAAGATCGGCTTCATCCAGTGTCTGGCCATGATCCCGGGCACCAGCCGCTCGGGGGCCACCATCATCGGCGCGCTGCTGATGGGCGTCGAGCGCCGCGCGGCGGCGGAATTCTCGTTTTTCCTCGCCATTCCCACCATGGCGGGCGCGTTCACCTACGATCTCTACAAGAACTGGTCGGTCTTCACGCCCGACAGCGCCCTGCTGATCGGTGTGGGCACGCTCGCCGCCTTCGGCGCGGCCTGGCTGGTGGTGCGCTGGGCGCTCGACTTCATCGCCCGCCACGGCTTCACGCCCTTCGCCTGGTACCGGATCGCCCTCGGCGCGGTCATCCTCGCCGTGCTGGCGGCGCGCTGAGGCCGCGCCCGCTGCAGACCGGGGAAGAACTGGACGCCGCCGCGCCGAATGGCTCTAGTGTGGCGTCACGCCGATAAGGAGACAAAACCGTGCGCCGCCTCGTCTTCACCGCCGCCGCTCTCGCCCTGGTCCTCGCCGCTCAGGGCGAGGAGCGCCGCAAGCTTTCGCCGCTGGCCATCTACGGGAACTGGCTGGGGACCCAGGGCGCCTTGCCGCCGGACTGCGAGGGCGATGGGTTCTTCGTCGGCTTCGGCGCGAACAACGCCGAGAATTTCCGCATGACCGTGCGGCCGCGCAAGGGCGGCGTCCTGGGCGAGGCCACCAGCACCGAATACACGGTGCACGAGCCGCCGGAAGGCGCGCCGATCCGGCTCGAGATTTTCCTCACCAGCGATAAGGGCGATCTGGGCATCGACCAGCTGACCGGCTCGACGCTGGAGCTGGTGCCGGCCGGCCCCGACAAGACCTATCCCGCCACCGCCCTCTATCTGCGCCGCTGTTAGCCCTTGCAGAACCGCAACCCGCTTCTGGTCATCGTCGCGGCGCTGGTCGTCGCCGTCGCCGGCTGGCTCGGCTTCGATCTGGGCACGACGCAGCGGGCCGACGCCCCCGCCTCGCCGCCGGCCGCGACCGATCCGCCGGCCTCGCGCGCCCGGCCCGACGCCGCGCCGCGGCCGGTGCCCGAAGGGGATTTCGACTATTACGTCCTCGCCCTGTCATGGTCGCCCTCGTACTGCGAGCACGAGGCGACGGCGCGCGACCGCATGCAGTGCGGCGGCCGGCCCTTTCACTTCATCGTCCACGGCCTGTGGCCGCAGAACGAGCGCGGCTATCCGGAAAGCTGTCCGACCGACACGCCCCGCGTGCCCGACGCGCTGATCGACGACATGCTCGACATCATGCCCTCGCGCGGCCTTATCGGGCATCAGTGGCGCACCCATGGGGCGTGTTCCGGCCAGACCCAGGAACAGTATTTCGCCACCGTCCGCGCGGCGTGGGAGCGTATCGTCGTGCCGGCCCGCTTCGAGCAGCTGGAAACCACGCTGTCCCTGCCGCCGGGCGACATCCTTCAGGAATTCGTCCGCGCCAACGACATGCTGCGGCCCAGCCAGCTCGCGGTCACCTGTTCGCACCAGTCGCTCGACGAGGTTCGGATCTGCATGACCAAGGACCTCAAATTCACGGATTGCGGGGCCCAGGTGCGCCGTTCGACCTGCCGGCAGGAGCGCATCCGCATGCCGCCCGTGCGCTACAGCCGGTGAGGCGCGGCGCGCTGGATCGCGGCGCGCTCAGGGCCGGCCTCGTCGCCGCCCAGAACGGGCGCTGCTGCTGGTGCGGCCTGTCGATGGACCGCTCGGGCCGTGGCGGGCGGGGCGCGACGCTGGATCACATCGTGCCGCTGGCCGCAGGCGGCCCTGACGAGGCGGCCAATCTCGCCGCCGCCTGCCGCGCCTGCAACGCCGCCAGGGGCGATATGGACGCCGCCGCGTTCCGCGCCGCGCGCGACGGTCATGCCGGGCGCGGCCTGCCGCCGCCGCTCAGCCGGCGTTCAGGACGAGGGCGATTCCGGCCAGCAGGATGAAGATCGCCGCGA
>CAZBPO010000055.1:6186-13910 GCA_964493795.1 uncultured Flavobacteriaceae bacterium
CGACGGGTGTTCGCGGAACGCCAGGCGCGAGATCGCGATGGTGGCCAGGATCTCCACCAGCCCCAGCGTCCGCACATACGCGACCTGTTGCAGGCCCAGCGCCAGGAACCAGCAGATCGAGCCGATCCCGCCCGCCGCCCCGGCCAGCGCCGCCGGCCGCCAGCGCCGGCCGATGGCGGCGAACACCCCCGGCTCTCGCCATAGCAGGAACGCGCCCATCACCACGACCTGCAGGGCCAGCACCGTCAGCAACGCCGAGGCCGCCGCCCCCGCCAGCTCCGTTTCCGGGCCATAGGCCAGCACGGCCGCCCGCACCATCACGCCCGAGATCGCAAAGCTGGCCCCCGAAAGCAGGCCGTAGATCGCCGCCCGGTCGGTCAGCCCCGAGATCAGCGCCTCCAGCGGCCGCACCCCCGGCTTCAGCGACATCACCATCACCGCGATCGTCGCGATCGCCACGCCCGCCGCCGCGCCCCAGGTGATCGCGGCCCCCAGCACCAGCGCCTCGAAGGCCGCCGCCTGCACCACGTCGGTCTTGGAATAGGCGACGCCGACCGCGAAATTCCGGCTCTGCAGCGCCATCAGCAGAAAGGCCGTGCCGGCGATCTGGGTGGCGGCGTTCGCGGCGGCATAGGCAAAGGCCTCAGCCCCCGGCAGCGGCGCCTCGATCCCGAACGCCGACCACAAAATCAGCGCCCAGACCGCCGCGATGGGCAGCGCGAAGAGATAGCGCACATAGGTGGCGGCGGCGGTGGAAAGACTGTCGCCCAGCCATTTCTGCGCGGCCGTGCGAAAGGCCTGCAGCAGCGCCGCGGTCAGCGTGAAGGCGATCCAGGCCCAGGCGGGGAAGGCGGCGGCCAAGTCCTACTGCGCGGCCGGCTCGAACTGACCCGTCCGGCGGAAGCGCCACAGATAGCTGGGCACGATCGCCTCTGCGGCCTCCGGGCTGATGCCGAGATCGGCGAAGCCCTTCGCGCCCTCGGCGACGATGCTGTCGCCCTTCAGCAGCTCCACCTGGTCGGGCGTCAGCGGCGGATCGGGCAGCAGCGAGGCCGGATAGGCCCCGATCTTGGCCAGAGCAAAGGGCAGCGGCGCGAACAGGCGGCGGCGGTCGACCACGCGCACGACCATCTCCATGATCTCGCGCAGGCTCAGCACCTCAGGCCCGCCCAGCTCATAGGTTTCGCCCGCTTTTTCCGTGCCGGCCAGCACCGCTTTCGCCGCTTCGGCCACGTCGCCCACGAAGGCCGGCTGAAGTTTCGTTTCGCCCCCGCCGATCAAAGGCAGAACCCACGCATAGCGGGCCAGATTGGCGAAGCGGTTGAAGAACTTGTCCTCGGGCCCGAACACTGCAGACGGGCGCAGGATCGTCGCCGCCGGAAACGCCGCGCGCACGGCCGCCTCGCCTGCCAGTTTCGAGACGGCACAGTTCGATTTGCTCTCGCCGGCCGGGCCCAGCGTCGAGACATGCACAAGCTGTCCCACGCCGCATTCGGCGGCGATCTGCGCGACCGTGGCGGCGCCGGTCTCGTGCGTCGCGGTGAAGCGCTTGCCGCCCCAGCCGCCGTGCATGATGCCGGCCAGGTTGATCGCCGCGTCGGCCCCGATCAGGGCGCGGCGCACCGCGTTCGCGTCGGTCACGTCGGCCTTGAAGGGCTGGATTTGCCCGACCATGCCATAGGGGCGCAGGAATTCCGCCAGCTGCGGGCGGCGCGAACAGGCGCGGATACGCCAGCCCTCTTTGGCCAGCGCCCGCACGATGTGCCGGCCCAGAAATCCGGAAGCTCCGAAGATGGTGACGATGCGCTGCGACATGGATGCCCCTTGGCTTGCCGGGGTGATAGCCGATCCGTCCTCCGGCGTTAAGCGCCAAGCGCACGCCTCCGGCGCATCATTCCGCCTCTCTGCGCGCCCTGCCGGCCCGTTTTCTGTGAAACCCGCAATTGACAAGCCCGGCGCGTAGCCTTAGTCACCCGCCTCCGATCCCGTGCCCAGATGGCGGAATTGGTAGACGCACTGCTTTCAGGTAGCAGCGCCGCGAGGCGTGGAGGTTCGAGTCCTCTTCTGGGCACCATTTGATCGTTCGGGCGTGCCGTCGCCCGCGTTTTTCTTTTGTCTCAAACACTTGCGTCCCTGCGACATCGGGGCGGTTGCGTATTGCTGCGTGCGTAGGTTCCCTTCCGCACGGAAGGAAAGTTCCATGCGCCTGCTCGCGGTGTTCCTCATGTCGGTTTTCGTCGCGTCGGTCGCGGCGGCGGGCAGTACGCCCGGTTGCGGCGGCGGAGGCGGCGACAGATCGCGCACCCTGCGTTGCCCCGAAGGTCAGTACATTGTCGGCCTCGCCCGCCGCTCGGGCATGTTCGTCGACAGCGTCTCGGTCCGCTGTTCGGGCGAGCGCGGCTGGAAGACGGCTGGCGGCACGGGCGGCACCGATCACGCCGACGCCGTTTGCGGTGCGGGCGCCGGCATCGGCGGCATCGCGGTCAGGGCCGGCGCCTATATCGACGAGATCAAATACGCCGAGTGTCTGCACCCCGGCTGGACCGCCGCCGATATTCATCCTTATCGCCGGGACCGGGTCTATCCCGGCCAGGAGAAAAGCTTTCAGACCACGCGTCACGAGCCCAACTGCTTCATGCGCTGCCCCAGGGGCGAGCTGTTGACCGAGCTGACCGTCCGCTATGGCGGCTGGGTCGACAGCCTGAAGGGCAAATGCCGATGACGGCCGCAACGTTCCGTCAGGGCCTCCGCATGGCCGTCATGGGGGCGCTCGCGCTTGGCCTGGCCGGGGCTGCCTGGGCCGCCAGCACCGGGCGCTGCGGCGGCGAGGGCGGCGACAGGCGCGCGGTCATCCGCTGTCCGGAAGGGCAGTTCATCATCGGCGTGGGCGGCCGGGGCGGCGCGTTCCTGAATTCCATCTCCATACGCTGCGCGCCGTTCGACAATCGGGGCAAACGCGGCACGCCCCAACGCACCTGGCTGCATGGCGGCGCCGAGGGCGGCTCGGGCTATCGCGAGGGCTTGTGCCGGGGCGATCGCGCGGTCGACGCGATCAAGATCCGTTCCGGCGCCTATGTCGACCGGATCACGCGCATCACCTGCGTGGACATGACCAATCCCGTGCCCAATAGCCGCGAGAACAAGCAATCGGTCGAGATCGAGGCGGGCAATTCCAATCCGACCCCGGCCTTTTGCGATCTCCAGTGCCCGACCGGCGAGGCGCTTTTTCAGCTCACCGTGCGCTATGGCGGCTGGATGGACAGCGTGACGGGCCAATGCCGCCCGCGCCCCGAAGGCGTCCGTTAGCGCCGCCGCCCGCTCAGGCGTCGTTGCCGCGCGTGACGGCCAGCGGGCCACGCTTCTTGGTCCGCAGCGCGACGATCAGCACGCCGATAAAGGCCAGCGTCGCGCCGGCGATCATGCGCGTGTCGATGTGGTCGTTCGTCAGCCATACGCCGAAGCCGATGGTCGCCAGCGGCGTCATCAGGGTCAGCGGCGCGACAAGGTTCGCCTCATAGCGCCCGATCAGCCAGTAATAGGCGGAATGCGCGGCCACCGAGACGACCAGCGCCGAGAACGCCAGCGCCGCGACGAACGGCCACCCGGCGGCGTGGGCGGCCTCCCACTGTCCGGTCTCGAACAGGGCTGAGGCCAGCGCCAGCGGCAAGAAGGAAACGACGCCCACCCAGGCCTGGAAGCGCAGCGGCGCGACGCTGTCGGTGCGCTTCATCAGCACCGCGCCCAGAGAGCCCGAAAAGGCCGCCGCCACCACGAACAACAGCCCGGCGCTCAGTTCGACGCCTTCGGGCGCCCACACCACGATCAGAACGCCGGCCAGCGTCAGCGCGATGCCAAGCCCGCGCCGCCAGTAGATGCGCTCGTTCAGCATCACGATCGACAACAGCGTCGTGAACGGCACGCCGATCTGGATGACGATGGCGACGGCCGAGGGGCTGGCGGTCTGCAGGCCCAGGAACAGCAGCGCGAAATTGCCCGCTCCCATCAGGATGGCGATGGCGACGATCCGCAAAGGCGGCTTGGGCATGGGCAGCAGCCAGGGCAGCGTCGCCAGCGCCACCACCGCGAACCTGGCGGCGGCGAAGAACAGCGGCGGCACGCCCCATTCCCCGATCACCACCTTCGACAGCACATGCGAATAGCCCCAAACGAGGCAAACGACGGCGAAGATCAGGAAATCCCTGAGGCGCATGGAATGGGTTCAACGGCGAGTGACGAGACGCGCGCCAAGTAGCGCAATGCGCGGCGCGGCGCACGCATGGCGAAGAATAGGATATTTTGTGAAATATTCTTATTTCCGCTATGGTTCGCTCCAAAGGAGGCGCTCCATGGCGACCATGACGGTTTCCCTGCCCGATCCGATGAAAGACTGGATCGAGACGCTCACGCAAAGCGGCGAATACGCCAGCACCAGCGATTATGTCCGCGACCTCGTGCGGCGCGACCGCGAACGCCGCAATCAGGAGCTCACGCTCGACGAGTTGCGCCAGATCGTCGCCGATGCGCGCGACGGCGGGGTCGGAAGCAGTTCCCCCGACCAGATTTTCGCGCAGGCGAAAGACATCGCGCGCGCGCGCGGCCTGAAACGTGAGCGGCTATGAACTTTCCAGGCGCGCCGAAGACGATCTGCTCGATATCTATATCTACGGGATCGAAAGTTTCGGCGAAGCCCAGGCCGAGCGCTACCACATCGACATGACGGCGTGCTTCGCCTTGCTGGCGACTCAGCCGCGCATGGGGCGCGAAGCGGCGACCGTCGCGCCCGGCGTGCGGCGTCACGAGCACGCAAGCCATGTCATTTTCTACGAAGAACACGGCGAAGGCATCCTGATCCTCGCCCTCGTTCACGCGCGCAGCATCGAACGCCTCCGTCTTTGACGGGCATGGGCGGAGCAGGGTCGGTATCCGTCTGGCGACCGGAGGCCTGTCGCCGCTCGGATCGGCCCACGCGCCACATTGACTCGCTCGCCAAACCCCGGCACCCAGCCGCCATGACTGTGCATCTTCATCACGGCGATCTGCCTGAGGGTCTTGATCTCGGCCCGCTCGTCGCCATCGACACCGAAACGCTGGGGCTCAAGCCTCACCGCGACCGGCTGTGCCTTATCCAGCTTTCGGCCGGCGACGGCGACGCGCATCTGGTGAAGTTCGCCTCGCGCGACGACTACGCCGCGCCCCGGCTGAAAGCCCTGCTGGCCGATCCGGCCGTCACCAAGCTGTTCCATTACGCCCGTTTCGACGTCGCGGTGCTGAAGGCCTATCTCGGCGTCGATGTCGCGCCGCTGTGGTGCACCAAGATCGCCTCCAAGCTGGTGCGCACCTATACCGACCGGCACGGGCTGAAGGATCTGGTGAAGGAGTTGCTGGGCGTAGATATCTCGAAGGCCTCGCAAAGCTCGGACTGGGCGGCGGCGACGCTGTCGAAAGATCAGCTCGACTACGCCGCCTCCGACGTGCTGCACCTGCACAAGCTGAAAGCCACGCTGGAGATGATGCTGGCGCGCGAGGGCCGCACGCATCTCGCCGAGGCGGCGTTCCGCTTCCTGCCCATCCGCGCCGCCCTCGACCTTCTGGGTTGGGGCGAGGACGACATCTTTGCCCATTGAAGGACCAGATCGTCCGCGCGGCGCGCCGCTCTGGGCGCTCTGGGTTCTGCTGGCGCTGGCGGCGGGGCTGCTGGTCGTCGCCTGGGTGTTCCCGCTGCTGACCGTTCAGGTCAGCGCGCGCCTGCCGTCCTATATCCCCGAACCGTTCCAGAGCTTCACCATCCTCGACGAGACGCGCAGCGTCGTCACCATGGTCGAGCGCCTGATCGAGACCAACTACATCCTCATCGCCGTGCTGCTCGTGATTTTCGGGGTGGCGCTGCCGGTCGTGAAGAATCTGGGCGTCGCCTTGCTTCTGGCCTCGCCCGCCGGCTCGCGCGGCGCGCGGGCGGCGCGGCTGCTTCAGTTCATGGGCCGTTTCGCCATGGTCGACATCTTCGCGGTCTCGATCATCGTCTCGGTGATGGCCGCCTCGACCATCGGCCAGGGCCACAATCCCGGCCCGGCGACGGTCGAAACCGTCACCACGCTGCAGTCGGGCTTCTATCTGTTCATCGCTTACGTTCTGGTCAGTTTTCTGATCGACGTGCTGCTCGCCATCCGCCACCGCGCG
Source organism: uncultured Flavobacteriaceae bacterium (assembly GCA_964493795.1). Lineage (GTDB taxonomy): Bacteria > Pseudomonadota > Alphaproteobacteria > Micropepsales > Micropepsaceae > JADZAI01. The sequence continues at coordinate 12,364 of CAZBPO010000055.1, forward strand.
GCCTGACGGCCTTGATATCGGCTCATTTTCGGGGTGAATGAGCCTCAAGTTACCGGCCCGCTGTCCGGGCCGTCGAAGGAGAAGTTCCCGCCATGCGCTTTTTGAAACGCACCGCCTCCGCGCTTGCGCTCGGCGTCGCCCTCGCCGGCGGCGTCGCCCTCACCGTGCCGTCGGCCGTTCCCGTCGCCGCGGCGCAGGACGTCTCGACGCCGGACGGCCGCCTGCGTCAGATCCTTGAGATGCAGGGCTTCCCGCCGGGCGTCCTCAACTGGTCCAGCGTCGATGAAGACGGCTCCGACCTGATCGCGCGCGGCGTCTATGCCGACGTGAAGACGTTCGGCCTCGGCTTCGACACCGTGCCGCTGGGCGACATGCGCGTCTCGGACGTCAGGATCGAGGGCGACTACGTCACCGCCTTCAAGGCCGAATTCACCGGCATCACCGTCAACCTCGCCGAACTGATGACGACCGGCCAGAAGATGGGCCAGTCGGGCGGCATGGCGGCGCAGGCCGGCATGGGCTTCGCGATGATCGCGGGCTACATCCAGGGCCTCGGCTATAACGAGCTCGCCATCACGCTCACCTCGGCCAGCGACGTCGATCTCAGCTCGGGCCTGATGGTCCAGGATTTCGGCATCGACATCGCCGACGCCTTCGATCTCGACGTCAATGTCGCGATGACCGGGGCCACCACGGCCTATCTCGACTGGGCCAAGACCAACGCGATCAAGCTCTATCTCGACCGTTCGCCCGAGGCGGCGGCCGAGGTCGAAAAGCAGATGGCCGATCCCAACAGCCCGCTGGCCACGGTCGGCTTCAAGCGTTACGCCCTGGCTTTCAAGGATCAGGGCCTGATGCCCAAGCTTGAGCCGCAGATCGCCGGGATGCGCCCGATGATACTGGGAACCAACGCTGACGGCACGCCCAAGACCGAGCTTTCGGACGACGATCTGCGCGAAGCCGCGGCCCAGATGGGCGGCGACGCCATCCCGGCGGACAAGCTGCTGCCGGTGGTCAAGGCGTTCTACAACTTCGTGATGAAGCCCGACGCCATCCAGGTGGCGGTCGAGCTGGACCCGGCGCTGACCATGTCCGAGATGCAGGCGATGCAGGCCGGCGGCCCGCCGCCGGATGCCGACTGGGGCAACCGGGTCTCGTTCGAGGCCTCGAACTAGGCCCGTCCGGGTGGACCTGAAGGACCGGGAGGACTATCTCCCGGTCCTGACCTCCCCCAAAGGCCGAGCGCCCATGTCCGCCCAAGCCGACCCCGCCCCGCACGCCAAGGCCGGCGATCTCGCCGTCGCCCGCCGCGTGCTGGGCATCGAAGCGGCGGCGCTGGCCGCCCTCGGCGGCGCGCTGGACCAAGCGTTCGACCGCGCCATCGACCTGCTCATCGCCGCCAAAGGCCGGGTCATCGTTTCCGGCATGGGCAAGAGCGGTCATGTCGGGGCCAAGATCGCCTCGACCCTCGCCTCCACCGGCACGCCCGCCCAGTTCGTTCACCCGGCCGAGGCCAGCCATGGCGACCTTGGCATGATCACGCCGGC
>CAZBPO010000056.1:0-8023 GCA_964493795.1 uncultured Flavobacteriaceae bacterium
CAGCAGATAATGCAGCGAGAAGAAGCGCTGCAGCGTCGGGTTGTCCACCGAATAGCCGCCCCACAGCCACTGCGTGAAATCAGTGCCCAGCAGCGCGCCCAGCAGGTTGGTGATGACGTTCGCGCCCCACAGCGACATCTGCGACCAAGGCAGCGTGTAGCCCAGGAACGCGGTCGCCATCATCAGCAGGTACAGGATGACGCCGAGGATCCACAGGATCTCGCGCGGCGCCTTGTACGAGCCGTAATAGAGGCCGCGGAAGATGTGCACATAGACGGCGATGAAGAAGAACGACGCGCCGTTCATATGGATGTAGCGGATCAGCCACCCATAGTTCACGTCGCGCATGATGTACTCGACGCTGTTGAAGGCGAGCGCCGAGTTCGGGATGAAGTGCATCGCCAGCACGACGCCGGTGATGATCTGGATCACCAGGCAATAGGCCAGCAGCGCGCCGAACGTGTAGGAATAGTTCAGGTTCTTCGGCGTCGGGAATTTCAGCAGGTTGTCGTTGGCGAAACGCAGGATCGGCAGGCGCGAATCAAGCCAGCGCGTCAGCCCGTTCGACGGCGTGTAGGTGGAGGGACCGGAGGCCATGTGCGTCGTTCCCTCGCTTAGCCGATACGGATGAGGTTGTCGGAGACGAACGCGTAGGGCGGCACCTCCAGATTGGTCGGCGCCGGCCCGCGCAGGATGCGGCCCGAGGCGTCATAGACGCTGCCGTGACAGGCGCACAGATAGCCGCCCGCCTGGCTCGCGTCGTCGCGGTTGGGGATGCAGCCCAGATGCGTGCAGATGCCGATCACGACCAGCCATTCCGGCTTCTTCACGCGCTCCTGGTCGGTCTGCGGGTCCTTGAGGGCCGAATTCGGCATGGCGCGGACCTGCTCCACCTCGGCTTCGGTGCGGCGGCGCACCCAGGTGGGCTTGCCCTGCCACATGACGGTGATCTGCTGGCCTTCGGCGATCGGCTCCAGCGCCACCTCGGTGGTCGCCAGCGCCTGCGTGGCGGCGCTTGTATTCATCTGGTCGATGAAGGGCCAGGCCGTCACGGCCACGCCCACGCCGGCGGCTGCCCCCGAAAACACATAGAGAAAGTCGCGGCGCGTGGCCTCGTCGTGCGTAGCTGCTGACACGGGAAGGAACCCCTAGAATCTCATTATCCCGGGCAGGGGCATACATCGCGGGCGGGCGGATTTCGACTGAAATCTGACACCCCGCGCAAGGTTCCCCCGCCTTGCTCCTACTGCCGTTACGCAAGCCGCCGCCCCGGCGCAAGTCCTTCCCCAGCGGCGCTGAATCGCGCTAGGAGCACGTCTGACCCGCGCGAACCGCCGGTCCGACGCTGGGAGAGCAGAAGCGATGCGTACCAACTGGCTGAAAGCTGCGTTCACGGCGCTGGCTTTTTGCGGAACGGCGACGGCTGAAGAGGCCGGAATCACGGCGTTTTCCGGCCAATGGGTCGGCAAGGTCACGGTCGAAACCTCGGGCCCGACCGATTTCCCCACCTCCGTCCGCGAATCGGGCGTCACCATCACCCCCAACGAGGATGGCGGCTTCAAACTGGAATGGTCGACCGTCAAACGGGAAAAAGGCGATCCGAACCGCCCCGACGAGGCCGTGTCCGACGTCGAGCTTATCTTCCGCTACTCCGGCGAAGACCGCTGGCAGGTTCCCGGCGTTCTCACCGCCGGGCAGGCTGTCTGGATTGCGCGCCTCAACGAGACCACGCTGACTGTTTCCGGTTTCGCTATCACGGAAGATGGCCAGGCCGAACTTCAGACCTATGTCCGGACCATTGAAGACGGAACGATGGGACTGGTTTATACGCGCGTGATCGACGGGGTCACGATCCGCCGTGCCTCCGGCACGCTGACGCGCTTCGCGCAGTAGTTTTTCATACAGGCTCAGATGTTCGACTGGATCACCCCTTCCGAGATGACCGCCCTCTGGTCGGTCCTCATCATCGACCTTGTCCTGGCCGGCGACAACGCCATCGTGGTCGGCCTCGCCGCCGCCAGCGTGCCCAAGGAAATGCGGACCAAGGTCATCGCGCTGGGTATCGGCCTGGCGGTCATCATGCGGATCGGCTTTGCGGTCATCACCGTGCAGCTGCTCGAGCTTAAGGGCGTCAAGCTGGTCGGCGGCCTGCTGCTGCTCTGGGTGTGCTGGCGCTTCTACAGCGATCTGCGCCGCCCGGCCCATGGCCTGGCGCAGTTGGCCGAGGCCGAGGCTGCGGCCAATGCCGGCGGCCCGACCAAGGGCCTTTGGCGCGCCATCATCCAGATCGTCATCGCCGACCTTTCCATGTCGCTCGACAACGTGCTGGCCGTCGCCAGCGCGTCGGCGGGCCACGAATGGGTCCTGATCGTCGGTCTGGTGGTTTCCGTCGTGCTGATGGCGGTCGCCGCCACGCTGATTGCGAAACTGCTGGAAAAGCACCGCTGGATCGCCTGGATCGGCCTTGCGGTGATTCTGTACGTCGCGGTGAAGATGGTCTGGGAAGGGCTGGCCGATTTCGATCTTGTCGGCCATTGGCCGCTCAGTTTCTGAGCCGGCCTTAGTCCCAGACCACCTGGACCCGGCTGGAAATGTCCGGGTCGATGCGAACCTTTAGCGTCTGCCCGCGCTGCAGAAGACCCGTGCCGGCCGGCACGGGCACGCGCGCGGCCACCCGGTAAGAGCTTTTGCCGCGCGGCGTCACGTAGAGATCGAGGTCGTAGGTCCCGTCAGGATAGGGCTTCAGCCCCTCGATCCGCGCGCGACCTTCCAGTCCGTCGCTGCCCAACGCCATTGGCTCAGGCCCCGCAGCGTAGTGCGCTCCGGTCCCCGACACCTCGACCCGCTGCGCGCCGGCATCCATGGCGGCGGCCTTGATCTGCGACACGAGCCGGCCGATATCCGCGCCCGCCGACGTTGCGCCGCCGTTTCCGACCACATTGACCTGCATTCCGCCGTCACCAGCCGCGGCCTTGATCTGCGAGACGATCTGGCTGATCTCGCTGCCTTCGGGCAGACGCTGCGCCCCGGTCGACTGGGCCCAGTCGACGAAGAAGTTCTTGGCGTTGTCGCGGTCGAGATAGACCGGCACCCGATCTCCGACGGCTGGCTCGCCAAGCAGCGAGGTGGCGTTGGTGGTCGAGATGTCCGGCGCGCGGTTGTCGAGCTTCAATCGCACGGAATGCAGCCGGTAGGTGCGACCGGCCCCCACGCGCGCCGTCATGTTCAATGCCCTTGCGGCGGCGACGGTCGCCATCGTCTGCTCGCCGCGTTCGCGCAGCGACACGTCCCCGCCCGCGATCACCCGCCGCGCGTTTTTTATGGTGGCGACGATCGTGTAGATCAGCGCAGCCGGGAAAAGCACGACATAGCCGATTATGCCGTAGATGAAGTACGGGCTTTCGACCGGGACGAAATTCATCACTGCGACGAACGCGATGACGATGACGAAGATCAGCGGCAATCCGATCGCAAGCGGCCTCAGCATCGATACATCCCCGGCTTTCGACGAGCCTGATGACATCATCCTCGCATAAGCTGCGGCAAGGAGAATCACGAGGTCAGTCCATGCCGCGCCTTTCCACCTGCCGCGCCGCCGTCCTTTTCGCTGGGTTCGCTACGCTCGCCGCCTGCGGAGGGTCACGCGACGCCAGGACGCCCGCCGCGCCGCAGGAATGCTTCGACGCCAGCCAGATCACCTCGTTCCAGCCAGTCGATCGCGAGACCGTTCTGCTGCGCGTCGGCGCGTCCACCCTCTACGAACTCAAGATCACCGGGGTCTGCCCCGACATCAACTGGTCCGAGCGCATCGGCATCCAGGGCGAAACGGGCTCGACCATATGTACCGGCGGCGACGTCACGCTGATCACCCCCAGCCCGCGCGGCGGCACGCAGGAATGCTACGCCAACGAAATCCGCCGCGCCCCGCCGCCGGTCACGCGCTGAATCCCGCGCGTTACGAGACGATCATCAGACGGCCGGGCGTCGCCGGGTCCACCCTCAATCGCAATGAGCCGCCTTTTCCGACCTGGGATCTGCGATCCTCGGGCACGAAGGTCGTGATCACCGTGCGATACGACGGGCGGGCCCCGCGCGGCGTGACGGTCAAAGCCATTTCGGTCGACCCGTCTTCAAGCTGCGCCACATCCTCGATCCGCGCCCGGGCATCGACCCCGCGCGCCGCGAAATCGAAGCCATAACCGGCATCGGCATGCGCCAGGGGCAAGGCCGGCGCGTCGCGTTCCGGCAATTGGTATGACGGCTGAGTCGCCGGCCTCGGCGAACGGGGCTGTTCGCGCACCGGTTCGGGCCGGGCGGCGGCTGTATCCTCGACCGAGGGCAATCCGCGCCACTCGACGTGAAAATTCTGCGGGGCGCTGCGGTCGAACCACGCCGGATAGCGCTGGCCGCGCGACGGACCCGTCTGGCGCTCCGGGATCTTGCGATACACGACGACGCGAAAGGCCGCCGATCCCGGCGGTTGCGCCACCAGCGCGATCGTCCAGGTATGATGCCAGGGGCCGCCACCGCTGCGGCTGCGCACCTGGCTGCGCGTCGCTTCCGCCACCTCCACGGCGCCACGCACGCCTGACTTCATCAGAACGGGATTCTGGCCGATCCTGAACTTCGCGTTCGAGGCGAAGACCAGCCAGACGATAAGCCCGACGACCGCGACGCCCGCAAAGGCCGGCGCGAACACCATCGCCCCGACGAACGCGAAAAAGATAAGGCCGCCCAAACCGCCGGATTTCTGCCGTTGCGTCGCCATGCCGGCCGTATCGTTCCCCCGATGCGAGTCAATCGACGGACTGTCGAGCGACGCGGCGCGCGATGCAACCCTGAGATGCCGGTTTCTGCGATCCTGCGCGTCGCATCATGGCAGTTTGCGGATGTCCTGACGCGTCAGGCGGCAATGCTGCGTCCGGTTCAGCGCAAAGCTGCGCGCGCAGGTCTCGGGCTGCGCTTCCAGACACGTGGTCCGCACCGGCTCCGCGCCGAATGAGGGCATGTCGGCGTGCATCGCACCGTCGCTCGCCACGCGATAGGTGGCGGTGATCAACAGGCTGCCGATCGTGAACGGGGCATACAGCGTCCCGTCGGAATAGACCGCGTCCAGCAAAAGCCCGTTCTTCTCGTCGATCGTATAACGCCCCGCCGCCGCCTCGCTCGCCACCAGTTCATAGTCGCGCACGTCGCGCTGGTCGGTCTGATAGACGATCGACCAGCGCAGCACGCCCGGCCTGTCGGTCCGCCCGATGGTCAGCGACATGGGGAAGCTTTCGACCCCGTCATAGGCCGGCGTCAGCTTGCATGCGCCGCGCCACGACCCGGCCCAGTCTTCCGGACCTTCAGCCAACGCCGGGGTCGCCGCCAGCAGCGCCGCCGCCAGCGCCGCGCGGCCTAATAGACCGTCGCCTGCACCACGGCCTTCAGCCGCTCGATCACCGAGAACTTGTCGTCCGTGAAGTCGGAATCGATCCACCATTCCTCCACCTCGGCCATGACGCGCCCGATATCCGGGCCGTTGGGCACGCCCGCCGCCATCACCTCATGCCCGGTGAGCGGCAGATCGGGCCTTTGCCAGCTATCCGCCAGCGCCAGCAGCGCGCGCCATTGCGGCGCGTTCGACTGCTTGCGGTCGGCCGCCCAGCCCAGCATCGCCTTGTCCTTGAAGATCGCCGGCGTCAGCCGATACAGCGCGCGCCGCACTTCCCGGATCGACAGATACGAGATGATCTTGACGTCGCTGCGGTCGATCGCCGTCAGCCGTGCGGTCTCGGCGTTCGAGAAACGCAAACGCCGCATCAGCGCCTGCCGCCGCTCCGCAGGTCCCCCGGCGATCAGCGCCGCCAGACGCAGCACCGGATCGGCGTCGCTGAACAGATGCGTCTCTTCGATCTCCACCAGCCGCGCCAGCCGCTCGAAATCCAGCGCGCCGGGCAGGATCTCGCCCAGGATCCCGGTCGCCGCCATCGTCCGCAGCGCCGGCACGGGGTCCGGCGCCGCCAGAAGCTTCAACAGCTCGGCATGGATGCGTTCGCCCGACAGCGTCGAAATCCCCTGGCGGGCTTCGGCGCAGGCGGCCAGTCCTGCGGCGTCCATTTCGCCTGTCCCATACCAGGCATGGAACCGGAAGAACCGCAGGATACGCAGATAATCCTCGGCGATGCGCTGTCCGGCGTCGCCGATGAAGCGCACCTTGCGCGCCGCCAGATCGTCCAGCCCGCCGGTCAGGTCGATCACCTCGCCGTCGGCGGTGGCGTAAAGCGCGTTGAAGGTGAAATCGCGCCGCCCGGCGTCCTCGCTCCAGTCGGTCGTGAAGGCCACGGTGGCGCGGCGACCGTCGGTCGTCACGTCGCGCCGCAGCGTCGTGATCTCGAACGGCTGGTGATCGACGATGGCCGTCACCGTGCCGTGCGCGATGCCGGTCGGCACGGTCGTGATGCCGGCCGCCGAAAGGCGCTGCGCCACCTCGTCCGGCAGGATCGTCGTCGCGACGTCGATATCCGCCACGGCCGCGCCCAGCAGCGCATTGCGCACGCAGCCGCCCACGAAACGCGCCTCGCCGCCGCCGTTCAGCAGCGCCGCGAACAGACGCTTCGTGCGCTCGCCGGTCAGCCAGGACTGCGAAGCCAGCGAGGGCGTGGTCATGGCGGCGCGCATTTGGGGTCGTCGGGGTCTTCCGAGAAATAGCCGTTCACCACCTTGCCGGCGGCGTCGACATGCGCGCGGACATAGCAGCCGGGGTGCGGATCGGCACCCAGACGCATCGCGAAGAACCCGCCGATGGCCAGGATCAGGCCCAGTATCACCAGCCAGTACCAGGGCGTGCGCAGCGGATCGCCGCCATCCAGCGCCCGCCGCTTGTTGGCGAAATGGGCGTAGGTGAAGAACACTACGAAAGGCAGCAGGAACAGCAGGATATTGGTGACGATCCTCACCCCGCATCTCCCAGGCGTTCGCGCAGATTGACGATCATCCCCGCCGTCGCTCCCCAGATGTTATGGCTCTCGTATGGCATCGCGTAATAGCGCCTCTCGCGCCCCTGCCATACACCTGAATGACGCTGGTGGTTCGCGGTATCCATCAGAAAGTCCAGCGGCACCTCGAAGATCTCGTCCACCTCGCCCGGATTCGGGCGCGGCGTACAGCCTTCGCGCAGCACCCCGACGACCGGCACGATCACGAAGCCCGATCCCGTCTCATAGGGGTCCAGCAGTCCCACCGGCGTCACGAACGAGGGCGGAATGCCAGTTTCCTCCTCTGTTTCGCGCAGCGCTGCGCCGACCGGCCCGTCATCGCCGTCGTCGATCCGGCCGCCCGGAAAGGCCACCTGCCCGGCATGGCTCGACAGGTGCGCCGACCGCCGCGTCAGCAGAACCGTCAGGCCGGACGGCCTGTCGACGATGGGCACCAGCACGGCCGCCGGCCGCAGCAGAGGCATTTCGCCCGCTTCGTCACGCATCTGCGGGTTCAGGTCGAAATCGCCCCGTTCGGGCGCCGCCGTCATGCCCCGCGCCTCTTCCAGCGGCCTCAGCAGCGGGTAGAGCCAAAGACGCGGATCGCCCTCGGGGATGTGGAACGGGCGGCTGTCCCTCGCCGGAAGCATGCTCATGCGGCCGCCCCCAGCGGAAAGAACGCCCCGCCGCTGAACACGCCCAGCCGCCCGTCGCGCTCGACCGCAAGATCGGCCATCTCATAGAACGCCGCGCGGGCGATCCGGGCCTCAAGCCCCCCGCGCACCAGCACATAGGGTGAGGGTTCCCCCGTCTCGGGGTTCTCGCTCACGCGAATGGGATGATCGGCGTCCGCCGTCACCTGATCGCCGACATTGGTGGTGAAGGTCAGCGTCTGGCTGTCGCCCTCGCCTGCCACATCCACCGTCACGGCGATGAACGGCGCATCCTCCACCTCGATCGCCACCCGCTCGACCGGCGTCACCAGCACGAACTCGCCCGGATCGCGCCGCAGCACGGTCGAAAACAGCCGCACCATGCGCGGCCGGCCGATCGGCGTGCCCATA
>CAZBPO010000056.1:8033-13185 GCA_964493795.1 uncultured Flavobacteriaceae bacterium
CGCATGGGGATCGAGCCGCAATGGGGCGGGTTCCACTTCTCGACGGGCGGCAGGCGCCGGCCGGCCGCAGCCTCGGCCTGAAGAGCGGCCAGCCCCCTCAGCAATTGCGGCGGCTCAGTTCTGGAAAAATCGACCGGTTCAGATGACATGACCTCACCAAGATAGTCCTTGGCGAGCCCGCGCCAAGCCTTTGCCGGGCCCCAATCTCGCCGTCTTGTGACGTGAAATAGGGCTTTCGCGGGCCTCGCGATCTCCTATGGTCGCATTTCGCTGCGTTGCGGCGCGGAATCGGTGGGTTTTTTGGGAGTACGCATGACAGCCGAAACGATCAGCGAGCCTGGCGGCACGCCCGATCTCGATCGCGTGACGGGCGACCTCGCGGCCGCGCGCGCCGCGATCGGCAAGCGCATTTTCGGCCAGGAGCAGGTGATCGAGCTGGCGCTGACCACCCTGATCTCGGGCGGCCACGGGCTTCTGGTCGGCGTGCCCGGCGTCGCCAAGACCCGTCTGGTCTCCACGCTGGGCACGGTGCTGGGCCTCGAGACCAAGCGCGTCCAGTTCACGCCCGACCTGATGCCCTCCGACATTATCGGCTCCGAGGTGCTCGAAGAGAACGACGACGGCCGCCGCAGCTTCCGCTTCATCCGCGGCCCGGTCTTCGCCCAGCTTCTGATGGCCGACGAAATCAACCGCGCCAGCCCCCGCACCCAGTCCGCCCTGCTTCAGGCCATGCAGGAGCGTCAGGTCACGGTCGCCAGCCAGACGCACGACCTGCCCTGGCCGTTTCAGGTTCTGGCCACCCAGAACCCGATCGAACAGGAAGGCACCTATCCCCTGCCCGAGGCCCAGCTCGACCGCTTCCTGCTTCAGATCGACGTCGCCTATCCCGAGCTCGACGCCGAAAAGCGCATGCTGATCGCCACCACCGGCGCCGATGACGCCGCCGCGCCGCAGATTCTCGACACCGACAAGCTGATCGAAATTCAGGCGCTGGTCCGCCGTCTGCCGGTCGGCGAGAAGGTGGTGGACGCGATCCTCCGCCTCACCCGCGGCGCGCGCCCCGAAACGGCGGCCTCCGACCGCGTGCGCGGCCAGATCGCCTGGGGGCCCGGCCCGCGCGCCGGACAGGCCTTCATGCTGGCGGCCCGCGCCCGTGCCCTGCTCGACGGCCGCATCGCGCCGTCCACCGACGACGTCGCCGCCCTCGCACAGCCCATTCTCGGCCACCGCATGGCGCTCACCTTCGCCGCGCGCGCCGAAGGCATCACGGTCGCCGACGTCATACGCGGCCTCGTCGCGGAGAACGTGTGAGCGCCTCGGCGTCATCGCCCGACATCAGGCGGCCCGGCCGCTGGAACGCCCTGCGCGAGCAGGCCGAGCGCGCGGCTGCGCGCTTTCCGCCCCTGCTCGTTCAGGCCGAGCGCATCGCCCAGACCGTCGCGTTCGGCGTCCACGGCCGCCGCGTCACCGGCCCCGGCGACAGCTTCTGGCAGTTCCGCCGCTACGAGCCCGAAGACAGCGTCGCCGCGATCGACTGGCGGCAATCCGCGAAATCGCAGCACGTCTTCGTGCGCGAACGCGAGTGGGAGGCGGCGCAGAGCGTGTGGTTCTGGCGCGACGCCTCCGCCTCGATGAACTGGCGCTCCGCCGATGCGTTGCCGCTCAAGCAGGAACGCGCCGGCGTGCTGCTGCTGGCCGTGGCCTCGCTGCTGTCGCGCGCCGGCGAACGGGTCGGGGCGCTGGGCACCGGTGAAACCGGCATCGGCCGCATCGCGGTGCGCCGCCTCGCCGCGCGGCTTTCGGACGAGGCGGAAAGCGGCGACACGCCGCCGCCCGGCGCGCTGCCGCGCCATTCGACGGTGCTGGTGGCCGGCGACTTCTTCGTCGAACCCGACGCGTTCGAGGCCATGGTCGCGCTGTTCGCGGCCAGCGGCGCGCGCGGCCATCTGGTTCAGGTGGTCGATCCCGCCGAGGAAGAATTCCCGTTCGAGGGCCGCGTCCGCTTCGAGGCGGTCGAAGGGCTGGGCGAGTCGCTGGTCGGCCGCGCGCAGAGCCTGCGGAGCGTCTATCGCACGCGGTTCCTGGCGCATCGTGACGCGCTCCAGCGCATCGCCGCACGCTATGGCTGGACCTTCCAGTCGCATCGCACCGACCGGCCTGCCGAAACGGCGGTCCTGGGCGTCTATCGCCGCCTGTCCGACGACCGGCGCAGCCGGATGGGGGCCTGACGATGGGCGCGCTCTCCTTCGGCGCGCCGCTGGCGCTCGCCGCGCTGGCTGCGCTGCCGGTGATCTGGTGGCTGCTGCGGGTCACGCCGCCCGCGCCGCAGCGCCGCCGCTTCTTCGGCCTGCGCTTCCTCGCCGGCCTGAAGACCGAGGAAGAGACGCCCGACAAGACGCCGCTCTGGCTGCTGCTGCTTCGCATGGCCGCTGCGGCGCTGGTGATCTTCGCCCTCGCCGAACCCGTCATGAACGCGACCAGAAGCCTGGCGCGCGACGACGGGGCGCTGATCCTGGTGGTCGATAACGGCTGGGGCGCGGCGCATCGCTGGGACAGCCGCCGGGAAGAGATGCGCGGCCTGATCGAAGACGCCCGCCGCGCCGATCTCACCGTCATTCTCGCGCCGACCGCCTCGCCCGATTTCGACATCCGCAAGGAAGACCCCGCCGACGCCCTCGCGCGCGCCCTGGCGCTGGAGCCCCGCCCGTTCCGCGCCGACCGCATGACGATGCTGGCGCGCCTTGAAACGGCGACGGCCGGCCTCAAGGGCCGCATCGTCTGGCTGGCCGACGGCATCGGCGACGCGGCGACGCCCGAAGTCATCGCGGCGCTCGTCCGCATCGGCGAGACCGACATCTTCCTCGACGACGGCATCGCGCCGGCCGTCGCGCTGCTGCCGCCCGAACACGACGCCAACGGCCTGACCGCGCGCCTCGTTCGCGCCGCGCCCGGCCCGGCGCTGGGCGGCAACGTCCAGGCCTTCGGCGAAGGCGGGCGCTTCATCGCCGCCGCGCCCTTCACCTTCGCCGCCGGGGCGACCAGCGCCGAGGCCCGCATCGAAACACCCAGCGGCCTCAGGAACGACATCGAGCGTCTCACCATCGACAACCGCGCCAGCGCCGGATCGGTGACGCTGCTCGACGAAAGCGCCCGGCGCCGCCCGGTCGGCATCGTGCCCGGCGACGACAGCCAGGGCGGCCAGCCGCTGCTGTCGGCCACCTATTATCTTGAGCGCGCGCTCGAAAATTCCGCCGAGGCGCGGGTCGGCCCGCTCGCCGGCCATCTTGAAAGCGGCGTCTCGATGCTGGTCCTCGCCGATGTCGGGCAGGTCAGCGGCGACGAGCTGACCCGCCTGACCGAGTGGATCGAAAAGGGCGGCGTCCTGGTGCGCTTCGCCGGGCCGCGTCTGGCCGGCGGCGGCGACGATCTGCTGCCCGTCCGCCTGCGCCAGACCGGCGCGCGGGCGCTCGGCGGCGCGCTGTCATGGGAAAAGCCCCAGACGCTCGCCGCCTTCCCCAAGCTCAGCCCGTTCTCCGGCCTCGTGGCTCCGCCCGATATTCAGGTCACCCGTCAGGTTCTCGCCGAACCCTCGCTCGAACTGGAAAGCCGCAGCTGGGCCTCGCTCTCCGACGGCACCCCGCTGGTGACCGGCGTCCGGCGCGGCGAAGGCTGGATCGTGCTCTTCCACATCACCGCCAATGCGGAATGGTCGAACCTGCCGCTTTCGGGCCTCTTCGTTGACATGCTCAAGCGCCTGCTGTCGCTGGGACGCGGCATCGGGGCCGGCGGCGAGCAGGCCGTCGCGGCCGAGGGCAGCCTCAATCCCCGGCTCGTGCTCGACGGCTATGGCCGCCTGGTGAAGCCCGGCCCGGCCGTGACGCCGGTGTCGCGCGACGGGGCCGAGCCCTCGCCCGAACATCCCCCCGGCCTCTATGGCGAGGGGGCCAGCACGCTCGCCATCAACCTGTTCGACGCCGGCGACACGCTGTCGCCCTTCCCCGACCTTCCCGCCGGCGCGGCCGCCCACGCCTATGGCCAGCGCAGCGAGGTCGCCTTCAAACCCTGGCTTCTGGTCGCCGCGCTGCTGATCTTCTTCATCGACGCCTTCGCCTCGATGGCGCTGCGCGGCTATCGCTTCGGCATCCGTCGCCCGGCGGCCGTCGCGGCGATGATGGCGCTGACCCTGGGCCTGACGCTGCCCGCCGCCCCGCCGGCCCGCGCGCAGGAGAGCGATCCCCAAGCCGACGCCTTCGCGCTGAAGGCCGCGCTGCACACCCGCCTCGCCTATGTCATCACCGGCGATCCCGAGCTCGACCGCATGAGCGCCGAGGGCCTGGCCGGCCTCACCCGCATTCTCGATATCCGCACGGCCGTCTCGGCGGCCGAGCCGATCGGGGTCGATCTCGACAAGGACGAACTGGCCTTCTTCCCGCTGCTCTACTGGCCGATCCCCGACAACGCGGGCCTGCCCAGCGAAGCCGCCCTCCAGCGCATCGACGCCTACATGAAAAACGGCGGCACAGTCCTGTTCGACAGCCGCGACGGGGCGCGCGGCGGCCCCGCCTCCGCCGCCTTGCAGGACATCCTGAAACGGCTCGACCTGCCGCCTTTGCAGCGCGTTCCGCGTGAGCATGTGCTGACCAAGGCGTTCTATCTGCTGTCCGTCTTCCCCGGCCGCCAGCCCGACGGCGATGTCTGGGTCGAGGCCCAGCGCGCCGATGGCGAGCCGATCTCCGAGGCGCTGGGCGACGGCGTCTCCAGCGTCGTCATCGGCGCGGGCGACTGGGCCGCGGCCTGGGCGGCGGACGAATATCTTCGCCCCCTCTACGCCATGAGCGGCGGCGGCGAGCGCCAGCGCGAATACGCCTATCGCTTCGGCGTCAATCTGGTGATGTACGCCCTCACCGGCAACTACAAGGCCGACCAGGTGCATATCCCCGCGCTGCTGGAGCGCATGGGACAATGAGTTACGCCCTCGCCTTCGAGCCGCTGGCCCCGATGTGGGTGGTGATCCTCGCCGCTCTCGTCGCCGCGGCGATCGCCCTGTTCGGCTTTCTCCAGCGGGCGCGCGGCGCATGGCTGCGTCTGGCCGCGACGGCGTTGCTGCTCGCCGCCCTGCTGAACCCCGTAGCCGTCGAGACGGAGCGCGAGC
>CAZBPO010000056.1:13195-13848 GCA_964493795.1 uncultured Flavobacteriaceae bacterium
GAACGCGCCGCCCAGGCCGCCGCCGCCGTGGCCGCCCTCAGGAAGCAGCTTCAGGGCGACGGCGCGCTCGACCTGCGCGTCGTGGAAAGCGGCCCCGCCACCGCCGACGGCACCCAGCTTGTCGACGCCGCGCGCCGCGCCCTCGCCGACGTGCCCCCCGACCGCGTCGCCGGCGTCATCCTCGTCACCGACGGCGAGGCCCATGACGCCGATCTGGCGCGCGAGCTGCCTGACGCGCCCGTCCACGCGCTGCTGACCGGCAAGGACGGCGAAAAGGACCGCCGCCTCGTGCTGGTCGAGGGCCCCCGCTTCGCCCTGGTCGACCGCCCCATGGAAATGGCGATCCGCGTCGAGGACCAGGGCGCGGGCGACGCCGCCAGGGGCCGCATCGCCGAGGTCACCGTGCGTATCGACGGCGCGCCGGCGGCCAGCGTCCGCGCCCGGGTCGGCGAGGTCGAGACGGTGCGCATCACCCTGCCCCATGCCGGCGAGAACGTCATCGAGATCGAGGCCGCGCCCGGCCCGGACGAGCTGACCTTGCTCAACAACCGCGCCGTCGTCGTCACCAACGGCGTGCGCGACCGTCTGCGCGTGCTGCTCGTCTCGGGCGAGCCGCATGCCGGCGAGCGCACCTGGCGCAACCTGCTAAAAGC
>CAZBPO010000057.1:0-13009 GCA_964493795.1 uncultured Flavobacteriaceae bacterium
CTGCGTTCGTCCGCGCGTCCGGCGTGGCGGACGGCGTGCTGACCGTCTTCGTGCGCCACACCTCGTGCTCGTTGCTGATCCAGGAGAATGCCGACCCGGACGTGCGCGCCGACCTGCAGACTTTCTTCCGTCGTCTCGTTCCGCCGGGCGACGATCCCACCATGCGCTGGCTGACCCATACCACCGAGGGGCCTGACGACATGCCCGCACATATCAAGGCGGCGCTCCTGCCCGTCTCGCTGTCCATCCCTGTGGCTGACGGGCGGATGATGCTCGGCGCGTGGCAGGGCATCTATCTCTTCGAGCACCGTGACCGGCCGCAGACCCGGCAGGTCGTGCTGCATGTCACGGGCGGCTGAAAGCGAGGCCTGAGGGCGCTTTACAGTCAGGTTCCGGCTTCGCAGGATCGCCCCATCGGATGATCGGGGAGACGCGGATGGGCGGGGTTGCTTATGAACGGTCGGCGGCGCGCCGGGCCGACCGGAAGGTCTCGATCGTCTCGTTTCAAGTCTCTGACGGCGGCCGCGCGTGGACATGCGCCGGCCTTCTGAGCCTGCCCCAAGCCGTTGCTGCGCCGGCGCCGGCTGTCATCGTCGTGCACGGTTCGAACGGTGTGGACAGTCGTGGCGAGAGCGCGACCGAGGCGCTGAACGCCGCCGGCATCGCGACCTTCGAGATCGACCTTTGGGCGGCGCATGGCGTGGCGGGGCCGGAGACGCGCCCGAAATCTCCGTTTGAGACCGTGCCCGATGTTTTCGCCGCGCTGGCCACGCTCGCTGCCCGGCCCGAGATCGACCCGGGCCGTATCGGCCTCACGGGTTTCTCGTGGGGCGGGTTGATGACGATGCTGGCGGCGACTGAGGCGATCCAGGCGAAGTATGGGGTCGGCGGCGCGCGCTTCGCCGCCTTCGCGCCGTTCTATCCGGTCGCATGGATTTACAATGTCGTGCCGGGCTTCGACTTCCGTGCGCTGACGGGCCCCGTCCTGCTGCAGCTTGGCGCGGCCGACACCTATGACGATCCCGACACCGGCGAGCATCTGCTGGCCACGCTGGACGAAGCCGACCGCGCCAAGGTGACGCTGCATGTCCATCCGGGCGCGACCCATGCCTGGGACCGGCGCGAACCCGACATCACGGTCTATGACCCGTTCTCGCATAAAGGGCAGGGCGGCCCGACGCTCTTCGCCTACGACGCGGCCACGGCCCGTCGCTCGACCGGCCTGCTGACGGACTTTTTCGGTATGGCGTTCGGTCTCGAAGCGCCTGTGGCGCCCAAGGGGTTCGTCAAACCTTTCGCCGATGCCCGCCGCGTCGGCGATCTGCTGTTTCTTTCCGGCGATATCGGCCTCGACCCGGCGACGGGAAAGCTCGCGCCCGGCGGGATCGGGCCGGAGACCCGGCAGGCGTTCGACAATATCCGCGCGACGCTTGGCCGCTATGGGCTCACGCTGGCCGATATCGTCAAATGCACAGTCATGCTCGCCGACATGGATGAATGGGCGGCGTTCAACACCGTCTATCTGACCTATTTCGAAGCCGATGCGCTGCCCGCCCGCAGCGCCTTCGGCGCGACCGCGCTGGCGCTGGGCGCGCGCATGGAGATCGAATGCATCGCCCGGTATCCGGCTGACGCCGGCTGATCTGGATCAAGGCCGGGCGGGACGGCGCAGTCCAGGCTGCGTCAAACCATCGAAGGAACATGCCCATGACACCATCTCAGCTCGCCCGGCAGTATGTCGCGGCCGCTCTGGCCGAGGCCGCCGCCATCCCCGTAGATCGCGATGCGCTGCTGCGCGGCATACTCTCCGAGGTCGTCCACGCTTTCCTTGAGAAGAAGCCGCTCGCCGAGGTGCAGCGGGAGCTGCGCGAGGCGGCCGACCACGCCGACCCCGATGAAGACTTCACCTTCATGCGGCCGTGAAGGCTCAACTGTAGTTGAAGCTCACTGAAAGGCGGGGGGCTCGCGCGGCGTTGCGCGGCACCTCGTGCCTTAGCCAGCTTTCCCACAGCAGCACGTCGCCGGCTTTGGGGGCGACCGAGACGAAACGCTGTCGCGCGGCGGGAGCCACTGGTTTCACCGGCGGCGCGGCCATCATCAGGCCGAGGCGAGGGTCTTCGAAGCGGATCGCCGATGCGCCGGGCGGCACCTCGATATAGATCGTGCCGCTGATCGCGCTGCCGGGATGGATATGCGCCGTATGGGCCGCACCCGGCTTCAGCAGATTGACCCATAAACTGTCGCAGGAGAGCTTACGGCCCTTGAGGTCGAAGGCCAGCGATCTGGCGAACGCGGCGACATGCTTGTCGAGGCGCGCCTGCAGTTCCGCCACCGCGCCGTCGCGCCATGCGAGATCGTCGAGCGAGGCATAGGAGGTGTAGCCGCCATAGCCGTTCTCGGCGCTCCACCGCCGCCCCGCCATGTCGTCCTGGGCGAGCTGACGGATCGTCGCTGCGAGATCGGTCACGAGCGCCGTTGCGCGCGGGCCGCCCAGACGGGCGCGATAGATTTCGGTGGCGAACAGGCTGAACGCCATCGGCCTAGTTGAGCTTGCGGACGATCACCGTGCCGGCCGAATAGCCCGCGCCGAACGAACAAATGATACCCAGATCGCCGACGTTCAGGTCTTCCGAGAATTTGTGGAAGGCGATGATCGAGCCCGCCGAAGACGTGTTGGCGTACTCGTCCAGGATCACCGGGCTCTCGCCGGGCTCTGGGTCGCGCCCCAGTACGCGGCGGGCGATGAAGTCGTTCATGTTGATGTTAGCCTGATGCAGCCACAGACGCTTCAGCTGAGCCGGCGCGATGTTGGTGTCGGCGGTATGGGCCAGGATCATGTCGGCCACCATGGGCACGACCTCCTTGAAGACCTTGCGCCCTTCCTGAACGAACAGCTTGTCGGTCGCGCCGATGCCTTCCGGCGCGGTGCGGTTCAGGAAGCCGAAATTGTTGCGGATATTGTTCGAGAACTGGGTCTTCAGGCGGGTATCCACGATCTCCCAGCTATTGGGCGCTTCGGCCGCGTCGCTGGCCTCAAGCAGGATCGCCGTGGCGACGTCCCCGAAGATGAAGTGGCTGTCGCGGTCGCGGAAGTGCAGGTGGCCCGAACAGACTTCCGGGTTCACGACCAGAAGAGCGCGGGCGTGGCCTGCGCGGATCATGTCGGCCGCCGCCTGAATGCCGAACGTGGCCGAGGAGCACGCCACGTTCATGTCGAAGCCGAAGCCCTGAATGCCCAGCGCGAACTGGATTTCGATCGCCATGGCGGGATAGGCGCGCTGCATGTTCGAGGCGGCGCAGATCACGCCGTCGATGTCGGCGGCCGTGCGGCCGGCGCGCGCCATGGCGTCCTGCGCGGCCCGCACCGCCATCTCGGCCAGAACCGAGATTTCCTCGTTGGGACGTTCGGGAATGCGCGGGGTCATCACCTCGGGGTCCAGCGTGCCGGTCTTGTCCATGACGTAGCGGCTTTTGATGCCGCTGGCCTTGACGATGAACTCAACGCTCGACTCCGACAGCGCCGGCATGGTTCCGGCGGCGATTTCCTCGGCATGGCGCTCGTTGTGGAGCCTGACGAAGGCGTTGAACGAGGCGACCAGCTCTTCGTTCGAAATCGAATTGGGCGGGGTGTAGAGACCCGTGCCGGAAATAGCGACGCTGACTGGCAAGGTGGCGGTCCTGATTATGTGCGCGGCTTTTCAGCGCCGCTGGTTGGAACTGCTTTACGCCAATCGCAGAGGGGCGGGAAGCGGGGCATTTTCCCGCACTGCGGCATAGGATATGGGGGTGCGATGAGCGAACAAACGGCGCTGGTTCTCTTTTCCGGCGGGCAGGACTCGACCACCTGCCTGGCCTGGGCCCTCGATCGCTTCGAGCGGGTCGAGACGGTCGGCTTTTTCTATGGGCAGCGCCACGCGGTGGAGCTGGAAACGCGGCCGCGCATTGTCGAGCGCATCAGGCGCGATTTTCCGACCTGGGGCGCGAAGCTGGGCGAGGACCGCACGCTCACCCTGAGCCTGCTTGCAGAGATCGGCGGCACGGCGCTGACCGAGGCGACCGAGATCGAGATGGGCCGGTCGGGCCTTCCCAACACCTTCGTGCCCGGCCGGAACCTGCTGTTCTTCACCGCCGCCGCCGCGGTCGCGTATCGACGGGGGCTGAAGCATCTGGTCGGCGGCATGTGCGAGACCGACTATTCCGGCTATCCCGACTGCCGCGACGACACGCTGAAGGCGCTGCAGGTGGCGCTCAATCTGGGCATGGAAACGCGCCTCGTCGTCGATACCCCGCTGATGTGGCTGGACAAGGCGGCGACCTTTGCGATGGCCCGCGATCTGGGCGGCCCGAAGCTTCTCGACCTCATCGTCGAAGAAACGCACACCTGCTATCTCGGCGACCGCGCCAGGCGTCACGCCTGGGGCTATGGATGCGGAACGTGCCCGGCCTGCGATCTGCGCGCCAATGGCTGGGCGAAGTTCACCGCGACCGCCGCATGACCTACTCGGTCAAGGAGATGTTCTACACGCTGCAGGGCGAGGGCGCGCAGGCGGGGCGCGCGGCGGTGTTCTGCCGCTTCGCCGGCTGCAATCTGTGGAGCGGGCTGGAGCGCGACCGTCACGCCGCCATCTGCACGTTTTGCGACACCGACTTCGTCGGCACGAACGGCGTGGGCGGCGGCAAGTTCAGATCGGCCACAGACCTCGCCCGCGCGGTCGGCTCGCTGTGGCCGGAGGGGCAGGGCGGCCGGCCATATGTCGTGTGCACCGGCGGCGAACCGATGCTGCAGCTCGATCAGCCGCTGGTCGTGGCGCTGCATGCCGAGGGTTTCGAGATCGCTGTGGAGACCAACGGAACGCTTACGCCGCCGGATGGCATCGACTGGATCTGCGTCTCGCCAAAAGCCGATGCCGAACTCGTGCTGACCGCCGGCGATGAGCTGAAGCTCGTCTTCCCGCAGGAAAAGGCGAGGCCCGAGCGTTTCGCCGGCCTCGCCTTCAAGCATTTTTTTCTTCAGCCGATGGATGGCCCTGAGCGCGCAGCCAACACCGATGCGGCCATCGCTTATTGCATGGCGCATCCGCAATGGCGGCTGAGCCTTCAGACCCACAAGATCACCGGCATTCCCTGACGTCGGCCGGGTGCGGCTAGCGGTTGAGCGGGGCGACCGACTCCTGAAGCGCGTCCAGAGCCTTCAGGTTGGGGTGATCGACGAAGCCGTCAGCGGCAAACTGTCCTCGGCACGACATTCCGGCGCCGCCGCCGGGCTGAACATACCGCACATAGGCGTCCAGCGCGACGCGCCCGGCCAAACGGTCGCTCAGAAGCTCGAATCGGCGCGACAGGTACCCCATCACCTTGTCTCCGCGCAGATGGTAGCCCGATGCGGTCTTGAGCATTTTCGGCTCGCTGCTGGCGGCGATCTGGGCGTTGCGTTTCTCAATCTCCTTGAGAACCCACTGGTTCGCCTGGTCCTGGGTGGTGACCCCTTCTGGGACGTAGCGATCGAACTTCGTCGAAATGCAGTGAATCTCGTTCAGCACCCAAAGCTTGCCGGTGCCGAAGCCGAAATCGAAGCTCGGCGTCTGGATTTCCACCGCCATGCCGTCGATGCCTGTGTCGGAGCGGCGATAGAGCCAACCCTCCGGCACCGTCAACCCGATATTGATTTCCGGGGTTATGAGCAAAACGCCGCCTGGTCCGGCGAGCTGGTAGGGCGGGGGCTCCGCCAGTGCTGCGGCGGACAGAAACAAGGCGGCGGCGGCAAGGCGGCGGATCATAGGTCTGCTCCAGGTTTCAGCGCGTCATCCGGAATGAGCGCACAGCCCTCGGCGCTTCACGTTTTCCGTGCGCAACAAGGGCGGCACAAAACGCCGGCGAGCTATCCCCTGTTCGGTCTATAGGCGCCGTCAGGGGCGCTTACGTCGCGGGCCGAGATACGGAGCAGATGGGCCGGCGGCGCGCCGCCGGCCTCGTTGTGGTGAGCCGCGTTAGATCAGGTCGCCGCCGCAGGCCGCCGCCGTGGTGCCGTCGCGTTCGAACGCTTTCAGCACATTGCGTCCGACGGTCCAGCGATGCACCTCGTCCGGGCCATCGACCAGGCGCTGCGAGCGGATATGGGTGTACCAGGCGGCCAGCGGCGTATCGCGGCTGTAGCCCAGCGCACCGTGGAGCTGGAGCGCGGTATCCACGACCTTGTGAACCATGTGCGCCAGGAAAACCTTGGCGATGGAGTTCTCCTGCCTGAGGTCCAGACCCTTTTCGGCCTTGTAGGCGATGTGCAGCAGCATCAACCGCGCCTGATAGAGCTCGGCGGCGCAATCGGCCAGCATCCACTGGACGCCCTGCCGGTCGGACAGTTTCTTGCCGAAGGTCGAGCGGCTCGTCACGTGCTTGGCGGCGAGATCGAGCGCGCGCTGCGCCATCGCGACGTTGTGCATGCCGTGACGCAGCCGGCCATAGGCGAGGCGATGCTGGCCCATCGCGAAGCCGTTGCCTTCGCCGCCCAGCAGGTTCTCGGCGGGCACCACAAGGTTCTCGATCATCACCTCGCTGTGGCCGCCGCCCATGATGTGGCTGAGCGGGCCTTCCACAGCCATGGTCTCGATGTCACGGACGATCCGGTAACCGGGGTTCGGCAACTCGACGATGAAGGTCGAGAACTGCTGGTGGCGCGGGGCGTCGGGATTGGTCTTGGCCATCACAACGGCGATGTCGGCGACGCTGGCCGCCGACGAGAACCATTTTTCGCCGTTGAGGACGTAGTTTTCGTTCCCCTGCCTCTCGGCCCGCGTCTGCATGCCGGTGGCGTCGGCGCCGGCCGCCTTTTCGGTCATCGAATAGCAGATGCGCTTCTCGCCGTTCAGCAGCGGCTTGAGATATTTCTCTTTCTGGAACTCGGTGCCGTGCTGCAGCAGGGTGAGCATGGTGGCGTCGTCAGGCCCCTGCGTATTCATCGACAGCGCGCCGAGATGGCTCTGGCCCAGCTCCATCTGCACAAGCGCATTGGCGAGCGGCCCCAAGCCCATACCGCCATAGTCCTTTGGAATGAACGGGCACCAGAGCCCCTGAGCCCGCGCCTTGGCGCGCAGCTCGGCCAGCGTGGCCTTGTAGTCAGCGCCCTCGATAAGCCGCTTTTCGGCGGGGTGGCATTCGTCCTGGACCCAGCGCCGCACCGTCTCGCGGATGGCCTTGGCTTCCGCCGGAATTTCAAAGTCGATCGCCATGCGTTTCCTCGTGATTTGTCGATTGCAGATGGCGCAGTGTGGAGCCTGCCGGGCGGCTTGTCATGGGCCGCCGCGGTCTCCGCCAAACAGGTGATTTCGCGCGCCGATCCGCCGGCCCAGTCTGCCGGGACAAGGAGATCATCATGCCCACCGCGCCCCGTCTTTCCATCGCCGCCGCGCTGGCCGTCACGCTGGCGCTTGCATCCTGCGGCGACGCCGCGCCGGGCGCGCTCGAAGCGCCGGACAAGACCTGGCGGCTGGTGGTGCCCGATGGCTGGACCGCGAAGGAAATGAGCGGTCCGAAAGGGAAGGGCGGGTATGTAGTTTACAGCCCCGGCGTGGCCGAGGCCGATGCCGACCGGGGCGTGCCGAAGAACAGCGGCGATGCCCTGTGCCGGACGATGGTCAAACCCGCAAAGGGCGAACCGAAAACACAGGCCCAGTTGAACGATGAAGCCCGCGCGCAATACGAGGGCGATCGCAAACGCATCGAAAGCATCGAGAATCCGACGGCCAGAGAGATGACCTTTCTGGAACTGCGCGAGGTGAACGGCGTCATCGGCGTCACCGGCCTGCTGCCGTTCCATGGCGGCGAGGGCCGCATCGCGCTTCAGGGCGCCGCCACGTTCGCCGTCCCTGACGGTGCGCGGGGCCTCGTCTGCTTCATACTCGTGGATGAGGCCGCGAAGGCCGCCGACTATCCCACGCTCTCCCAGCTTCGCGCGCTGCTGCTGTCGTTCGAGCCGCTCTGACCTGCCTGCCGTTGCGGAAGCCGTTTGATCTTGCCGGGCGGGGGCTGTATGACCCCCGCCTCCCATGCTTGAGATCACCAAGTCCTTCACCTTCGAGGCCGCGCATTTCCAGCCGAACGCACCGGCCGGGCACCCGAACGCGCGCGTCCACGGGCACAGCTTCCATGCGGAAGTGACCCTCGCGGGCGAGGCGGACCCGGTGCACGGCATGGTCCGCAATCTCGACGATGTCGAGGCGGCGATCGCGGGTGTCCGCGAGGCGCTCGACCATCATCTTCTCAACGATGTCGAAGGTCTGACCCGGCCGACGATGGAGATGCTGTGCATGTGGATCTATGCCCGGCTCAAGGGCGGCTTGCCGGAACTCGTGGCCGTCACGATCCGGCGTCCCTCGCTGGGTCAAAGCTGCACCTATAGGAGGGCGTGATGGCCAGGAAGGGGCTGACCCAGCTCGGCAGCCAGACCGCGCTGCCTGCCTCGCCCGACGAGGCCGTTCTGGAATCCGCGCCGAACCCGCACAAGGGCACGGACTATCTCATTCGCTTCACCGCGCCGGAATTCACCTCGCTGTGCCCGATGACGGGCCAGCCGGATTTCGCTCATCTGGTGATCGACTACGCGCCGGCGGGGAAGATCGTCGAGAGCAAGTCGCTGAAGCTGTTTCTGGGCTCGTTCCGCAACCACGGCGCGTTCCACGAGGATTGCACCGTGTCGATCGGCAAGCGGATCGTCGCGGCGATCAAGCCGAAATGGTTGCGGATCGGCGGCTACTGGTACCCGCGCGGCGGCATTCCGATCGACGTGTTCTGGCAGACCGGCGCGCTGCCCAAGGGGCTGTGGGTGCCCGAGCAGGGCGTCCCGACCTATCGCGGCCGGGGCTGAGGCCGGGCCTCAGTTCATCGATTCAGCCGCCAGCGCCTTTTCCGCTTCCGCACGGCAGGCGGACACGCCGCCGATCTCGGCGCAGAAATCGGGCCACACGCCGCTATCGAGCCAGTATTTGGCGACGCCCTTGGCCGCAAAGACGCGCCAGAACAGCGGATCCTTCCAGAAGTCCTTGAAATAGTCGCTCATCAGATAGGCGATCGGCACGCGGCCATAGGGATAGGAAACCGGCACCGCGACGGCCACGTCCACCGTGTCGCGCCGGAAGCCGTCCTGCAGGTACAGCTTGGTGACGACCTCGCGGACCTTGTCGGTCTGGCGGAGCAGGACATAGTCGAACATCGCCTGCGCGGCGGCGGCCTGGCCCATGCCGAGGCCTTCATCGACCCTGGCCAACACGGAGGCCAGCCTCTCCTGATCGCCATCCTCGAGCGCGGCGAAGATGTCGTCGATATGCTCCTTGACCTCGCCCATCTTCACGGTCGGATAGTCGGCGGCGAGCTTTTCATAGGCGGCGTAGAGCTTGTCGCGATAGGTGCGCGCCTTGTCGAAATCGCCCTTGCGCAGATATTCCACCAGCAGGTTCTGCCATAGCGTGCCGAGCTCGGGCAGCGCGGCGGTGCGCTCGGTGATCAGCCGTTCGACCGTCGCCGTATCGCCGATCAGCACCAGCGCCTGGATATAGCGGGTCAGCAACAGGCGCGAACTCGGGTCGCTTTCATAGGCGCGGGCCAGCTGGCGCGCCGCCTCGTTCGACTGGCCGATCTCGCCGAGCCAGAAGCCCGCATGCAGCATCATCACGTCGGCGTCGTTCGGTTCGGCGGCCAGCGCCTTGGCGAATTGCTCGCCGCGCACGCTCCAGTCGGGGCTGGGATTGAAGCGGCCGAGCACGACATAGGCCTCGCCCAGCATGGGGTCGAGTTCGAGAGCCTTGGTGGCGGCGGCGCGCGCCTTTTCGATCAGCGCCATCTGCTCCTCGCCCGAGAACCAGTTCTGGCGCTGGGCATAGGCGCTGGCCAGCGCCACCCAGGCGCGCGCGAAGTCGGGCGCGATGCGCACGGCCTCTTCGAGATCGGTGATGGCGGCCCTGGGCGTCACTGAGCCTTCGCCGCCGGTCCGCCACAGATTACGGCCGCGCAGATACAGCTCGAACGCGCGCGGGTCGATGCTGGCCGAACGGGCGGACTCCGGCGCGACCACGCTGAGCGCCCGCGCCACCTCGCGGGCGATCTCGTCCTGCACCACGACGGTTTCGGCCAGCGCCTTTTCGAAGCTGTCGTTCCACAGGATTTCGCCGCTGGCCCGGGCGAGCTGGGCCGAGACGCGCACGCGGTCGGCATTCTTGCGGACGGAGCCGGTGAGCACGTGGGTGACGCCGCGCATGCTGGCGCGGGCGTCGTCGCCGGTGCTGCGCGTCACGACCCGGATGCCCCTGATGCGCGAGACCGCATGGCGGATCTCGCCGGTCATCCCGGAGGAAAAATAGTCGAGCTGCTCGTCGCCCGAGAGGTTCTCGAACGGCATCACCGCCACCACCGGGCCGCCGCCACCGGTCGAAGCGATCGGACGCTTGCCGGGCGGGAAGATCAGCATCATCGCCGCCACGACAGCCAGGGCCACGCAGCTCGCGATGGCCGCCTGGGCCCAGCGCCAACGGTTCTGGCGCATGCGCTGCACAAAGCTGCGCCGCGTCTTGGCGCCGGGGCGGGCGAGGGCGAACAGCTCGACCTGCCGGGCCATCTTGTCGAGCTGCGCGCCGCCATAGCTGGTGAACTGGGCCGCCGACTGGGTGGCGAACAGGTTCTTGACGTCGCCGGTGGTCAGCACCTCGCCGGGCTCGGCCCGCTGCTGCACGCGCGCCGCCACGTTGACCCCGGCCCCGATCAGGTCGCCATTGGCCAGCACGGTGACGTCGCCGACATGGAGGCCGAGGCGGATCGGCGGCAGGCCTTCTTTCAGCGTGCCCTCGGACGCGCCTTCGGCGATGTCCAGCGCCCCCGCCACGCCATCGGCCACGGTGGGGAATTCCAGCATCACGCCGTCGCCGGCGGTGTTGAAAATGCGGCCCTTGTGATGCGCCGCACGCTCGCCGACGATCCGGCGCAGCGCCTGCACATGGCGCGCAGCCGCGACCTCGTCCAGCTCGCTCGCGCGGCTGAAGCCGGCGATGTCGATGGACAGGATAGTGGCGAGCCGGCGTGAGTCGGGCTGTTCGGTCATGGATTCTCTCGGCCGGAACCTAACACGTCAGGACAGGGCGTCGCCAATCGCCATCACACCCCGCGCAATCGTGAACCAAAATCGTGTCTGCCGCATTTTGCTCACATAGGCGGCTATTCTGGCCCCTGAGAAGGAAAAGCCCATGCCCCGCCGCCTCGCCGCCGCCCGCGCCTCCGCTCTCGCGCTTCCTGCCGCCCATGCGCTGTCGGTGGAGCCGGTCACGCTGGAGCGGGTTCTGGAGCCGGCGCTGATCGGGGCGGAGGTGCCTTGGTTCGAGGCGGTCGTCGGCCCGGCTTTCCGGGTTGAAGACACCCGCCGCACCTATCGCATTCCGGGCTGCGAGTTCGCCGTGACGGCCGAGGGCGGCAAGATCACCGGGTTCGAGATCCCCGTTACGCCCGAATGCGCCTTTGACCTGGCGCGCTTTATGCCGAACGCCCAAGGCCTGCCCGCGCCAGGCGATCTGACCTTCGAGACGTTCGATGGGGCGGTGGCGGGGCAGGTGCGCTATCAGGCCGACTGCCTGAAGCTGTGCGGCAACGCCTATGACCCTTCGGTCTATGCCGCCTGGGAGGGCGCACGGGCCGACAACATGATGACCGTGACGCTGGGCAAGCGCCTGATCGACGACGTCTCGATCGACGCCGCCGACGCCTGGGAGAAGGCGATGGCGGGCGAGGGCGACGACTATGTGGTCGACACGCGCTTCAACTGCGACGGCAAATATGACGAGGCGGCCCGCGCGGCCCTGAAAGCGGTGAAGCCCGACAGGATCTTCATCGGCGCGGCCACCGCCACGACCGGCGCGACCTGCCAGAGCGCGGAATAGACCGAGCCCCGGCCGCCACGGCGGGGAGGGGTTGTTTCGGGGTTTTTCCAGCCCCCTCCCTCTCTCTTCCCGCATTCGTTGGTTATTCGTTTGTCGCTTTTCGTGTGGGGGGCTGTGGAAATCCGCCGGGACGTATTCGTTGGTCGCATTCGTTCGTCGGTTTTCGCAAGAAACGGCGGAATTCGGCCCCGCCCGGCCTATTCGTTGGCTTCCCCGTCGGCATTCGTTTGTCGCTTTTTCGATACCCCCATCCTGTCGCTCGCCTTTCGTCATGACGGCGAGGGATGAATATAGGTAAATATTCACAATCTTCAAGCCGTCGGTGGCCGGACAGGGCTATTCACCCTTCCTTGCCCCTGTCATGCTCCGCGAAGGCAGGCCATACGCGGCTGGAGGGCGTCATGGCGGTTTCGTGTGCATCAACACCAACGCGCCGAACGGGACGCTCTTTGTCGGGCCCACGAACGACATTGGCCGTCCGTTCTGGCGACACAAACGCGACGACGTGCCGGACTTCGCAGATCGCGAGAGGCTGGGCCGCCGTCGTTCTCGCGTTTCTGGCGATGCTGGTCCTTCAAGGCTGTAACAGCGCGCCTCAGGCAGCGCAGGGCGGAAGCTATCTTTTTCTGGAGAGCGACAACGGCTGCCGCGGGTTCAGCAGTGTGACCGTCGCGTCGAGCGGCGCCATTGCGTTCGCCGGCGCGCCGGTCGCGTTGGATGAACTGGCGCCGACGTTGGACGCCGCGCAGCCGCGAGCGGATATTTGTGCAGTCCTGATCTTGGCACCGGCCGACGCGCCGCAGGGCAGCGCCGAGGCGGTCGTGGCGGCGCTGGAAGCGGCCGGGTTTCCGGGAGTGAGGCTGATGCGCGTGGTCGAGGCGGATTGAGCAGGGCCGGCCGTTAGCGCTGTCATGGTCCGCCTGCGCGGACCATGACGGGGTGGGGAGGTCTGATGGGCAGGCTGGCGTCCGCGCTCCCCATTCTGTCATGCTCCGCGAAGGCGGAGCATCCACGGCTGCGGGGCCTCGTGGCGTATTTCGTTTACATCATGACCAACGCGCCGAACGGCACGCTGTATGTCGGCGTGACCAACGATATCG
>CAZBPO010000057.1:13019-13348 GCA_964493795.1 uncultured Flavobacteriaceae bacterium
CTACGGCTTGAGCCGCCTCGTCTGGTTCGAGGCTTTCGACACGATCGACGAAGCCATCTGGCGCGAGAAGCGGCTGAAGACCTGGCTGCGCGCCTGGAAGGTGAGGCTGATCCAGCGCCACAATCCGGACTGGGACGATCTGTCGGAACGCGGCTTGCTGGATTGAGCGGCGTGTCCCGAAGCCGTGGATGGTCCGCCTTCGCGGACCATGACGGGAGGGGGTCAGCTACACCCGCTGGTGCCCCCGCAGGTGTCGCATTTCATGCAGGTGCCGTTGCGGACCAGCGTGAAGTTGCCGCAGCTGCCGCAGCTGTCGCCTTCGTAGCCTT
>CAZBPO010000058.1:0-13293 GCA_964493795.1 uncultured Flavobacteriaceae bacterium
GACCCGTCCGCCTGCGGCTCGGCCTTGGTGCGCATCAGGCCAAGGTCGGTGCCGCAATGCGGCTCGGTCAGGTTCATGGTGCCGGTCCATGTGCCCTCGACGATCTTGGGCAGATAGGTCTGCCTCTGTTCGTCGCTGCCGTGGACGTGGATGGCCGAATAGGCGCCGTGGCTGAGGCCGGGATACATCACGAACGACATGTTCGCGGCGGAGACCATCTCGCTGAAGCACGATCCCAGCACGTGCGGCAGGCCCTGCCCGCCGAAGGCCGGGTCTGAGGTCAGGCCGCCCCAGCCGCCCTCGGTGAAGGCCTTGTAGGCTTCCTTGTAACCCTTGGGCGTCGTGACCGAGCCGTCGGCGTGGCGGGTGCAGCCCTCCTGATCGCCGGGCAGGTTGAGTGGTTGAAGCACTTCCTCGGCCAGTTGCGCCGCCCCTTCCAGGATCGCCTCGACCAGGTCGGGCGTCGCGTCGCTGAAGCCTTCCAGATTGGAGTGGTTCTGGATGTTGAGGACGTCGTTCAGGATGAAGCGATAATCGCGCAGCGGCGCCTTGTAGGTGGGCATAGGTGATCTCCCTCGTTCCGCTGGTTATCCCGGCGGCGTGCTGGTTCGTCTATACCTTATCGATATTGGCCCGCGAAGGCGGGACGTCCGGGATCGCCCCGGCGTCATGCCGCGCCCGCCTTGGGCGGCCGCGGCATGAAGGAGACGGGCTCAGGTGCCCGTGCGGGGCATCACGCCATAGCCGACGAGGTTCATCGACTTGTCGCGGGCTTCGGCTTCCTCGCCCGACTTGATGCGCTCGTCCATCCAGGCGATCGAGGTCCGCAGGCCTTCGATCGAGGCGTCGATGTCGATGCGCTGCTGCTCCAGCGCGACGATGCGGTCGGCGAATTTCTTGCGGCTGACTTTCAGCTGCGTCACCTGGCCGTCGCCGATGTCATAGAGGTCGAGCATCTCGCGGATCTCGGCCAGCGAGAAGCCGACGCGCTTGCCCTGAACGATGAGACCGAGCCGGGCGCGGTCGCGGCCGGAGAAGATGCGCGTCTGTCCCTGACGGGCAGGCGCGATCATGCCTTCCGACTCGTAGAACCGGATCGCCCGCGGGGTGATCTGGTACTCGCGGGCGAGTTCGCTGATCGAAAAACTGGTCTTCATATCGATCTCCCTATCGACGGTTTGCATATCGGCGGACGTGCTCGGGGCCGTCCTTTGGGAGAAAACATATACGCCCCTGACGTAAGCGGCAACGTCAATTCGATCGCCTTTACGTCAACGTCAGCTCGGGTTTGCGCGTTTCTCGCGTGATGGTTTACGGCCCTCCGCCGGTGCTTTCAGCTTGATGTCGACCTCCACCGCCGGGGCGTCGTCGGGCGGCGCGGCCGTGGCCCGCGCCGCGTCTTCCGCAGCCTGAGCGGCGTCGGCATACGGCGCATCGACGTCCAGCTTCGCCGCGCCATGCGCCTTGCGGTAATGCAGGATCACCGAGGGGATCAGTGCGATCTCGACCTCGATTTCATCGAACGCCATGCCCACGAAATGCGTCGCGCGCTGGATCGAACGGACATTGTGCAGCCGTTCGATCAATTGGCGCGTGAACCATTTGCCTTCGCAATCTTTGATCAGCGCGGCGCGCACATCGTCGCTGATCTCGTCGTCCAGCATCAGGTGCAGCAGCACCTTGGGCGGCACGGACAGCCCCAGTTCGATCTCGCTGACCCGGTATCCGGCCCGCTCGATGTAGGGCAGCGCCTCGTTGATGTTGCGCACCAGCGCCTTCACGGCGTCGGCCGACGCGGAGGCGACGGTGGACGAGGCGCTGCGTGCGATGCCGGCGGTCGCCTCGCCCACGGTCTTGCCGACCTTGGCGAAGGCTGAGCCCGTCTGGCTGCGCACCTCGTCGAAATGGGTCGCGGTGTGCTTGGCCATGCTGGCGCCTTCCGCGACGCCATCGCGCGCCACCTGAACCGTCTCGCGCGCCACTTCGGCGGTCATATGGCCGACTTTGGCGGCGGCGTCCTTGGTGGCGGTCGCGACCTTGGCCGCCGCCGACTGCATCCGCGACCAGATGCCTGTTTTTGCCGGCGCGCCGTCGGGGGCCGCGTCTTCGGCGGCGATTGCGTCTTCGTCTGGCGACTTCTGGTCTGTCATGGACCTGTCCTGCGGGCCGCAGGCCTTGATGGCGGCGACCCCAAAGTTCACATTATCCCAAGACGCCTTCCGCCGCAGGAGGACCTCCATGTCTGACGCCGCCCTCGCGCCCAACCGACCGGCGCATCCGATCCGCACCTATCGCGAATTCTGGCCGTTCTATCTCCAGGAACACGGCAAGAAGCAGACGCGGGCGATGCACTATGCTGGCAGTGCGGTCGCGATCGCCTCGCTGGCCGCAGGGATTTTCGTGTCGCCGTGGTTCTTTCTGGGGGCGCTCGTGGGCGGGTATGGGTTCGCCTGGGTCAGCCACTTCTTCATCGAGCACAACCGGCCGGCGACGTTCACCTATCCGCTGTGGTCGCTGGCGAGCGATTTCCGGATGGCGGGCTTGTGGGCGGCGGGCCGGCTCAAGCCGCATTTGAAGGCCGCCGGCGTCGTCTGACGCGCGGGTTTTCACCTTTCCTAAAACAGCGGTCACCAAGGTTAACGCCGGACGTTAACTTTTAACCTGTCATTAACGCCAACCGTCCCAACGTGGGACGGCCGGAGGGGGTTCGGCGGGTTCGCGATTCGTCGCGCGCCCGAAGCGGCCGCCGAAGGGGATTTTAAGGTTAACCACCGTTACCGGATGGGTCCGGGTTAAGGCCGAACATGAGATCGCGCGTTCCATGGAACGTGTCGGGCATTCCGCCAGAGCTTCGGGAAGCCGCGCGCCGCGCGGCCGAACAGGCCGGCGTGCCGCTCAACGAATGGCTGGAGACCCTGATCGCGGAACGCACGGGGGGCGGAGCGCCGGAGTTCAGCGTGCCGCCCGGTCAGGGAGCCGGCGAGATGAGCGCAGGATCGTATTTGCGCCGTGACGAAGCTAGCCAGGGGTATTCGCGCGTGCCGGGCAATCGGCCCCGCGACCCGGGTTATGGAGCGCCCTATGGCGACCCGGGAAACTCGTTCGCCGACCTGCATCGCCGTATCGAGGACGCTGAGCGGCGTCAGTATGCGGCGGTCGAACAACTCGACAAGGCCGTCGCCGCCGTTGCCGAACGGCTGGAATCGGCCGACCGCCTGAAAAGCGCCGCCGACAGCGCCATGCGCGCCGCCGCCGAGGCTTTCGACGCCTCGACCCGTGAACAGACCCACGCCTTCGAGAGCCTTGAGCGCTCCGTCGGCGGCATGATGCAGCGGCTGGACGAGGCCTCGCGCAAGGCCGATGCGGCCAGCGACATCGTGCCGGCCTTCCAGAAGGCGATCGGCGAACTGAAGGAACGCATCGACGCCGCCTCCACCCGCGCCTCCGCTACGGACGGCGATCTGGAGAAGGCGATCTCGGCGCTGACCGAACGCCTCTCGACGCTGGAGCAGAACCAGAACACCGCCGTCGACTCGACCTTCGCCGAAATCAAGCGCCAGCTCGCCGCCGCCGAACAGCGCGCGCTGGAATCGGCCAATGCCGTCACCTCGTCCTTCGCTGCGCTTTCCGGCCGCCTCAATGGGCTCGACGAACGGCACGGCCTGATCGGCCAGGACAGCGGCCGCTCGCGCGAAGTGATGGCGGCGCTCGAGGCGCAGGTCGCCCATCTGCGCAACCAGGCCAGCGCGGCCGAAGCGCGCGCCAACGAAACCGCCCGCGATCTCGCCGCCGGGCTCGGCCAGATCGCCGAACGCCTCGCGGCTTTCGAGGGCGCCTCCAATCTCAGCTCCGCCGAACAGGAGCGCACCCGCAGCGCGTTCGACTCGTTCGAGTCGACCATCGCTTCCCTGAAGGCGCAGGCCGCGCAGTCGGAAGCGCGCGCCAGCGAAACCTCGACCGCCGTCAACGCCTCTCTGGCCGCGATCTCCGAGCGGCTCGCCGGCTTCGAGGAGCGCCAGACCTCGGCCGCGCGCGAACTGAAGAAATCTGTCGACGACACCGCCGCGCTCCACGCCGGCGAGATCAAGACGCTGCTGCAGCGTCTGAACGAACTCGACCAGCGCCAGGGCGTCGCCCAGCGTGAAGCCGAGAACGCGCTCGCCAAGGTGACCGGACGCCAGGACGGCGAATACCGCGCCATGGCCGACCGTCTGGGCGCTCTGGAGGCCCGTAACGCTGAAACGGCGCGCAATCTGAAGGACACGCTGGTCAAGCTGGTCCAGCGTTGGGAAGAGCGGTCGGCCGAGCCGCTGATGTCGAAGGCGCAGGAAGACGAATCCCGTGCCCAAGCCTCGACGCTGCTGGCTCACGGCAATCTGTTCAAGACGCATGACGAGGCGCTCAAGGCGCTCGAGGTCCGCACGCGGCAGCAGGACGGCCGGCTGGGCGCGCTCGACGACGCCCTGAGGGCCGCCGACAGCCGCCTTGCGGACGCCGAGCAGCGTCTGGCGGCGCGCATCCAGGACGGCATCGCCGGCCACGCCGTCGCCGCCGCCGATCACGCCCGCCGTCTTGAAGCGCTGGAGGCGCGCGCCGGTGAACCGGCGGCGCTGGTCTCCAGCCCGGACTTCGACGTGCTCCGCGCGGGCGTCGCCGACAGCGCCGCCGGGCTCGCCGCCCAGACCGAGCGCCTCGATGCGCTGGGCGAGGAGCTGGCCGCTGTCCGCGCCATCGCCGACAGCGCCGCGCACGCCACCGCCGAACTCACGCGCCGTCTCGAAGGCGGCGAGGGCGCGCCGGCCGCGCCGGATGGCGAAACGACGAACAGGGTCTCTGCGATCGAGCAGAACCTGCAGACCCTCGCGGTGCAGATCGGCCATGCCGAGCGCCGGCAGGGCGAGACCGCTTCGACGGTCGAACAGGCGCTGCGCGGCGTGGGCCAGCGTGTCGAGGCCAGCGAAAAGCGCCAGCGCGAGACGCTCGCCGCTCTGCAGGGCCAGCTCGAGTTCGCGCTGCGGCGGCTTGAGGCGCTGGAGCAGACCCCGGCGGCCTTCACTGAAGATGCAGCGCCCCGGTTCGAGGAAGACGTCGCGGCCCCGACCGTCGCTGCGCCGCAACCGCATATGGCCGCGCCGTCGCCCACGCTGGCGGCCGACGACCTGCCGTTCGACGACGATGACGACCTGCCGCCCTTCGAGGACACCGACGAGGCCGACTTCGCCTCGCTGACGGCCGATGAAGTGGAGCGTGCGCCGGTCCAGGATCGCCCCGACGAGGTCGAGGCGGCCATCGCCGAGGTGCTGGGGCGTCCCGACGAACCGCCCACGCGCAAGACCGACGATTTCCTGGCCGCCGCCCGCCGTGCGGCGCAGGCCGCCGCTGCGGCGGAAGCCGACGCCTTGGCTGCGGGGACCCGCAAGGGGCGTCGCGACAACGCGGTCTATGACGCCGCCGAGCCGGAAGGGACCAACTGGGTCCGTATCGGCGCGCTGCTTCTGGGCATTCTGGTGCTGGCCGCGGCGCTCTACTTCCTGGTGATCAAGCCGAAACAGGCGACCGACGCGCCGCCGGCGCAGCCTGCGGCCGAAACGCCGGCGGTGACGCCTGCGGCATCCGAGACGCCGTTCGAGGAACTGCCGCCGCCGCCGGCGATGGAAGGCGAGCCTGCCGCCGAGCCCGAAGGCACTGCGCCGCCCGCCGAGGCGCCGGAAGCCGGCCCCGCCGAGGGTGCTCCGTCTGCCGAACCGCCTGCCGCCGAAGCCCCCGAGGCCCCTGCCGCCGAGCAACAGGGCGCGGCCGACCCGATGGCCAAGCTGCATGCCGACGCCGAGGGCGGCGACCCGCGCTCCCAGTTCGAGCTCGGCCTGCGCTATGCCGACGGCACGGGCGTGAAGAAGAGCCCCAAGGAAGCCGCCAAGTGGATGCTGCGCGCCGCCCAGGCCGGCCTGCCGCCCGCCCAGTATCGCATGGGCGTCCTCTACGAGCGCGGCCTCGGCGTGCCGCGCGACCTCGGCCAGGCCCAGATCTGGTACGAGCGTGCCGCCAATGCCGGCAACCGCAAGGCGATGTACAATCTGGCCGTCATTCTGGCCGACGGCTCGACCGGGCAGCCCGACTACAAGACCGCCGCGAAATGGTTCCTGGCGGCTGCTGAACTGGGCCTCAAGGACTCGCAGTTCAATATCGCGATCCTGTATGAGCGCGGTCTGGGCGTCGATGTGAACCTGGTCGAGGCGTATAAGTGGTACTCGGCCGCCGCCGCCCAGGGCGACACCGACGCGGGTGCCCGTGTCGCCGCGCTGGAAGGACGCATGCCGGACGGCGACGTCAAGCAGGCGAAAGAGGCCATCGCCGCCTTCAAGCCCAAGCCCCTGAACGCCGCCGCCAACGACGTACCCACGCTGAAGTGACGCAGGGGCACGCCGCCCGTGAGGGGCGGACAGGAGTAGATTTCGGGGGCGCGCCGTTCGAAGAACGGCGCGCCTCATGTTTTGCTAAGCCGCTGGGTGCATGATCGCGGCCCCGCGTTCCGATCGGTCCGATGCAAATCTATCTTCCCATCGCAGAGATATCGGTCAGCATCTGGCTGATCCTTGCGATGGGTGGCGCGGTCGGCTTCGTCACCGGCATGTTCGGGGTCGGCGGCGGCTTCCTGATGACGCCGTTCCTGATCTTCACGGGCATATCGCCCGCCGTGGCCGTGGCGACGGGCGCCAGCCAGATCGTCGCCTCGTCGGTGTCGGGCGTCGCGGCCCAGGCCGGCCGGCGCAGCGTCGACTTCAAGATGGGCGTCGTTCTGGTCGCGGCGGGCATTCCCGGAACCGTTCTGGGCGTGTGGCTGGTCTCGTTGCTCAAGCAAAGCGGCCAGATCGACCTCGTCATCAAGCTCGCCTACGTGATCCTGCTGGGTTCGATCGGCCTGCTGATGCTGACCGAAGCGGTGCGCACCCTGCTGAGGGCGCGCCGGGCCCCTCCGGCCCGCGCCAAGGCCAGTCAGCACTACTGGGTGCACGGCCTGCCGCTTAAGCTGCGCTTCCGCGTTTCGAAGCTCTACATTTCGGCGCTGCCGCCGATAGGGCTGGGCTTCCTGTCCGGGTTCCTGTCGGGCGTCATGGGGATCGGCGGCGGCTTCATCATGGTCCCGGCCATGATCTACATCCTCAGAATGCCGGCCTCGGTCGTGGTCGGCACCTCGCTGTTCCAGGTGTTGTGCATCACGGCGCTCACGACCTTCCTGCACGCCTGGATCAACCAGACCGTCGACATCATCCTGGCGGTGATCTTGATGGCCGGCGGCGTGGTGGGCGTTCAGTACGGCGCGCGCATCGGCGCGCGGCTGCGTTCCGACCACCTGCGTTTGCTGATCTCGCTGTTGATCGTCGCGATGGCGCTGCGTCTGGCGGTCGAGCTGGTCAGTCCGCCGGCCGACCTCTATTCCATCGCGCCGGTGGAGGAGACGCGGTGATGCGCCGGGTCGCCCTCGCTGCGATGTTCGCCGCGTTCTCGACGGCCGCCGCGCAGGACGATGGCCGCAGCGAGGAAGCGCTGGTGGTCGGCGTCACGCAGGACGTCATCCACATCACCTCGAACTTCACCGGCGCCGAGTTCGTCGTCTATGGCGCGATCGAGGCGGCCGACGCCTTCATCGGCGCGGCCGAGCGCGAGATCGTGATCGTGGTGCGCGGCCCGCTCGGTTCGACCACCGTGCGCAAGCGCGGCCGCGTTTCGGGCGTCTGGCTCAACACCGATCAGGCGACGTTCGAGGGCGTGCCCGGCTTCTATTTCCTCGCCAGCACCGCCCCGCTCGATGCCGTCGCCGCGCCGGCGGTTCTCAGGCGCAAAGGAATCGGCCTCGCCAACCAGACCTGGACCGGGCCCAAGCGGCGCGACATCGGCGAGTTTCAGCGCGCCCTGATCCGGGGCCGCATGAGCGAACGGCTGTTCGTGGAAGAGGAAGGCGCCGTGGAGATGAACGGCGCGTCGCTGTTCCAGACGCGGATCGTGATGCCGGCCAGCGTTCCGGTCGGCGACTATCGGGTCGAGGCCTATCTGTTCCGGAACGGTCAGGAAATCAGCGCCTATTCCGCGACGCTGGTGATCGACAAGCTGGGCATCGAGCGCACGCTCTATAATTTCGCGACGCGGCGCAGCCTCCTTTATGCGGCGGTCGCCATCCTGATCGCCGTCCTGATGGGGCTCGGTGCGGCTTTCGCATTCCGCGAACGAGAATAGCCGATTTGTAGATAATTATTTCTGTTTTACAGAAATAATTCGCCGTGATACGGGTTTCTCATTCATCGGAGAGGCCCATGTCCGACGTCATTTCGCTCTACGCGGTTCCTGCGCCTGAATCACCGGCCCGGCGGCGAATTCGCCGTCTCAGCCTGCCCTTCGAGATCGGCTTCGGCGTCCTCTCCTTTCTGACCGCGCTGGCGACGCTGATTGTGGTTGCGGCGGCGTTGTGGCCCGGTCTCGACGTCCTATGGATGGGCGAGGACAATGTCTGGCTGGTGCTGCCGGGCGATAGGCCTGCGGCAGGCGCCGTTTCGTTTGCGGGCCTTCCGCTGGCGACGCAGGCGATGGGCGGCCTCGCGTTCATCGCCGTCAACGGGGCGCTGTTTATCGCCTTCATCATGCTGATGCGGCTCTTCGCCGGCTATCGGCGCGGGGATGTATTCGGCGATACGGCCCAGCGCCTCATGCAGAGGGCGGGCGGCGCGCTGGTCGTCTTTGCGCTTGCTCCGGGGGCTCTTCAGCCGCTGCTGCGGCTCGCCGGCAGCCTGGATCGCGCATGGTTTCATGGTCACAGCGTGGCCGCTCTTATCGTGGGCGCGGCGCTGTTCGTCTTCGCCCGCGTGGTGGCGCTGGGCCGTGAGATTGAACGCGAAGCCGGGGAGTTCATCTGATGCCGATCATCGTGCGGCTCGACATGATGCTGGCTGCGCGCAAGGTGCGTTCCAACGAACTCGCCCGCGCGGTCGGCATTACGCCCTCCAACCTGTCGCTGCTGAAGGCCGGCAAGGTGCGCGGCGTGCGGTTCGACACGCTTGAGGCGATCTGCGCCTACCTGAACTGTCAGCCTGGCGACATTCTGGAATTCGTGCCGCCCGGCGCAGCCGAGGCGTCGCCAGCATTGAAGCGCGAAGCCGGATAGGCGACTGCCTCTTTCGTTCACCGAAAAATTTGACCTGAAACAGCGCGACGGTCCTCCGTCCGCGCCAGAGGTGGAGTGCGTCCGAT
Source organism: uncultured Flavobacteriaceae bacterium (assembly GCA_964493795.1). Lineage (GTDB taxonomy): Bacteria > Pseudomonadota > Alphaproteobacteria > Micropepsales > Micropepsaceae > JADZAI01. The sequence continues at coordinate 9,241 of CAZBPO010000058.1, forward strand.
GTGGAGATTCTGGTTGGCGGCGATCCTCGCTTCGATGTCGGCCGCCTGCGCGACGAAGCTGTCCGATCACCCTGTTGCGCCGTCCGATGTCGGGCGGCAGGTTTCGACCAGCGAAATGCTGGCGGCGCTGCAAGCCCCAGGAACGATCCGTGTCGAAGTCGTCGTCGCAGCAGACTGGCCGTTCCGCTACGTCTCGTCAGCGCCCCGCAAGCCGCCGGTCTGGGAGGTCGGTGAACTCGACGCGCAGGTGTATTTTTACGCCCTGCATCGCAAGGGCGGCCAGTTGGCGCTTATCGACGCCGGCTTCCCGCGCGATCCCGTCCGCCATATCGGTTGGATCGCCAACTGGTTCCTTGAGATCGACCGCAAGCTCAAACTGCGCGTTGCGACGGGCGATTGGCTGAATGGGCGAAGGCCCGAGGCGGTGTTCCTCAGCCACCTGCATTTCGACCATGTGATGGGCCTGCGCGAGATTCCGGCCGACGTGCCGGTCTATGTCGGTCCTGGCGATGGCGCGCAGGAGAGCGAACTCCATATGTTCGTCGCCTCCGCGTCGAGAGCCGGCCTGAAAGGCAGGCCTCCCTTGCGCGAATGGGATTTCCAGACCGATCCGGACGAACGGCTTGGCGGCATCGTCGATATCTATGGCGACGGCTCGGTCTTCGCGATCCGCACGCCAGGACACACGCCGGGCTCGACCGCCTATCTCGTCAACGCCATCGACGGCGTTCACCTGATGACGGGCGACACGGTGCACAGCCGCGCGGCCTGGCGGAACGAGCGGATCGACATGTCGGCCTTCGATCCGGACCTTGAGGCGTTGTGGGCCAGCCTCCACGCGCTTCAGGCGCTGGCGGCGGCGATACCCGACATCCATATCCATCTTGGACATCAGGCGCTGGAAGGCCCGCTCTAGCCGCCCGCCAGGCGGCGGCTCGTGACCGCATGGACCGCCGCCTTGCCCAGCATGAAGGCGTGGAACTGCGGCGCGAAGAGATCGCGCAATGCCGGATCGAACACGTCCAGCCCGCCCGCATAAGCGCCAAAGGCCGGCATCACCAGCCGCTCGCCATCGGTGACGAAGCAGCGCCGGCGGATTGAGCGTCCGCGCACGTTCACCCGCGCCGCCGGGTGCAGGTGCCCGGCGATCTCGCCGGCCGAAGGGCGCGCCTTCGGCTCGTGCCGCAGCACCAGCGGGCCGGCGTAAATCTCCTCGGCCACCTGCCCGCCGAGACCCTGTGGCGGCGCGGGGTCGTGATTGCCGAGGATCCAGGTCCAGCGTTCCACCGCGCCGATCAGGCGTTGCAGCCGCGCGCGGGCGTCGTCGGCCAGGCGTTCCTCGGCCTTGCGGTCGTGGAACGTGTCGCCCAGCAGGACGATCTCGCGGGGCTTCAGCCGCGTGCAGGCGTCCTCCAGCCGCGTCAGCGTCGCGTGCGTGTCATAGGGGGGCAGCATCTGGCCGCGCGCCGCATAGGCCGAACCTTTCTCCAGATGCAGGTCCGCGGCCACCAGCAGGCGCATCTCGGCCCACCACAGCGCGCCCGACGGATCGGGCGTCAGCCGGACGCCGGCAAGATCGATGTCACGGATGGGCAGGGCGACGTTCACGTTTCGTCTGTAGCAGACTCGGCGGCCTGTCACACCAGCAGCATCGCCTCATCGACAAGGGTTTCCGCCGCTTCCCCCAGCAGTTCGTCGTCAGCCGCGCCCTGGATCGGCTCCTTGCCGATCTCCAGCAGAACGGGAACCGCCAGCGGCGAAACCCGCTCCAGATGCTTCACCACCAGCCTGCCGCGCACCCGGTGAAGCAGATCGGACAGGCGCTTCAGGTCCAGCAGGCCGGTCAGCGCGTCCTCGCGCGCCGCCCGCATCAGGATGTGGTCGGGCTCGTGCGCCTTCAGCACGTCATAGATGAGGTCGGACGAGAAGGTGACCTGCCGCCCCGTCTTTTCCTTGCCGGGAAAGCGCGTCTCGATCAGCCCGCCGATGATCGCGCAGTTGCGGAACTGGCGTTTCAGCATGATCGACTCGTTCAGCCATTCCTCAAGATCGTCGCCCAGCAGGTCGGGCGCGAAGAGCTTGTCCATGTCCAGCCGCGAAAGGTCGCGCAGGCCCCAGACCGACAGCGCATATTCGCCCGCCATGAACCCCAGCGGCCGCATGCCCAGCCGCTCAAGCCGCCGGGTCAGCAGCATGCCCAGCGTCTGGTGCGCGAGGCGTCCGTCGAAGGGATAGCAGGTGAGATAGAACTTGTTCGCGCGCGGGAAGGTCTCGACCAGCATCTCGTCGGCCTCCGGCAGCACGGATCGCCAGGCCTGCAGCGCCAGCCATTGCGCCACCTGATCGGGCAGGTTCTCGACCGCTTCGGGGTCCGCGATCATCTCGCGCACCCGTTCCGCCAGATAGGTGGTCAGCGGAAACTTCCCGCCTTGCCAGCTTGGCACCATCGGCTCGTCGGTGGTGCCGCGCGTCACCAGCGCGTCGGTCTCCACGATCGTCTCGAAACGCAGGATCTGTCCGGCGAAGACGAACGTGTCGCCCGGCGTCATCTGCTCGAAGAACCACTCCTCCATCTTGCCGATCACCCGCCCGCCGCTCAGCGCCTTGCCGCCTTTCAGCGACCGCACGAAGCGCACGTTCAGCATCTGCGCTTCGACGATGGTGCCGGCGTTCAGGCGATAACGCTGCGCCACCATGGGGTTGGCCACCCGCCACCGCCCCTCGGCCGTCTGGCGCAGCTTGGCGAAGCGTTCATAGGTCTTCAGCGCATAGCCGCCAGTGGCGACGAAGTTCAGCGCCTGATCGAAGGTTTCGCGGGTCAGATCGCGATAGGGCTCGGCGCTGACGACATCGTCGTACAGATCGTCTGCATCGAACGGTTCGGCGCAGGCCATGCCGAGGATATGCTGCGCCAGCACGTCCAGCCCGCCGACGCGGCGCGTCTCGCCGTCCTGCTTGCCCTTGGCCACCGCCTCGCGCGCCGCCAGGCATTCCAGCACCTCGAAACGGTTCGAGGGCACCAGCAGGGCCTCAGACGATTCATCCAGCCGGTGATTGGCGCGGCCGATGCGTTGCTGCATGCGCGACACGCCCTTGGGCGCGCCCATCTGGATCACCAGATCGACATCGCCCCAGTCGATGCCGAGATCGAGCGTCGAGGTCGCGACCACGGCGCGCAGCCTGCCGGCCGCCATCGCCGCCTCCACCTTGCGCCGCTGGCCGACATCCAGCGAGCCGTGATGCAGGGCGATGGGCAGGTTGGCGTCGTTCACGCGCCACAATTCCTGGAACAGCAACTCTGCCTGGCTGCGCGTGTTGACGAACACGATCGCCATGCGCGCCGCCGCGATCCGGGCCATCACTTCAGGAATGGCGTGACGGCCGGAATGGCCGCTCCAGGGGATATGCGCCTCCGACTCCAGCACGCCGATACGCGGCGGTGCGCCGGCCTTGCCGGTGACGAGACGGGCGAGACGCGGCTCCTCGGTGATCTGCGGCACGAGATAGCGCCGCAGATGGTCGGGGTCCGCCACCGTCGCCGACAGCCCGACCCGGCGCGAACGCGGAGCCAGCCGCGCCAGCCGCGCCAGATCCAGCGCCAGCAGATCGCCGCGCTTGTTGACCACCAGCGCGTGCAGCTCGTCCAGCACGATCGTATCGAGGTCGCGGAACATCGTCGCCGCCTCGCGGCTGGCGAGCAGCAACGCCAGCTGTTCCGGCGTCGTCAGCAATATGTCGGGCGGATCGACCTTCTGGCGTTGGCGCTTGTGGGCCGAGGTGTCGCCGGTCCGCGTCTCCATGCGGATATCCAGCTTCATCTCGCTGACCGGCGCTTCGAGATTGCGTGCGATGTCCACCGCCAGCGCCTTCAGCGGCGAGATGTAGAGCGTGTGGACCGAGCGCTTGCGGTGCGGTTTCCACGCCTCGACCCGCGGCGCGTTATGGCCGATCCCCCCTTCCGCCCTTCGGGCGCCTTCCCCCAAAGGGGGAAGGGACGTGAGCGCGCCATCTTCCCTTCCCCCCACGGGGGAAGGTGTCGCGAAGCGACGGAAG
>CAZBPO010000059.1:0-13184 GCA_964493795.1 uncultured Flavobacteriaceae bacterium
CCAACGTGCAGTTCTGCAGCACGGTCAGATGCGGGAACAGATTGAACTGCACGTTGGCGCAGACCTGGGTGCGCAAACGGCCCAAGGCGCTGGCCGACAAGACCGCGCTGGAGCTGCTGGACCGGGTGCGGATCGCCGATCAGGCGCATAAATATCCCGGCCAGCTTTCAGGCGGCCAGCAACAGCGCGCCGCCATCGCCCGGGCTCTGGCGATGGAGCCCAAGATCATGCTGTTCGACGAGCCGACCTCGGCGCTGGACCCCGAGATGATCGGCGAAGTGCTGGAGGTGATGGTCGAGCTGGCGGACGAGGGCATGACCATGATGGTGGTGACCCACGAGATGGGTTTCGCCCGCAAGGTCGCCGACTACGTGATCTTCATGGATGAGGGCGAGATCGTTGAGCGCGCGCCGCCGGACCAGTTCTTCAACAATCCGCAGCATGAGCGGACAAAGCAGTTCCTCAGCCAGATCCTGACGGATCACTAGCCGGTCGCGGCGCGGCGCTGGGCCTCGACCAGCGGATGCGGCTCGTCGCCGATCGGCGTGACCAGTGCTTCGGTCTGGGAGAACGGCATGAACCCCATGCGCTGATAAAGCGGCAGCGCACGCGGATGATCCAGCGTGCAGGTTTGTACGTGAAGGCGCGCCGGTCCTTTGTCCCAGGCGATGGCGATGGCCTCGCCCAGAAAGAACGCCCCCAGGCCGAGCCCGGTGAAGGCCGGGGTCAGCCCGAAATAGGCAAGCTCGATATTCGAGGGATTGCGGGCGTCGAGTTCCGCATAGCCGGCCGGTTCGCCGCCCGCGTAGAGAACGTAGATTTCAAGCCCGGGCTGAGCCAGCGCCGCGGCCAGATCGTCGTCGCCCATTCGGCGCCTGTTCACCCAGATCCACGGCTTGCCGACGGCCTCGTAGAGATAGCGGTAGAAGCCGGTCGTGCATCGCTCGACGCGCTGGATCGAGGTTCGCGGGCTCAGTGGCGCGGCGGAGGCCTTGCGGGCCGGGCGCGCATACATGTGAAGAAAGGTGACGGTCGTCGGGATCGGCGTCATGCGCCGGTCGCGATCGCCGCGTCTTCTCGCGCGCCCCATTCGGCCCACGAGCCGTCATAGAGGGCGCCCTCGTTGTTGCCGAGCGCGGAGAGCGCCAGAAGCACCACGCAGGCGGAAACGCCCGAGCCGCAGCTCGCCGTGACCGGTTTGGCCGGGTCGATGCCCGCCTCGGCGAAGATGCGGGCGAGATCGTCGGGCCGCTTCAGCGTGCCGTCCGGCCTCAACAGCGAGGTGTAGGGCAGGTTCGACGCGCCCGGCATATGGCCGGCTTTCAGACCGGCGCGCGGTTCGGGATCGACGCCCGCGAAGCGGCCGGTCGAGCGTGCATCAACGACCTGCGCGCCGTCCGCAAGCTGGCGGACGACGTCGTCATAGTTCCGCACCAGCGACCAGTTCGGGCGGGCGGTGAAATGACGGGCGAACGGCGCGCTGAGCGCATCGTCCACCGGCAGGCCTTCAGCCCGCCATTTCAGGAACCCGCCGTCAAGCACCGAGACGTTGAGATGGCCCATGGCGCGGAACATCCACCAGACCCGGGCCGAAGACAGAATGCCATGCGCGTCATAGACGACGATGGTGGAGCCGTCGCCGATGCCGAGCTTCTGCACGCGGCTGGCGAACTTTTCGGGCGCGGGCAGCATGTGGGGAAGCGGCGATCCCGTGTCCGCGATCTCTTCGATATCGAAGAAGACGGCGCCGGGAATATGCGCGTCTTCGAACTCGGCGCGGGCGTCGCGGCCGGTATGGGGAAAGTGCCACGAGGCGTCGACGATGCGTATGTCGGGCGAACCGAGACGCTCATGCAGCCATGCGGTCGAGACAAGGGGTGTGCCGGTCATGTCTCCGGTTTTAGTGGGCGAGGTCTGGCGCGTCCATGCCGCCCTTGCCGCCGATCCGGGTGAAGGCGGCGAGGGCCCGCTGGCGGCCGCGCGCCAGATCGACGATCGGCGCCGGGTAATCGCGCCCCAGCATCACGCCGGCCTCGCGCAGCACGCCGTCGGGCGCGAGCCACGGCTTGTGCAGCCATTTGTCGGGCAGGGCGGCGAGTTCGGGAACGAAGCGGCGGACATAGTCGCCGGCCGGATCGAACTTTTCCCCCTGCAAGACCGGATTGAAGATGCGGAACCACGGCGCGGCGTCGGCACCGCATCCGGCGACCCACTGCCAGCTGGCGGCGTTGTTGGCCAGATCGGCGTCGACCAGCGTGTCCCAGAACCAGTCCGCGCCGCGCCGCCAGTCGATCAGCAGATGTTTGACGAGAAACGAGGCGGCGACCATGCGGACGCGGTTATGCATCCAGCCGGTCCGCCAGAGCTGCCGCATGCCAGCATCGACGATGGGAACGCCGGTGCGCCCAGCCTGCCATGCCTTCAACCCGCCCGGATCGTCGATCCAGGGAAAGGCATCGAACTCGCTGCGGAAGTTCTGTTCGGGCAGGGCAGGAAACTGGTGCAGCAGGTGGTGCGAGAACTCGCGCCAGCCGATCTCCGACAGGAATTTCGCCGCCGCGCTCTCTATCTGAGGCGCGCGCGCGGTGGCCGAGCGGATGGCGCGGACGATCTGGCGCGGCCCGATCTCGCCGAAATGCAGATGCGGCGACAGACCTGACGTGGCGGCGCGGTCGGGGCGGTCGCGCCCCTCGGCATAGCCTGCGAGCGCTTCGTCGATGAATTCTGCGAGCCGTGCCTTGGCCCCGGCCTCGCCCGGCGTCCAGTCGCCGGAAAAGGCGCTCGCCCAGTCGGGGTTCGAGGGACACAGCGTCCAATCGTCGAGCGTGTCGGCTGCAAGCGCGGGGGCGGCGGCGATACGGGCGGGGGCGGGCGTGGTTTCGAAGCTGAGGCCGCCATCCTGACAGGCGCGCCAGAAGGGCGTGAAGACCTTGAACGGCGCGCCGGCCTTGGTAGCGACGGTCCATGGCTCGCAAAGCAGCGCGGCGTTGAGCGAGCGCACCTCGACGCCGCGGGCTTTCAGATCGCTCTTGATCGCGGTGTCGCGCGCGATAGCGAACGGTTCGTAGCAACGGTTCCAGAAGACGGCCTCGCCGCCGCTGGACGCGATCATATCGTTGAGAATACGCCCGGCCGAGCCGCGTCTGAGGTGCAGCGTCAGTCCACGCCCGGCGAGAGAGGCGGCCAGCGCCTGAAGCGAGTGGTGCAGCCACCATCGGGAGGCCCCGCCGGCGCGCCAGCGCCCGGGCGTTTGGTCGTCGAGGATGTAAAGCGGCAGAACCGGCTTGCCGGTCTCAGCGGCGGCCAGCAGCGCAGGATTGTCGTCCAGACGGAGATCCTGGCGGAACCAGACGATGACGGGCGCTGACATGAATTCCTGATGCGTCGCGGGCGGGCGAGCCTAGCGCAAAACGCGGCCCGGATCAGGTGTCTCGCAGCTGGTTCGCGCGGTGCTGCTGGTCGGCCAGCCACTCCATCGAAAGATAGGTCGAGCCGGTCTTGGCGGTGTCCTGGGCGGTCATGTTGAGCGCCCGGACGATGCGGCGCGCGATGATGCCCGATCCGGCCATCTGATCGAAATCCAGGATGTTGAGGCAGCAGGAATCCTGTTCGAACTGCCCGAACGCATCGAGCCCGAGGCCGAGGAACCATGTGAGGATCGCCCGGTTGGTGCCACCGTGGCAGACGAGCAGCAGCCGGGTCCATGCTTCGTCCTGCAGGACGTCGATGAAGGCCGGCAGCACCCGCTCGCGGAAGGCGGCGAAACTTTCCCCTGCGGCGAAGCGGGCATCTGGCTCGCCGGCGCGGAACATCGAATAGGCATAGTCGACCGGACTGAGCCGGGCCCGTTCGTCGAGACCGGCGCCGCGGATTTCAGCGAGGTCCGGCGCGATCTCCAACGGAATGTCGCGTCCGCCGAGGACCAGTGTCGCGGTTTCCAGCGTGCGCGGTAGGCCCGAACAGATCGCGCGGTCGAAATGCACCGGGGCGAGCCAGTCGGCCGTGGCGAGCGCCTGGCGGCGTCCGTTGGCCGTGAGCGCGACGTTGTGCGGATCGGCATGGCGCGCGCCTGTTGCGTCGAAATAGGCCGCCTCGGCGTGGCGCATCAGATAGATGCGCCGCCGCCGGCCGTTCTCGAAGGGCAGGTCCATCTCAGCCGAGTTCGGCGAGGAAGCCGTCGATGGCGGCGATCGATTCCGGCTCGTTGAGCAGCGGCGCGTGCCCGCGCCCCGGAATTTCGACGGACTTCATGTCGGCCTTGATCGAGCGCATCTTCGCGACAGTCTCAGCCGACAGAAGATCGGAATTCGCGCCGCGCACGACCAGCAGCGGGATCGGCGCATAGGCCCCGAACAGCATCCAGGGATCGAACTGCTGCGGCTGGGCCATCTGGGCGCGCGTCGCGTCGCCGATCTTCATGTCGTAGTCGAGGACCGGGCGGCCGCCCTCTTCGCGATAGGTCGCCTGCGCCATGCGCAGCCATTCGCTGTCGGGCATGTCGAACAGCCCGCCATTGATTGACTTCAGGCGCGTGACGGCATCGTCCCAGTTCTGCGGCGGGGCGACCGTCACGCCGACATACGAGGCGATGCGGGCGATGCCCTTGGGGTCAATTTCAGGCCCGACATCGTTGAGCACGACGCCGGCCAGAACATCGGGCTTCATCGCGGCAAGCACGCTGGCCAGCAGGCCGCCGCGCGAGGTGCCGAGCACGACGACCTTGGGAAGCGACAGCGCCGCCAGGATGGCCAGCACGTCGCCCGTCTCGACGGGTATCGAATAGTTCTCCCATTTCGGGTCGTAGGCCGAGCGCCCGCGTCCGCGCATGTCGGCTGCGATGACGCGGCGGCCGGCAGCAAGATGCGCGGCGATGTCGTCGAAGTCGCGGGTGTTGCGGGTGAGGCCGGCGAGGCACAGCACGGGCGGGCTATTTGACGTCGCGCCGGCATAGTCACGCACATAGAGCTGAAGCCCGTCGGGCGCTGCGACGAAGCGCTCGGTGAAAGCGTTCATCGCAGGGTCTCCGCAGAGAGGCGGCGGCCGGGCTGATAGTCGGTGCGGCCCGAGCCGCTCAGCAGGTCGGCCTCGGTCTGCAGCGGGGCGCTGCCGCCTGCCAGCATGGCGCGATACACATTGGTGTTCTCGATCAGCCGCATGACGTAGTTCCGCGTTTCGGAGAACGGAATCCGCTCGACCCAGTCGACCACGTCGACATTCGGGCTGCGCGGGTCGCCGAACTCCTTGATCCACTGGTTCGCGCGGCCGGGGCCGGCGTTATAGGCGACGGCGACCAGCACATACGATCCGCCGAACTGGTTGAGCAGGTCGCGCATATGGGCCATTCCCAGCGTCGCATTGTACTCCCAGTCGCCCAGCAGACGGCTCACGTCATAGGGGATGCCGTGACGATTGGCGGTCATCTTGGCCGTCGCCGGCAGCATCTGCATGATGCCGCGCGCGTCGGCCGAGGAGCGGGCGCTCGGGTCGAACTCGCTTTCCTGGCGCATCAAAGCATGCACGAAAGCCGGATCGGGCGGCTCGCCCTTGCCGCGATAGGCCGGCAGGCGGACGATGGGGTAGGCGTAGCGGAAGACGTCCAGATCCTTCTGCATCGCGCGCTTGGCGACGCGCACCGACATGGACGGGCGGTTCAGCTGCATTAGCAACGCGGCGGCGGTTTCGAAGTCCTCGCGCGCCTGAAGCCGCTCGCCCAGCGCGCCGACGAAGCGCGGCAGCAGCGAGGTGTCGCCGACCGCCGTAAGCATGGCGATGGCCTGGACCAGCTCGTCGCGCTCCATGGTGGAGATCTGGCGCGCGCTGACCGAGCTGCTCATGTCCACGGTGATGACCGGGCTGTCGGACAGCGCGGCCATGGCGAGCTGGCCGTAATAGGTCTCGGGATGGCGCGCGGCGAGCTTGTAAGAGACGACCGCGCCGGCATTATCGCCACCGGCTTCGCGGGCGCGTCCGGTCCAGTAATGGCCACGAGCGAGGCTGATCGGCGTGCCGACATTCGCGGCGATCCGGTCGAAATGCATCAGCGCGCGGGCGTTGTCGCCGACGAAGCGCAGCTGCATCCAGCCTGCCAGGAACTCCGACTCCGCGAAGTCGGCGCCTTCCGAAAGCCCGCCGCTGGCGGCCACGGCATAGGCGTCGTTCCAGCGCCGTTCCTTGATCGCCATGCGAACATGGGCGGATTTCTCGCTCCACCATTTGTCCAGCGGCATCGGGATGGCCGGGTCGCGGATGGCGCGGGCCATCAGGCGCGCGCCGGTGGTGTATTGCTCGGACCGGCGATACCAGCGGCCCATGTCATAGAGCAGGCCGAAATCGTTTTTCAGCGCGGCGGGCACGGCGTCGATGAATTGCTGCGCGCCCTTGGTGTTCGAACGCAGCTTGAGCCGCGCCGTACCGAGCGCGCGGGTGCCGGAATCGACATAGGCCAGCATGCGCTGCGCCCCGGCGAAATCATCCTGCCACAGCAGCGCCGAGAGACGCAGCTTGTCGGCGTCGGCCGGTAGATAGCGGCCATATTGTTCACGGATCTGAGCCTCGCGCGAGCCCGAGAAGCTGCCCGCGACATAGCCGCGGCGGATCCAGATCGGTCCTTCGTTGGTGTCGCCATTGGCCAGCATGGCCGCGCCGAGCATCAGCATGCCTTCGCCCGAAACCGGGCGGCGATCCTTGAAGAAGGCGAGGACCTGCGCGGCCGGCATGTCGGACGGCATCGCGCGCTCGGCGTTGCGCTGCATCGTCTCGGCGTTCGGCCATCTGGGATGGGCGTCGAGGAAGCTGGAGATGTCGGCGAAGGACGCGCCGCTTTCCCGGTCGATCAGGTAGCGCCAGCGCACGATGGCCCCGACGGTACGGTTTTCGGCACGGCGGGCGAGCGCGAAGAGATCGGACCATTTCTTCTGTTCGCCGGCCTTGATGGCGGCGGACAGCGTGGCCCGGTCGTTGGCGCTGATATTGGTCGCGGCCGAAGCCGGGGCCAGGAGGGCGGCGGTGACCGCGAAAGCGGCGAGGAGACGGCGCAGCAGCATGGTCGTCGATCTCGTCTTTGAGGGTACGGAAGCCTAGCGCCCGCAGGCGTTGGTTAACACATCCGCAAGATCATGGCCCTTCCTTGGCAAAGCGTTAACCTGCGCGTAGTTTCCCGCGCTCTTTTCACCAGAAAGGCCGGGCACGATCCCGGAATGGCCATGACTTTCGATCGTTCACGTTTGCGGGGATCCCTGACGGCGCTGATTACGCCGTTCGCCAGCGGCGCTGTGGACGAGGTAGCCCTCAAACGGATCGTCGAACACCAGATCGTGAACGGCACGCATGGGCTGGTTCCCTGCGGCACCACAGGCGAATCGCCCACGATCAGCCACGAGGAACATCGCAGGGTTCTGGCACTGACGGTCGAGACGGCCAACGGCCGGGCGTTCGTGCTGGGCGGGGCCGGCTCGAACGCCACGCATGAAGCGATCGAGCTGGCGCAGTTCGCCGAAAAGGTCGGCTGCGATGCGGCGATGTGCGTCGTGCCCTATTACAACAAGCCCAGCCAGGAAGGCCTCTATCGCCATTTCGCGGCGGTGGCCGAAGCCATTTCGATTCCGCTGGTGCTCTACAACGTGCCCGGACGGACGGTCGCGGACATCCTGCCCGAGACGGTTGGACGTCTGGCGAAGATCGCCAATGTCGTCGGCATCAAGGACGCCTCCGGCAAGATCGAGCGCGTCTCCCAGACGCGCATCTTCGCCGGGCGGGACTTCATCCAACTCTCGGGCGACGACCCGAACGCGGTCGGCTACAACGCGCAGGGCGGGGTGGGCTGCATCTCGGTCAGCTCCAACGTCGCGCCGGCCCAGTGCGCCCAGCTCCAGAACGCCACCGCTCAGGGCGCCTGGGATACTGCGAACGAGATCAACGACCGGCTCATGCCGCTGCATGAAGCCATGTTCTGCGAACCGAGCCCCGGCCCGGCGAAATACGCCGCCAGCCTTCTGGGGCTCTGCGGCCCTGAGGTGCGGCTGCCGGTTCTCGAGCTCTCGGAGAGCGCGAAGGCCCGTGTCGCGGCGGCGATGGCGCATGCCGGGTTGATCTGATGGGGGCGAAGAAACAGGACGACGAACGCAAGATCGTTTCGGAGAACCGCAAGGCGCGGTTCAACTATGCGATCACCGAGAACGTCGAGGCCGGCATGGTGCTGACCGGCACCGAGGTGAAATCGCTGCGGTCGGGCAAGGCGACGATCGCGGAATCCTACGCCCAGGTGAAGGACGGCGACGTCTGGCTGGTCAACGCCAATATCCCGGAATATGGCGGCGGCAATCGCTTCAACCATGAGCCGACGCGCGTGCGGAAACTGCTGCTCAAGCGGCGCGAGATCGAAAAGCTGCACCGGGCGACCGAGCGTGAAGGCATGACGCTGATCCCGCTCAAGGTCTATTTCACCCCGCGTGGCATCGCCAAGATCGATCTCGGCGTCGCCAAGGGCAAGAAGCTGCACGACAAGCGCGCCGACACCAAGGAGCGCGACTGGCAGCGCGACAAGGCGAGGCTGCTGCGCCAGAAAGGCTGAGATGGCCGACGACGAGACGCCTGCCTTCAAGGACAAGCTGATCGCCTCCAAGCAACGCTGGGCGCGGGAAGGGCGGCTGCTGACCGGGTCGCCCGACCTTCAGCACAAGAACCGGCTGCCGCCGGGCCAGCGCGAGGTGAAGAACTGGCCGGTGCTCGATCTGGGCGCACAACCCAACATCCCGCGCGACCAGTGGCGGCTGTTCGTGAACGGCGCGGTCGAGAACCCGGTCCGTCTCGACTGGGACGGCCTTATGGCGCTGCCTCAGGTCGAAAGCGTTTCGGACATGCACTGCGTCACGCAATGGAGCCGCTATGACAATCACTGGAAGGGCGTGTCGTCGCGCGCCATCCTCGACCTGGTGATGCCCAAGGCCGAGGTGAAGCACGTCGTCTTCCACAGCTACGACACCTATACGACCAACGTGTCGCTTGAGGTCTTCGCCGATCCGGACGTGCTGCTGGCCCATAGCTGGGAGGGCGCGCCGATCACGCGAGAGCATGGCGGGCCGCTGCGCGTGATGATCCCGCGCTGGTATCTGTGGAAGAGCGCCAAGTGGATCAAGCGGATCGAATTCGTCGAGCATGATCGCCCCGGCTTCTGGGAAGTCCGGGGCTATCACAACGAAGGCGATCCTTGGCTTGAACAGCGTTACGGCTAGGGCGTCACGATGTTGAAGTTGGTGTCGAGCGGCTCGATCAGGTCCACCAGCGCGTCATAAAGCGCACTGTCGCCCTCGATCGACATGTCGCCGGTCGTGGTGCGCACGGTGACGGGAACGCCCGCGAACAGCGTCATCAGCATGTCGGGACGCTTCATGCGCACGGTTGCGCCGGCCGCCGGATCGACGATGCCCTGTTCGTGGATCAACACCCCGTTCGCGACGGTGACCAGATGGCGCTCGTCGCGGTCGGTCAGCTCGATATTGATCTTGAACGCGCGCGCCGCCGCCTTTTCCGGATTGACGCGAACGGCCGCGAAATCGAGCAGCATCGTCGTCGGCGTCGCCTGCAGGACGTCGGGGCTGAGCGAGACGGGCGGCAGTTTCAGCGGGTCGTTCCGCAGTTCCTGTGCGCCGGTCAAATAGATGTTGCGCCAGGTGCCGGCTTCCGACTGGAAGCCGAGCTGGCTGTAGATGTCGGCCAGCTTGTCGCGCGCGGCCATGTTGGCGGGGTCGTCGAAGACGACGTGGTTCAGCAGCATCGCGGCCCAGCGATACTCGCCGGCCGCAACGGCCGCATCGGCGCGCTCCACGACGGCCGCCGCGCCGCCCATGGCCGCGACGTAGTTCTTGGCCGCAGGCTCGGGCGGCAGCGGGTTGAGATTCGCCGGGTTGGCGTCATACCAGCCCATGTAACGCTGGTAGATGGCCTTCGAATTGTGGCTCATCGTGCCGTAGTAGCCGCGATTGTACCACTGCTTCGCCAGCACGTCGGGCAGCTTCAGGACCTCGGCGATCTCGCTGCCCGTCAGGCCTGCATTCATCAGCCGAACGGTCTGGTCGTGCAGGAATTTATAGGCGTCGCGATGCTGGCTCAGGAAGGTGACGATGTTCTGCTGGCCAAAGCGGGGCACGCCGTGGGCGGCGAACATCACGTCGCTGCCATCGCCGTAGAGACGGATCGATTCCGTCAGGTAGTCGGCCCAAGCCTTGGCGTCGCGCACCAGAGCGCCGCGCGCGGGCAGCAGGTTGTGCATCGTCAGATTGGCGTTCTCGGCCATGAAGACCGCGCGGAACTGCGGCAGGTGGAAGTTCATCTCCGAGGGGGCCTCGGTGCCGGGCGTGATCTGGAACACCATGGTGACGTCGCCGATGGTGATTTCCTGTCCCGTGCGGCTGACGATGTCGGTCGGCGCGATCAGCGTCATCGTGCCGCGCGATAGCCCCGGCCCAAGCCCTGAGGTGATTTCGCCTTCCGGTCCGCGCGGCAGTGTAAAGCCGAACTGATAGCGCGCGCGGCGCGACATGGCGGGACCTGCGATGACGTTCTCGGACACCGCGTGCTCCAGAAAGCCTTCAGGCGCGATCACCTTCACGCGCCCCGACGTGGCGTCGTCGGCGGTCATGATGCCGCCGACCCCGCCATAGTGATCGGCATGGCTATGGGAGTAGATCACGGCGATGACAGGTTTCTCGCCCGCATGCTCGTTCACCAGATCGAGCGCCGCTTTCGCGACTTCTGCGGTGGTCAATGGATCGACCACGATCCAGCCCGCTCCGGCGTCGATGAAGCTGACGGTCGAGACGTCGAAGCCGCGCACCTGATAGATGCGCTCGGCCACCTTGAAGAGGCCGTGCTGGGTCAGAACCTGCGCGTGGCGCCACAGGCTGGGATTGGCCGTATCCGGCGCATCGCCTTTCAGAAACGCATAGGAATCCAGATCGGCGACGACGTCGCCACTGGCGTTGCGGATGATGGGGTCGGCGCGCGTGGCGATGAAGCCGTGGGCTGCGTCCTCGAAATCCTTGCGATCATCGTTCGTAACAAGCTGCTTGACATCGACCATCGCCGCCCGGGTCGTGTCGGACGCTGCGGCGGCCGGCGCCTTGGGGATGTCGGGCATGCCTGCGATATTCAGCTGCGCGATCACGCCACGGAACGTGTAGGCCAGCCCGCCTAGCGCAGCGGTCGTCACGACGACGCCCGTCAACAGGCCAAAGAAAAAACGCCCCCGCTTCGCCATTTTCGCTCTCCTCATGTCCGGTTCCTGCCGGGTCTATCGTGGAGCCTAGACGGGCGCCTCACCGCATCTGTCACCGAAGTAACATTCGAAATCTTGACTTTCGCGTGTGACGCGTGGTTTAAACAGCCAGCAATCGAGCTCTAGGCCGCTTTTGGCGACGCATCGGCGGTTCTGACCGTCCTGCCCATCCCGACACGACCAACAACTCAGTTGTAACCCCGGCGGGATGGTCTCGCAGGGGCATCGCTATCATGCGCCGAGGCGCATGCGGAGACAGTTACAGATATGGCTACTGGTACGGTGAAGTGGTTCAACACCACGAAGGGTTTCGGCTTCATTCAGCCTGAAGACGGCGGTGCGGACGTGTTCGTTCACATCAGCGCCGTCGAGCGCGCGGGGCTGCGCAGCCTGAATGAAGGCCAGCGCGTCTCGTTCGACATCGTCAAGGAACGCGGCAAGTCCGCGGCCGGCAACCTGCAGGCGGCGTAAGCTTCCTACAGGGTCGAAAGACCGAAAAACGGACGGGCCGCATCCCAGGATGCGGCCCGTTTCGTTTCAGGCGGCCAGATCGCGTTCGACGCGGTCGAACACGGCGCGGAACATGGCGGGCGTCAGCACCCCGGTATTCGTGTTGTAGCGGCTGCAGTGATAGCTGTCGTAGAGCGTGAAGCGGTCCAGTTCGTGCACCGCGCCGTGGCCGAATTTGTAGGCCGATTTCTTGAGCTTGAGCGCCGACAGCGTAGCGTTGTGCGCAATGGTGCCGAGCGCGACGATGGCGCGCAGGCGAGGCAGGGACGCGATCCGTGCGGCGAGAAAATCGTTGCAGATCCTGATCTCGGCGGTCTCGGGCTTGTTCTGGGGCGGCACGCAGCGCACAGCGTTTGAGATCATCGCGCGGGTCAGCGTGACGCCGTCATCCGGGCGCGCGTCATAGACCCCGTTCAGGCGTCCGACGGCGGCGAGCGTCGCGTAGAGCAGGTCGCCGGCGTAATCACCTGTGAACGGCCGCCCTGTGCGGTTCGCGCCATGAAGTCCCGGCGCGAGGCCGACGATCAGCAGTTCCGCATCGTCGCCCCCGAACGAGGGCACCGCGCCGTTGAAATGGGCCGGCAACGCCTTCTTGTTGGCGTCGCGAAACGCGGCGAGTCGCGGGCAGAGCGGGCAGTCGCGCGGCGCTTCTGGCTGGGCCGCGGCCACTAGAGCAGATCGTCCAGCGCGGTGTCAGTCTGGGCGGTCGTCGCCTGCTGGGGCTGAGGCTGGCGTTGGTTCTGACGATGCTCGCGGCGTTCCTCGGCGTGGGCGCGCGCGGCGGGATCGCGCTGGATCAGCGTCTGGAGCGTCTGGAGTTCGATGAAATTGTCGGCCTGGCGGCGCAGGTCGTCGGAGATCATCGGCGGCTGCGACTTCAGCGTCGAGACGACGCTGACCCGCTTGCCGCGCCGTTGCAGCGCCTCGGCCAGCCTGCGGAAATCGCCATCGCCCGAGAAGATCACGATGTGATCGACATTGTCGGCCATCTCCATGGCGTCGACGGCGAGCTCGATGTCGATAGACCCCTTGAAGCGCCGGCGGCCCTGCGCGTCGGTGTATTCGCGGCTGGGCTTCGTCACCATCGTGAAGCCGTTATAGTCGAGCCAGTCGATCAGCGGCCGCAGCGGCGAGTAGTCGTCGTTCTCCATCAGCGTGGTGTAGTAGAACGCGCGGATCAGGCGTCCGCGCTTGGAGAACTCGGTCAGCAGCCGCTTGTAGTCGATGTCGAAACCAAGCGATTTCGACGCGCCATGCAGATTCGCGCCATCGACGAAGAGCGCCAGCCGCTCATTCTGGTAGAACATGTCGTACTCCGATCGGGCCTGTCGCCCATGGCGGCTGAAACGCCGCGTCACTATGTGAATATCGGTGCAGGATAGGCGTTTGCGGGGAAAAGCGC
>CAZBPO010000060.1:0-9839 GCA_964493795.1 uncultured Flavobacteriaceae bacterium
TGCGCTCGACACCCCGGTCCATCGGGTGATCCCGGAATGGAAAGGCCTCGAGGTCTATGTCGGCGGCTTCATGGAAACCTTCCGCACCGTGCCGACCAAGCGGCCGATGCTGATGATCGACCTGCTGCGCCATACCTCGGGCCTGACCTATGGCTTCCAGCAGCGCACGAATGTCGACGCCGCCTATCGCAAGATGAAGTTCGGCGAGATCGAAAAGCACGGCACGCTCGACACGATGATCGCCGGGCTGGCGAAACTGCCGCTGGAGTTCTCGCCCGGCGACGCCTTCAACTACTCGGTCTCCACCGACGTGCTTGGCTATGTCGTCGGCAAGCTGGCCGGGATGCCGTTCGAGGACTTCCTGCGCCAGAGGCTGTTCGAGCCGCTGGGCATGGTCGATACCGACTTCCATGTGCCGCCCGAAAAGCAGGAGCGCTTCGCGGCCTGCTATCAGCCTGCCAAGGGCGGCATGGCGCTGCAGGACGATCCCGAGACCAGTTCCTATCTCAAACCGCCCGGGTTGATTTCGGGCGGCGGCGGCCTCGTCTCCACCGCCAGCGACTATCTGGCCTTCGCCTCGATGCTGCTGGGCGGCGGACAGGCGAACGGCATACGCTTCGTCAGTCCCAAAACGCTTCAGCTCATGGCTTCCAACCACCTGCCGGGCGGCCAGTCGCTGGACGACATCTCGACCTCGATGTTCTCCGAGGTCTCCTATGCGGGCGTCGGGTTCGGTCTCGGCTTCTCGGTCACGCTCGACCCGGCGGCGACGATGATTCCCGGCACGGCTGGCGACTTCGCCTGGGGCGGGGCCGCCTCGACCTATTTCTGGGTCGACCCCAAGGAAGACCTGACCTGCGTGTTCCTCACCCAGCTTCTGCCCTCCGACACCTATCCGATCCGGCGCGAGATCAGGACGATGGTCTATTCCGCGTTCGAGGATTCAAACCTCTAGGGCCGGCGCGCTGACGCCGGGGTTCATGTCATGAAGTATCTCCACACCATGATCCGCATCAGCGACATCGAGGCGTCGCTGGCCTTTTTCGTCGACGGGCTGGGCCTTGTTGAGCGGCGGCGGCGCGAGAGCGAAGCCGGGCGTTTCACGCTCATCTTCCTGTCCGCGCCGGAAACGCCCGAGGCCGAGATCGAGCTGACCTATAACTGGGACCCGGAGGCCTATGCCGGCGGGCGCAATTTCGGCCATCTCGCCTTCGAGGTGGACGACATCTACGCCGCCTGCGCCCGCCTGCAGGACCGGGGGGTGACGATCAACCGGCCGCCGCGCGACGGGCGCATGGCTTTCGTTCGCTCGCCCGATGCGATCTCGATCGAACTGCTGCAGAAGGGAGGCCCGTTGCCGCCCCAGGAACCCTGGCTCTCGATGCCGAATACCGGCGTCTGGTAGGCTGCACCCTCAGAGGCTCACATGACCGTTCTGCTCCGCCTGATCGCCGCCGCCTTCCTGTTCGCCGGAACGGCGCTCGCCGACTATGCGCCGAACGAGCGCCAGCGGAACGCGATCGAGCATATCGCGCAGGTCGTCGCCGGCGCGGCGAAATGCGATGACTGGGCGCTCAACGAACGGCTGGTCGGCGCGATCTCGCTGACCGTGGGCATCAATATCAACGATCCCCAGACCTACGATTATGTCGAGGCGCGGGTGCTGCACCACGCCGACCGCATCAAAGACCGCGACCGCGACGACATCTGCGCCGCGATCGAGCGGCTCTACGGCCCGGAGGGCGAGAATGTCTCCGGGCTGGCGATCAGGGCGGCGCCCTGAGCGTCATTTCACGCGGTCGATGATCTCGCCCGACCGGTCGGCGACCAGCATCGTCGCCTCGCACACGTTCTGGCGGCGGATCTCCTCGGACGGCCTGTCGCCCAGAACGATGCGCACGTCGTAGAGGCAATCGTCGGTCTCCAGCTTGATCGCGACGCGCTGGTTGATGGCCAGGTTCTTGTTATTCAGCCGGTCCGGCCCCCAGTGATCGGCGTCGGCCGGCGCGACGTGGATGCCGCGCACCACGTCGCGCGTCTTGTTGACGACCACAAGCGTCACGGGGTGGTCGGATTTGAGGATTCCGGCGGGCGGCGTCGTCTCGGTCTTCCAGGCGCCGGGGAGGGCGCGTTTGGGGCGCACCGTCACGTCGCCGTTATCGGCGTCGATCCACAGATCGCCCTCCACCGCGATGCCTTCAAAGTAGTTGCTGCGGCTGAAGACCGCTCTCAGCGCCTCGTCGGCCTCCGGATCGATGTTCACCGTCTTGACCGTGGCGAGCCGGCGGCCGTCATACGAGGTCACGCCGTAGTTTCCGGGCGGGCAAGGCGCCTTGACGCAATAGATCGGGAAGTAGGCGATCGAGAACGCGCCCTTGTAGTCGGGCGCGCGGGCGATCTCGATGGCCGAGGAAGGCGCGGCGAAACAGATCGCCGCCAGAACCAAGATCAAGCCTCTCATCGCCGCCTCCCTGAGGCCGTCTCCCCGAGCCTCTCGGCGGCGATGCTGGCCATGGAAGACGGCCCGAATAAGGCGGCGCGCCTCAGAAGCGCCAGGTCGCCCCCACAAGCGGCCCCGCCATGGTCGCATCGACCCGCGTTCCGCCATCGCGATAATCGACGTTCAGTTCGCGATAGCCGGCCGACAGATAGATATTGTCGTTGAGCTGGTAGTTCACCGTCAGCAGGATCTGGCTGGTGGCGTGCGAGCCGACCTCGAACACGCCGATATCGCCATAGACGATCATCGACCAGCGCGGGCCGAGCGCCACATTCACCCTGAGCGCCAGGATCGCATCGGCGAAGTCCTCGCCGGGCGATTTCTGGATCGCCCCGCCGAACAGTTCGACCGAGCTCGACAGGTTCCAGACCCGCACGCCGCCCAGCACGTCCAGCGTCCAGTCCGGGCCGGAGACGGCGCGATAGCCTGCGGCCAGGGTCAGCGAGGTCTGCCGCAGCTTGCCCGTGGCGGGCACGCCGGGCGGCACCAGGCCTTCCTTGGAACTGGCCGAGTAGCTGAAATCGCCAAGCACCACGAAGCGATCGCGCCGCGCATAGCCGGAGATGAAGAACGCCCCGTCGGAATCCTCCAGCACCTCGGAGAACGACTTGTCGAACGAGATCGTCGGCGCGCCGGCGAAGGGCCTGATGTCGCCGCCGATGCCGGCGGCCCAGACATAGGGCGTGATCTGGCCGCTCCAGCCATCGCGCTCAGCCGGCTCCTGCGCCGCCGCAGAGGGCGCCAGGATCGCCAGGACCAGGCCGGCGGAAAGAAGTGTCGATCGCGCGGTCATCGTCCGCCTCCTCACAGGCTGTTCTTGTGGACGCGGCCGCCCTTCATGATCAGCCGCAGATTGTTGGGGTCGCCCAGCCAGGCCAGGTCGGTCTCCGGATCGCCGTCCACCACCAGAAGATCGGCCAGCGCGCCCTCGGCGATCACCCCGAGGCGGCCGTCATAGGTCGCGCGGGGGCCCGACATAGCCAGCAACTTGCCCGCCGCCCCCGTGGCGCGGTGAAGCGCCTCCAGCGGCGAGACGAAGCGCGCGATCTTGGCCAGCTGCCGGCCTTGGCTCTCGCCGCTGCCGGAAAACAGGATGTCGGTGCCGAAGGCCCAGTCGACCTTGTATTTGTTCGCCAGCTCAAAGGCGCGGACCGTGCCTTCGGCGACCATCTTCTGGCCGGCTATGGCCTTGGGGTCGGAATACTGGTTGGCGTCCTCATCGGCGAGGAAGGGCTGGATCGACCACCACGTCCCGTGGTCGGCCATCATCTTCACGGTGTCCTCGTCGGCCAGCTGCCCGTGCTCGATCGACTTCACGCCGGCCGTGACGCATCGCTGGATGCCCTTGGGCGTATAGACATGGGCGCAGACATAGGTGTTCCAGTCGGCAGCCGCATCGACGGCGGCGCGCAGCTCGGCTTCGGTGAACTGGGTGGAATCCAGCGGATCGAACTGCGACGCGACGCCGCCGCCCGCCGTGATCTTGATCTGGCTGGCGCCCTTCATCAGCTGCTCGCGCGTGCGGCGCAGGACTTCCGGCACGCCGTCGGCCAGCGCCGACATGCCCTGGGCCGAGGCGAAATCGGCGGGGTCCGACGGCATCATCGGCAAAGCGTTGGAAAAGCGGAAATCGCCGTGGCCCGAGGTCTGCGAGATGATCGCGCCCGAGGGGAAGATGCGCGGCCCCGCCACGACGCCCCTGTCGATCGCCGCCTTCAGCCCGAAGGCCGGGCCGCCGACGTCGCGCACCGTGGTGAAGCCGCGCATCAGCGTCGCGCCGGCCTCGCGCCCAGCCATAAGATGCAGGAAGCCGGGGTCCTGCGTCATCGCGACGACCTGGCTGACCGCCACAAGCGTGGCGTGCCAGTGCGCGTCGATCAGACCCGGAATGACGGTGCGGCCGCCGCAATCGATCCGCTCGGCGTCGGCCGGCCCCTGGTCGCGGGCGACCAGCGCGGCGATGCGCCCGTCATTGACCAGCACATCGACGTCATGGCGGATCGACAGCGCCTCGCCGTCGAACAGGCGAAGATTGGTGAGCAGCAGCGGCTTGCCCGGCGTCTGGGCGCGGACCTCTTTCGGCGCCAGGCCGAAGCCCGCGAACATGCCCACCACCGCCGCCATGCCGCCGATCATCTGGCGGCGCGACAGATCGGCCTCGATGCGCCGCATGGCGGCCAGCGTGCGCGGATTGCTGCAATGACAGTAATGAACCGGAGCCAGACCGAAACCCGGCCTGAAACAAACCTGACACATGCTCCCCCCAAAGGGGCGCAACGGGCCGTTCGTCCGTGGATGGCGGCCCGACCCGCCCCGCAGCCTGCGGTTCCCCCATCAGGGAACAATGCCCGGAACAAGTCAAACAGGCTGCGGACGCAGCCCGGCGCAACCTGCCGTCAGGGTGAACAAGGGGTTTCGGGCGTCACGGGGAAGCTGAGTGGTGCCTGGGGACGGAATCGAACCGCCGACACACGGATTTTCAGTCCGTTGCTCTACCAACTGAGCTACCCAGGCGCCCGGCCGCGCGGCGTGCGCGCGATGTTGGAGGGCGGGCTTATAGAAGGCGATGCGGGGCCTGTCCAGCATAGCCTTGGCGGCCGGGCGACGCGGCGTCAGCGCGACGGCCAGCGCCAGGGCGGCGTATCCGCCGGCTCCGGCTCGGCCAGGGTCTCGCCCAGTCGCTTGGTCAGCACGATACGGGTCACCTCGGCGGCGTCGCGCAATTCGGCGACCAGGGCGGCGGCGTGGGTAATGACGATCAGCTGCGAGCGTTCGGCCGCCTCGAGGATCAGCCGCGCCAGCGCCGGCAACAGGTCGGGATGCAGATTGGCTTCCGGTTCGTTCAAGACCATCAATGGCGGCGGCCGCGGGCTGAACAGCGCGGTCGCCATGGCGATGTAGCGCAGCGTGCCTTCCGACAATTCGGCCGCCCTCAACGGCCTCAGCAAACCCTGCTGGGTCATCTCCAGCGTAAAGCCATCGGCCGATATATCGGTATCGACCGCCGCGCCGGGGAACGCGTCGGCGATGGCGGCGGCGAAGCCGTTCCAGTCGCCGATCTCGCGGATGGTCTCCACCGCCGCCGCCAGATCGGCGCCGTCCCCTGCAAGAACGGGCGTATGCGTGCCGATCTGGGCGCGGCGCGCGGGCGCATCGCGATCGGTGCGGATCTGGTCGAAGAAGCGCCAGCCGCGCATCTGCTCGCGCAGCAGCAACAGCTCGGGCGCGTCGCGCGGATCGCTGCACGCGATCAACATGGTGTCGGCCGGCGCGATGCTGCGCTGAATCTCGCGCCAGCGCCCTTCATCGTCGCGCAGCCGCGCACCGGCGCCGCTGCGTTCGGCGAAGACATTGGATCGCCCCAGAACCTCGCCGGTCCACAACGCCTCGGCCTTGATCTGCGGATCGTGGGCGAAGGCGCTCCGGGAGTCTCGTGCGGGCAGGCCCAGATCGACCGCATAGCCGTAGTCGTCGCCGCCGAAACCCAGCTTCAGCGCCACCGGCCCTTTGCGGCGGGTTCCCTCGACCGGCACTTCGCCGCTGATCATGCGGCGCGAGACGATCTCAGGGCCGGCCCAAAGGGTGGAATCGAAGCCGCCTTCGCCGGCCAGCGACTGCACGATGCGTCCCTGTGCGGCGTCGACCAGCAGGCGCAGCGCGCGGTAAAGGCTCGATTTTCCGCTCCCGTTCGGGCCGGTCACCACAGTCAGCCGGCCAAGATTGAGATCGACGTTGCGCAGGCTGCGATAGCCCGAAATCGCCAGCCTGAGGATCATCCCTCTGAGCGGTGGTCGCGTTCGACGGCGTCGCCTTCCTCGTCCGCCGGGCGGCCGGGAATGGCGTAGCTGCCGCTCAGCCAGCGATTGAGATCGACGTCCGCGCAGCGCGCCGAACAGAACGGCCTGAACTTCACGACCTGCGGCTTACCGCAAATCGCGCACACGGAAGCCGCCGTCATTGCGCGGCCGGCACGGCGGCGCGCGCCGGCTCCGCAGACACCTCGAAACGGTCGCGCGGCCAGCCTTCGCGGGCGTTGATGCGGAAGCGCGATCCGATGCGTTCGCGCAGCCGCTTCAGCACCACCGGCTCGTCGCCGATCCAGGCTGCGACGGCCGGGTGCGCGGCGCAGTTCATGGTGCGGCCCGGATTGGCCCGCGCTTCGGCCTCGATGCGGCGCAGGAACTCGTTGGCGACCGTGGCGATGGTCTTCACCCGCCCGCCTGACAAAAGCCCGCGCACCGGCTCGGTCAGGAAGCGCGAGATCGGATCGCGCACGCGCTTGCGCGTCAGCTCCACCAGACCGAATTCCGACATCGGCGAAATCTGCGTCGGCACCCGGTCCTTGCCGAGGCTCAGCGCCAGCGTTTGCAGCACCCTGGCGACATTCTCGGGGTCGGACTGGTGGATGAAGTCGATCACCACCAGCCCGCCAATGGCCCGCAGACGCAGCTGGCGGCCGATTTCGGCGGCGGCGTCCTGGTTGATGCGGAAGCTGGTCTCCTCCAGCCCCGACGAGGCGGTGAAGCTGCCCGAGTTCACGTCGATGGCGACCAGCGCCTCGGTGCCTTCGATGGTGATCCAGCCGCCGCTGCTGAGCGCCACGCGCGGATGCAACAGCGCCTCCAGCTCCGCCTCGACGCCCTTGGCCTCGAACAGATCGCCGCCGTCATAGAGGTGCAGCTTGGGCAGCACCTCGGGCATCGCCTCGGCGCAGTAGGCGCGCGCCTCGTCCAGCGCCGACTGGTCGTCGATGATCACCGCATCGGTCTCCAGCCCCACGCAGTCGCGCAGCGCGCGCGCCACCGGGTCGAGATCGCAGAACAGGGTCGATGGCACCTTGGCGGTCTTGCGCCGGGCCTCAAGCTCGGCCCATGCGACAGCCAGCCGTTCGGCGTCCTCGCGCAGTTCCGCCTCGCCCGCCCCGATGGCGACGGTGCGCACGATATAGCCGGCCTTGGGCCAGGTTCCGGGCGCGCCCTCGAAGCTCGAGACGATTCGCGTCAGCCGCTCGCGCTCGGCCTCATCCTCGATGCGCCGCGACATCGCCACGCCGCGCTGGTTGGGCACCAGGATCAGCAGCCGTCCGGCGATGGTGACGTTGGCGGAAAGCCGCGCACCCTTGTCGCCGATCGGGTCCTTGATCACCTGGGTCAGGATCGCCTCGCCCTCGCGGACGCAGTCGGTGATAGGCGGCAGCCCTTCGCCGAAGCCCGGCAGATCGGCCAGACAGCGCGCCTCCTTGGCGCCCAGGAACCCGGCCCTCTCCAGCCCGATATCGATGAACGCGGCCTGCATGGCGGGCAGCACGCGCTGGACGCGGCCCAGCACGATATTGCTCAGCACCGAATGCCCGGCGCGGCCCCCGCCTTCGCCGTCCGCCATGCCGGCGGTGCGCTCGATATAGATTTCCTCAAGCCGGCCATCGCCGGTGACGGCGATGCGGGTTTCCCCCGCACCGACGTTGATCAGAACCTCATTCGCCATTCAGGCCAGACTCGATATTAACGTGTTTCCCTTACGTCACAGCCTACACGTGTGGCGCGGAAACCCAAGCCCGTAATGAGAGCGAGGGTTTCGGTCAGGGGCAATCCGACGACAGCCCCGTACGAGCCGTTGATCGCCGGGATGAAGGCGGCCGCGTGGCCTTGAATGGCATAGCCGCCGGCCTTGCCGACGCCCTCGCCCGAGGCGGCATAGGCCTCGATCTCGTCGCGCGTCAGCCGTTTGAACGAGACCCGCGTGGTGACGATGCGCAGCCGCGGTTTTCCGGCCCCAAGCCGGGCCGCGAGGGCGGTGTGCACCAGATGACGGCGGCCCGACAGCAGGGTCAGACACGCCTTCACCTCGGTCGCGCTGTCGGCCTTGGGCAGGATGCGCCGGCCACAGGCGACCACCGTGTCGGCGGCCAGCACCAGATCGCCGGCCCCGGCCTCGACGGCGGCGGCCTTGGCCAGCGCCACACGCGCGGCATAGGGACGCGGCAGTTCGGCCTTCAGAGGCGTTTCGTCGATGTCGGCGGGCAGGACGGCGTCGGGCGTTATGCCGATCGAACCGAGCAGGGCGAGGCGACGAGGGCTGGCGCTCGCCAGAATGAGGCGCAGTTTTCCGGCGCTCACTTGAAGCGGAAGATGATGCGGCCCTTGGTGAGATCATAGGGCGTCATGGCGACCAGCACCTTGTCGCCGGCCAGCACGCGGATGCGGTTCTTGCGCATCTTGCCGGCCGTGTGGGCGATCAGGATGTGATCGTTCTCCAGCTTCACGCGGAACGTCGCGTTCGGCAGCAGTTCCAGCACCGTGCCGGGAAACTCGAGCAGTTCTTCTTTAGCCATTCCTCACCGGGACCTCTTGCCGCGGCCGGGCCGCGCGAGGCGGGCGGAATGACAGGAAATGGCTTGAAGATCAAGGGTTGTGCGCCGCGCTCAGTGCGCCGCGAAGCGCGCCTTGATCTTCCGCAGCAGCGCGTCGCGCACGCCGCGATAGACGTCCAGCCGCTGCGCGCGGCTGCCTTCATGGGCGGTCGGGTCCATGGTGGGCCAGTATTCCGCCTCCACCGCCATCACCCTGGTGAACTCCAGCGCCTGGTGGTGCGCCTCGGGCGACAGCGAGACGATCAGGTCGAACGAGGAATCCTCGAGCTCGGCGAAGGTCTTGGGCCGGTGGGCCTTGATGTCGATGCCGATCTCGGCCAGCGCCTCGACGGCCAGCGGGTCCAGCTCGCCAGCCTTCACGCCGGCCGATTCCACATAGGCGTGGCGGCCATAAAGGTGGCGCATGATGGCGGCCGCCATGGGCGATCTCACGGCGTTGAAAGTGCAGGCGAAGAGCACGGCATCGGGCAGGTCTTCGCCGTTGGGTCCTTTCATGTCCGCCCGGGGTCGTCGCGGGCGTGCAGCGCGCAGATAAGGGTGAAAAGCCGGCGCGAGGTGTCGTGATCCAGCTCGATCTTCTCTTTCAGCCGCTCGCGCAGCACATCCGAGCCTTCGTTGTGCAGGCCGCGGCGTCCCATATCGATGGCCTCGATCTGGGCCGGCGGGGCCGAGCGGATCGCCTCGTAATAGCTGTCGCAGATCATGAAGTAGTCCTTGATAATCTTGCGGAATGGGGTCAGCGACAGGATCACCCGGCCATGGGGCGCGCGCGCCTCGGTCAGCACGTCGAAGACCAGCCGCCCGTCCTCCAGCGCCAGCCTCAGCACATAGGGCCCGCCCGGCGACTGGATCGGGCGGAACACGTTGCATTCCAGCAGGTCGAAGATCGCGACCCGGCGCTCGTGCTCCACGTCGGCGCCGCGCGCCTGGATGCTGGTCTCGTCCAGCTCGATGTCGATCAGGCGGAAA
>CAZBPO010000060.1:9849-12225 GCA_964493795.1 uncultured Flavobacteriaceae bacterium
GTCGTGCGCTTCATGAAATCCAGCACGCTGAGGCCCGAGGCGAAGCGCGCGGTGCGCGAGGTCGGCAGCACATGGTTCGGCCCGGCTACATAGTCGCCGATCGCCTCGGGCGTATAGCGGCCCAGGAAGATCGCCCCGGCGTTCGACACCTGGGCGGCCAGCGCATCAGGGTCAGCGACCGCCAGCTCCAGATGCTCCGGCGCGATGGCGTCCACCAGCGGCGCGGCCTCGGCCAGATCGCGCGTCACGATGATCGCCCCATTGGCCTCCCAGCTGGCGCGCGCCGTGCCTTCGCGCAGCGCCCCGGCCAGCTCGCCCTCCACCGCGCGGGCCACCGCCTCGGCGAAGGCCGCATCGTCGGTGATGAGGATCGACTGGGCCGACGGGTCGTGCTCGGCCTGGCTCAGCAGGTCGGCGGCGATCCAGGCCGGATCGTTCGCGCCATCGGCCACCACCAGGATCTCGGACGGCCCGGCGATCATGTCGATGCCGACCTGGCCGAAGACGCGGCGCTTGGCGGCGGCGACATAGGCGTTGCCGGGGCCGGTGATCTTGTCGACCGGGCGGATGGTGTTCGTGCCATAGGCCAGCGCCGCCACGGCCTGCGCCCCGCCCATGCGATAGATTTCGGTGACCCCGGCCAGACGCGCGGCGGCGAAGACCAGCGGGTTCATCACCCCGTCCGGCGTCGGCACCGCCATGGCCAGGCGCTTCACGCCCGCCACCGAGGCCGGAATGGCGTTCATCAGAACCGAGCTGGGATAGGCGGCCGTGCCGCCCGGCACATACAGGCCCGCCGCCTGCACCGGCGTCCAGCGCGCGCCAAGGCCGACGCCCTGATCGTCGGTATAGGACAGCGCCTGGGGCAGCTGGCGCTCGTGGAAGGCGCGGATGCGCGCGGCCGCCACGTTCAGCGCCTCCAGCGCCGCCGGCTCGGCCTGCGCCGCCACCGCGTCGATCTCGGCCTCGCTGAGGCGCAACCGGTCTGCGGTCAGCGTCAGGCGGTCCCAGCGCGCGGTATAGTCCAGCACCGCCGCATCGCCACGCGCCCGTACATCCGCGATGATCGCGGCGACGGCGGCGTCGACGTCTTCCTCCTCCTCGCGTTTCAGCGCGAGCAGGGCGTCGAAGGCCGCCGCGAATCCGGGGTCGCTGGTGGAAAGCCTGTGGGGCATGGCCGTGACATGCCTCGCGAACGGCGCGGGATCAATGGGCGGTTCGCCCTGACGTTACGCCGCCCCGTGCCGGCGGGGTGAGGGCGCATCCTTCGGAACGGGCGCTGACGCGACCTCCTCAGGATGAGCGCGGACGGTGTGGCGCGGCGGTCGGGATACCGTCAGCGCCGATCTTCCTCATCCTGAGGAGGCGGCGCAGCCGCCGTCCCGAAGGACGCATTGCGCGGCGCCGCCACTTGCCCCCTACTGCCGCCCATGCTGACCCGCCGCGCGCTGATCGCATCCTCGCTCGCCCTCGCGGCCCTCAAGCCGGGCTTCGCGGCGACGCAGCCGCCCGCCCATGCCCTGCCCGGCCTGCTGCCGTCCGACCTGACATGGCCGGGCGCGCGGCCTGAAGAGCTCGACTTCATGCGCCGGGTCTATGCCGCGCATCTGGCGCGCGCCGGCACGCGGGGGCCGTTCACCGGCGACATTCCCCGCGCCCGGCTGAAAGCGGTTGAGCGCGACGTGCTGATGCTGGCCGAGGCGGCCGAGGCCTGCGCCGCCCTGCTGGCGGCGGCGCGCGACGATCTGAAGGCGGCGCGGAAAAGGAAAGACCCGGCGGTGAAGCGCGTCGAGGCCCCGTCGGCTTTAAGCGCCTATCGCCCCGCCAGCCGCCAGTTCGCACTGTGGCAGCGCAACTTCCCCTCCTACTACGCCGAAACGCTGGAAGCCCGCACCGCCCTGCCCGGCGGCCCGATGGGCGACGAGGCGGTGATGCACATGACCGAATTCATGCGCCATCACCTGGCCGCGCCCGGCTATTCGCTGCACAATTCGGGCAAGGCGGTGGATTTCCAGACCACCGAACAGGGCGTCTGGCTGAAAGCCGACCGCACCCAGCGCGAACCCTGGCGCGCCAGCTGGTTCTACGCCTGGCTCACCGCCTCAGCCGGAAACTACGGCTTCCGCGAAAACCCCAAGATCGACGAGCCGTGGCATTGGGAGTGGTGGTGAGGGGGCAAGACTGCCGCCCACTCGGTCTTCCTATGAACGCGCGCCGAACATGGTGGCCAAGCATGACGGCCAGCGCATATTCAAGCCGCCTTCAGCGCTTTCTGCACGGCCTTGGGCGCGCGTTCGATGACGCGGAGATAGGCGCGGGCGGGGCCTTCGGGCGTGCGGGTGCCCTGTTCCCAGTGGCGCAGCGTGTTGACCGAAA
>CAZBPO010000060.1:12235-13106 GCA_964493795.1 uncultured Flavobacteriaceae bacterium
CCGAAAAACCGAAACGTCCAGCGAATTCCTGCTGCGACATGTTGAGGCCCGTCCGGATCGCCTTCACGTCGATGGTTTCGGGCACGTGCACGCCATAGAGCGCCACGTCCGCCCTGCCCTCGGCATAGGCCAGCGCCTCTTCCAGTCCACGCTTGATGTCGTCGGCTACCTTGCCCATGTCACTTGCCTCCAAACGCATTCACCAACTGCATCGTCAGAGCCTTCATCGCGTTGCGCTCCGCAGGGCTGATATTCGCCCGCACGTTCTTCGCGTAAGCGGTCAGGAGAAACAGCGGCATGCCCTTGTCGTGGTAGAAGTAGATCACGCGCGCGCCACCGCTTTTCCCACGACCATCCAACGCCCAACGCAGCTTGCGGACCCCGCCCGTGCCCTGCACCAGATCGCCCGCCATCGGCTCCGCCGCCAGATAGCCGACCAGAAGCGTCCGCTCGTCATCACTCAGCAATTTGCGGGCGGCGGACAGGAAAGCCGGCGTCTCAACGACCGTGAGAAAAGGCTCGGACGACATGCCCGACACTAATCCAATGGATTATCTTTGTCGAATCAAAAACTGACCCGTTGGGTCAGGCTTCGCCGTGCCCCGGCCGGCCCTTGGCGGCCCAAGCTTCCGACAGGTCGTCCAGCGTCACGTCCAGCGCCTCCACCGTGAGGCGTAGCGCCTTGCCGGCGGAGAAGTTGAGGGTCAGCGCGCCGCCGCTGTCCGCATCGCCCTCGAACGTCACGGCCAGCAGCGACAGGATGGTCTCTTTCGCGTCCTGGGCGATGCCCTTGGCCTCGACCTTCAGCACGTTCTCCACGTGCAGGCCGGCGCGCACGCGGGTGCCGGTTTTGGCGTTGCGGCCCTGCCCG
>CAZBPO010000061.1:0-7114 GCA_964493795.1 uncultured Flavobacteriaceae bacterium
GTCGCTGCTGCGAGGGCTGACATCTCGGCGAAGATCGTCGGGCGCGGGGTGCCGTCGTCGCTGAGCAGTCCTGCCGCTGCCGCGGCCGCTCGCCAGGGTCCTGCTGGTGCCATGCGCCCCACCCTACGGACACGCCGGAGGGCGACACGCCGTCCGGGTCACCGGGCGGCGGAGGGTCGGCCTCGATCCCGGCGGCCTGATAATCGTCGATGAAGCGCGCGAAGGCGGCGTGGCCGATCCATCGGCTGCGGCCCATCGCGGGGCGTCCATGTCGCACGAGCACGATTCTCATCCCGCGCACCATAGCGAGGGATCGCGGCGGCGCCAGCGCGATAGCGTGTCGGTTCTACGAAGCCCGCCGGGCCGGAGCGGTTCGCGCGCTCCGGCCCGGACACGAACGTCGCTCGGTCAGGGCGTATCGGGCTTGGGCGCCGGCGTTTCCGCGGGCGGCGTGCGCTCGCGCTTGCCCCGGCGCTCGCCGCGCTCGGCCTTCATCTTTTCGCGCGCCGCGGCGGCTTCTTCCTTGGTGACGACGCCGTCGCCATCGGCATCGGCGCGCATGTACCGCGCAGACCACACAGCGGCCAGCTCCTCGGCGGTGATCTGGCCGTCGTCATTGGCGTCGATGCGCTCGAACAGGCGCGGCGCCTCGTCCGGCGTGATGACGCCGTCGCCGTTCTTGTCGGCGCGCTGGAAGGCCCTGGCCGAAATCGCGCCGGCCTCCTCGGCCGAAACCTTGCCGTCCTTGTCGGCGTCGAGGCGCTCGAAATGCGCGCCGCGCTTGCCATGATGGCCGTGCTTGCCGCCCTCGTGGGCGATCGCGATCGCGGGCACGGCGAGCAACAGCGCGGCGGCGGCGACATAAATCTTCTTCATCGACATTCTCTCCTGATCACTCCCGCATCGCTGCAGGATCAAACGGGAGACGGCTCCAATTCCGTCGGTGCATCGTCGACGCGCACCACATGGCGCGGATACGGCGCGTAAAGGCCCGCGCGATCCAGGCTTATCTTGGCCCGTTCCGTCAGGTCCGCCGTGACGCGGCCATGATCGGCCGAGCTGGTCCAGCAGCGCAGCGTCAGGTTCACCGCCTTGTCGGTCAGCCCCGAAACGACGACCGCCGGCTCCGGCAGGCGCAGCACGCGCGCGTCCTCGTTCATGAGCGCCAGCAAAACGTCGCGCGCCCGCGAAATGTCGTCGCCATAGTCGATCCCGATCACCACCTCGACCCGGCGCGTGGGATTGCGCGTCGTATTGCGGATCGGCGTGTTCCATAGCGAGGAGTTCGGCACGAAGTGATACGACCCGTCCGCCGTCCGCACCGTCGTCGCGAACAGGCCGATCTCGGTCACCGTGCCGGCCGTATCCTTGGTCTCGATCCCCTCGCCGGCGCGGAACGGTCTCAGCCACAACAACATGATCCCGGCGGCGATGTTCGAAAGCGTGCCCTGCAAGGCCAGGCCGATCGCCAGACCGGCCGCGCCCAGCACCGCCAGCACCGAGGCGATCTGGATGCCGAGCTGCCCCATCACGGCGATCAGCGTGACGATCAGGATCGCGCTTCTCAGGATCGTGGCGATCACCGGCGTCAGCGTCTGGTCGATATGCGGGCGCAGGGCCAGAAGCCGCGCCACCATCCGCGAAACCCAGCCCGCCGCCAGATACCCCACCACCAGCAGCAACAGCGCCGCCAGCAGGTTCGGCACGGCCTTCACGACCCAATCCGTCGACTGGATCAGGAATGTCTCGAATGCGACCGTGTCCATTGATCTATCCTGGCTGTGTCATGCAAACGACCGCCGCCGCGTTTTGCGGAGGCGCAACCGATAAACGCACGAGTTCCGGCATGGTGCCGAACTTCAGAAAGGGCGGAAAATGACCGAGGCTTACATGCGGCTCGACGGCAAGGCGGCGATCGTCACGGGCTCTGCGACCGGCATCGGCGCGGCGGTGGCGGTCAAGCTGGCGCAGCGCGGTGCCAGCGTCGTCGTGAACTACACCAAAAGCCGGGCCGAAGCCGAGGAAACCCAGGCCGCCATCCAGCGGATCGGGGCGCAATCGCTTCTGGTCCAGGCCGATATTTCAGACGACGCCGATTGCCGCCGGATGGCGAAGGCCGCCCAGGACGCATTCGGCCGCATCGACATCCTCGTCAACAATGCCGGCACGACGAAGATCGTCGATCACGCCGATCTTGAAGGGCTCGACGCCGACGACTGGCTGCGGATCTACCGCACGAACGTGGTGGGCGCGTTCCAGATGATCCGGGCCTGCGCGCCCGCCATGAAGGCGCAAGGCTATGGCGCGGTGGTGAACGTCTCGTCGATCGCCGGCGTCACGGGGATAGGCTCATCGGTCGCCTATGCCGCCTCGAAGGGCGCCATGAACACGATGACGGTCGACCTTGCGCGGGCGCTGGCCCCCGAAATCCGCGTCAATGCGGTCTGCCCCGGCTTCGTCGGCACCCGCTGGTTCAAGGACGCGCTGGGCCAGGAGGCCCATGACAAGATGGTCGCCGGCCAGATCAGGGGAACGCCGCTACGCCGCGCCGGCATGCCCGAAGACGTCGCCGAATCGATTGTCTTCTTCTGCGCCGAGGGGGCGCAGCACATCACCGGCGAGTTCCTGATCGTGGATGCCGGCCTGCACCTTTCGATGACACCCCTGAAACCGCGTTGAGCAGTATGTGCCTAAATTTGAGGCATAACTCCCATAAGTCCAAAATTAGGGCACAACTGTCGCGGAAACGACACGCTTTTCTGCGCCGCAGCAATTGCATGTTCTGATTCTCCCTCAAAAACTCGCCCCGTTGCTGCATTGCAGTAGGTCGCACCGGCCGACGGTGCATTTGGGCGAGAAAGCCGCTCCCGCGGGACGGAGAGCGGCGAGAGAGGGAAGCGATGAAGAAGATTCTGTTGGCCGGCGCCTGCGCGGCGACCCTGTGCGGCGGCATGGCCTACGCAGAGGAAGAAAGCCCGTGGTCGGTCTCGGGTTCGGTCACCGTGACGAGCAACTACATGTTCCGCGGCGTCACGCAGTCGAGCAATGATCCTGCCCTTCAGGCTGGCGTCACTGTGGCTCACTCGGGCGGCTTCTATGCCGGCTTCTGGGGCTCCAGCATCGACTTCGGCGATGGCGAAAGCGAACTCGAGCTGGATCCGTTCATCGGCTATAGCGGTTCGCTGGGCGAGAACACCACGTTCGACCTGAACGTCACCTATTACGGCTATCCCGGCACGCCGGGCAGCTGGGACTACGAATTCGTCGAGTTCATCGCCGGCATCGAACATGATTTCGGCCCCGCCGCCATCGGCGTCTCGGTCGCCTATTCGCCGGACTTCTTCGGCGGCACCGGCGACGCGTTCTGGCTGGGCGGCAGCCTTTCGGTGCCGCTCGGCGAGTGGCTCTCGGCCTCGGGCAACCTGGGGTATCAGTGGGTCGACGAGGACTACGGCGGGACCGACTACCTGCACTACGACATCGGCCTGTCGGCGTCGTATCAGAACATCACGTTCGATCTGCGCTACATCGGCACCGACATCAGCTCGGCCGATGAGGAAGTGGTGTTCTCGATCACCTTCGACTTCTAGACCTCGAGCTCACAGACTGTGGAAAGGCCCGGCCTCGCGCCGGGCCTTTTTCGTGAGCGCCAGGCAGGCGCAGCGATCACAGTCGCGTCGAATGTGGCGCTCTGGATGCCGCCTGTTACGCAAGTGCCACAGATTTCGCGGCTCGCTCGGTTGTCATCCGGCGCGGAAAACCGGACTGTTTCATCGTTGGGATCAATCCCGTCGCCGAGTCTGTGACTTGAGGCTGCCTCCGGGGCGTAACCTCTGGTTAAGGATGTCGGCGTCATTGAAAAGAAAGTCCGCCAGGGGCCCGGGGTCGGTGCTGTGGCGCCAATCAGAGGTGAGGAAATGAAGAAGATACTCTTGTCGGCTGCCTGCTTGGCGGCGTTCGGCGCGGCTCCGGCGGTGGCGCAGGAGTCGCCCTGGGACATTTCGGGCTCGGTCTCGATCGTCAGCGACTACGTTTTCCGCGGCATTTCGCAGACCGGCGGCGACGGTGCGCTGCAGGCCGGCGTCACCATCGGCCATGACAGCGGCTTCTATTTCGGCGTCTGGGGCTCGAACATCGATTTCTCGGAGTTCGGCGACTTCGAATCCGATTTCGAGATCGACTACGTGATCGGCTATGGCGGCGCGATCGACGACGCGACGACCTACGATGTCAGCCTCTCCTACTACACCTACCCGAACCAGCCGGGCGGGGCGAGCTACAACTATTTCGAGATCGGGGCCGGCATCACGCACAGCGTCACCGAAGACTTCTCCGTCGGCGTCAGCATCGCCATCTCCCCGGACAATTTCGACGAGACCGGCACGTCGGTATGGCTCGCGCTTAACGGCACCTACGCCGCGACGGAATGGCTGAGCGTCAGCGCCAACCTCGGCTACCAGTCGTATGACGACGATTTCTATTCGCCCAGCGACTACTTCTACTACGACATCGGCGCGACGCTGACCTACGGCATCCTCGATCTCGATCTGCGCTATGTCGGCACCGACAGCGACGTGTACGGCAAGGACAAGATCGTCGGCTCGGTGACGTTCAACTTCTGATCCGTCGCACGCGCGGACGTCGAAAGGCCCGGGATCGTCCCGGGCCTTTTCATTTGGCCAGGAACGCCGCGACCTCCGCCTTGGTGACGCGGTCGCCGACCGCGCTCATATGGTCCTTGCCCGGTACGAGCCGCATCTCCGCGCCGGGGATCGCCGCCGCCAGCCTGTCGGGCGGCCCCGTCACGGCGTCACGTTCGCCGCAGATCACCAGGACGGGCCGCTGAATGCGCCCCAGCGCGTCGGCGTCGAACGCCGTGCGCGGCCGCCGCCAACAGGCGGCCAGCGCCGCCCTGTCCGCCTTCTGCTGATCGGCGAAGGTGCGGAACGTCAGGGCGGCCCGATTGGTGACCGTCGCCGGATCGTCGGCCAGCAAAGCCGCCGGCACCTCGTCGGAGAAGTCCGGCTTGGTCAGATAGTTCTCGCCCAGCCCCGCCAGCACCGCCCGGCCGACGCAGTCCGGCCGGTCCATCAACAGGCGGATCGCCACCATCGCGCCCATGGAATAGCCGACGACATCGGCCTGCCGCACGCCGCAGGCGGCCAGAATGGCGGCGCAATCGGACGCCATCAAGCCCTCGTCATAGTCGGCGGGGTCGTGGCTGGCTTCGCTCTGGCCGTGTCCGCGATGGTCGAAGGCGATCACCCGCCTGCCCGCCTCAGCGAAAACCCGCATCCAGCCGGTCGAGACCCAGTTGGTCCGGCGGCTGGAGGCAAAGCCGTGGATCAGCAGGACGGGCGGCCCGGAAGCCGGCCCCGGCGGCGGCGTGTCGTCATAGACCAGCCTCAAAGTTCCATCGCCGACCCGGTTTACCTCGATATCCATTCCGTCGCGCCTCCTGCCGCATCGGGCATATCAGGGCCCGGACTCGCTTGGAACCGCGCCGCCACGGCCGCGCGAATAGCACGGCTTCGGGCTTGTGTTTGCGTGAGCGTAAAGTCATTTTGCGGCGCAGTGATCGGATGGTGGCGCACCCCAAAGCTGGCGGAGCGCCGGGGGACCTTATTTTCATGTCGCAACTGATGTTGACGCAACTGGGCGCGGGCTCCGCGATCTGGTCGCAGGTGACTGATGTTTTCGTTCTGGCCGCGTGGATCGCCTTCGTCGCGGCGCTGGTCGTCGTCTGCGCGCTGGGCACGCATCTCCTCGTCCTGACGGCCACCTTCCTGATCCACCGCACCAAGGGCGAGAAGCTCCAGGCCCAGCTTGATGCCGCGCCGATGCCGGCCGAACTGCCGCGCGTGCTGGTACAGCTGCCGACCTTCAACGAGCCGGAAGTCGTCGCCCGCGCGCTTGAGGCGGCGGCCGCCTTCGACTGGCCGCACGACCGTCTTCGCATCCAGCTGCTCGACGACTCCATCGACGGCACCACCGAGATCGCCCGCGCCAAGGTGCAGGAAATCCGCGCCCGCGGCATCGACGCCGAGGTGATCCACCGCACCAACCGCGAAGGCTTCAAGGCCGGCGCGCTCAAGAACGGCCTCGAACTGGACGACAGCGAGTTCGTCGCCATCTTCGACGCCGACTTCATCCCGCCGCCCGATATCCTCAAGCGCACCATTCCCGCGCTCGTCGCCAATCCGAACTTCGCCTATATCCAGACCCGCTGGGAGCATCTGAACAAGGATGTGAACCTGCTGACCCGCGCCCAGGCCCTCATGCTCGACGCGCATTTCGCGATCGAGCAGGGCGCGCGCAACGCGGCGGGCCTGTTCATGCCGTTCAACGGCACGGGCGGCATCTGGCGGCGTCAGGCGATCGACGACGCCGGCGGCTGGGAAGGCGATACGCTCACCGAGGATATCGACCTGGCGATCCGCGCCGCCATGCGCGGCTGGAAGACCGGCTTCATGCCCTCCATCGCCGTCCCCGGCGAGTTGCCCGACAACGTGCCGGCCTGGCGCCAGCAGCAGTTCCGCTGGACCAAGGGCTTCACCCAGGTGGCGCTCAAGCTGCTGCCTCAGGTCTATCGTTCGCCCAACCTCACCTTCCTCCAGAAATTCGCCATGACCTTCCAGCTCTTCCAGAGCTGGGCCTACCCGGCGGGCGCGGTCGCCCTGTTCGCCGCACTGACGGCGATGGTCATGACGTCCAGCCAGCCCTGGGGCATCTTCTTCGTCGGCGTGTTCTCCACCGTGTTCGGCGGCTTCGCCGTCTTCACCATGGCGATGACCGGCCAGTGGGCGCTCAAGCGCAAATTCCAGTTCAAGACGCTCTTCGCGTTCTTCACCATGCTGGCGCTGAACGGCGGCCTCACCCTATCGAACACGCGTTCGATCCTGGAAGCGGTGCGCGGCAAGCAATCGGCCTTCGTGCGCACGCCCAAGGGCCGCGAGGCCGCGCTCGACAAGGCGCGGCCCACCAAGGGCCACAGCGGCGCGGCGGAACTGCTGGTCGCGGTCTGCGCGGTCGCCGTCGCGATCTGGGACGAGGCCTGGTACTCGCCCTTCTTCGCGCTCACCGTGTTCGGGCTCGCGCTCGTCGGGTCGGCCAC
>CAZBPO010000061.1:7124-13001 GCA_964493795.1 uncultured Flavobacteriaceae bacterium
GCCAGGCTGAGCCGCCAGGCCTGACGACGCCCCGGCCGCCCGCCATCGGCCAATAGCCGCCGCACCGGCCACATCTGTCGTCCACCGACGGCCGCAGGCCGGCCCGAGGCTCTACGCCTCACCCGTTGCCGGACCGCGCGGCGGCCCCGGCGCCCGTCATCGCCAACGGCGCTGCGAGGCCTCGCGATCATCCATGCAGATGATCTCCGGCTTTGCGCCGCACCAGCGATGCAGGCTGCGGGATGCAAAGGCCGAAAGCACTGGGCAAGACGCCTGCGCGGCACGCGCACAGTCTCGCACAAGCACAAGCAGGCCAGTCGTCGCGTCGTGCCTGATCGCTGAAGGCGCAGAACGGCTGCTGGCGCGCGCCCCTCGCCCATCCCCGCCTGTTTGTCAGCGCCGGGCTCGCTCCGGCGATCCATGGCGAGGCCCAACGCCGTCCCTGCCGTGCGCCGCCACGGGGCGCATCGCTCACCCCGCCCGACAAGCCGCATCGCTCAACCCAGTCAGACGACGATGATGACCGGCCGATAAACGCAGCCGGCGACGATCCCATCCGCCAAACGAAAAGGGCGGCCCGAAGGCCGCCCTGATCTCAACTCAGAATATGATCGAACCGATCAGAACTGCAGGCCGATCGCGAACTGCACCGTGCGCGGCGCGCCGATGCTGAAGAAGGCGTTCGAACCGCTGCGGAGCGTCGGAGCACCGACATTAACCGGGAACGCATTCGTCACCGACGAGTAGCTGCCGAGATAACGCTCGTCGAACAGGTTGATCACGTTCAGCTGGGCGTAGGCGTTGTCGACGCCGACATTGGTGAGGTCGTAGCGAATGTCGAGATCGACCACCGTGTACGAGTCGGTCTTCTGATCGTTCACGTCGGAAACCCAGCGCTCGCCGGTGTACTTGCCCTGCAGACCGAAGACCCAGCCATCCACCTCGTACTGGGCGCGCAGACCGACCGTCCAGTCGGGCGTTTCGACCAGCTGCTTGCCGGCCGTCGGCAGGGCCGTCGTGGCGGACAGCGGAACGTTATCTTTGACTTCGCTGTCGAGATACGAAACCGAACCGTAGAAGGTCAGGCCTTCCGCCGCAGTCCACGCCGCTTCCAGGTCGATGCCGCGCATATCGACCGAACCGAGATTCCGGAAGGTCGAGAAGCCGAGATCCTCGTCATAGGCGCTGACGATACGGTTGTCGTACTTGGTCATCCAAACCGCCGCCGAGACGATCAGATCGTCGCCCTGGTAGCGATAGCCGAGGTCGAACGAGTTGGTCGTCTCGGGCTCGGAGTCGACCAGCGTCACCGTGCCGCCGATATTGCGGGCGGTGTAGAGATTGTCGGTGCGCGGCGCCGACAGGCTCTTGGCGTAGCTGGCATAGACCGTGTGGTTTTCGGCGACCTCATAGCTGACGCCGACATTCGGCAGCACCGCGTCATACTTGCGAATGATGCCCGAGAACGGGGTGATATAGACTTGGTTGGCCGCCGTGAGCGAGGCGAACCGGACGTTGCCATTGGGCAGCGTCGTGGCGACAGGCTCCGTCGTGCACAAAACGGTCGCCGAGTCGGCCTGCGTATAGCAGAACTGATTCAGTTCACGCTCGAAGAACGGCGCGCGCAGGCCGAGATTGACGCGCAGGCGGTCGTCCACGAAGCGGCCCGTATAGCTGAGCGCGATCTGGTTCAGCTTGGCGATCGAGCGGCGATCGCGGCTGCGCAGCGCCACGCCGTCAGCGGAGGTAACCGTCGGGCCGTGCATGCCGGCGAACGGATTGATCTGCGTGCCGTCCGCTTTCAGGAAGCCGACCTGGCCGGTCTGACGATGCAGACCGTAGTCCAGCGTATAGGCGAGGCGCAGCGTCTGGTTCTCGTCGATGTCCCAGATCAGCGACGAGGTGACGCCCCAGCGATGCGTATTGGTGTTGCTGGTCGAGTTGAGGCGGATCTGGTCGAGCGTATCGCCGTCGCCGTTCAGGTCGACGCCGGACGCGCCCGACGCGCCGCGCAGACGTCCGTCGTTCTCCCAGAACAGCGCGTTGCCCGAGCCGCCGTTCGCCAGCACGTACTGATAGGACGGATCGACCGTCAGGCGCAGATTGTCCGCCAGCGCGAACGACGACTGGATGCGCACATTGCCGGTGTTCGACGGGTTGATGCGGACGCCCCAATAGGTCGAGCAGCCGTTGAACGGCGCATTGTTCTCGTTCTGCACGGTGCCGTTGACCGCCGCCGGACGGACGCAAGGGGTGTCGAAGTCGGCGAACCAGTTCCCATTGGCCACCAGAGTCTGCATGCTCTGGCCGTTATAGGAATTGTTGCGGTTGATGTTCAGGTGCGCGGCGATCGAGATGAAGTCGCCATTGTCGCCGATCGGCTGATAGATCTTGGCGTTGTACTGCTGCTTGCGCAGCGAACCTTCGCCCTTGAACTTGTTGTACTGCTGGTTCGAGGCCGTCAGGTAGGCGGTGGTGCCCCACGGCGTGAAGACGCCGGTATCGATGCTGGCGAAGACGCGGCGGAACTGGAAGCTGCCGACCGTGGCGGTGCCGCCGAAGCCGAACTCGTCGCTCGGGCGGCGCGTGCCGACATTGATCGTGCCGCCGGTGGCCGAAGCGGTCGGGCTGTCGACGTCGGTCGTGCCGACGTTCACCGTCGCGCGCTGGATGATTTCGCCATCGACCTGCTGGTTGGTGTAGATGGCGTAGTTGCCGGTGTCGTTCAGCGGCGTGCCGTCAAAGGTCAGCGAGATGCGGTTGCCGTCGAAGCCGCGCAGGCGGATGTTGCCGCCGCTCGAGCCGTACGGGTCGTTATTGGTGAAGCTGACGCCCGGCAGAATGTTGATCATCTGCGCGATGGTCTGACCAGCAGCCTGGCTCTGGATGTAGTCCTGATTGATCGCCGAGCGCGTCTTGGTGATCTTTTCCTTGCCCAGCAGGCCGCCCTTCGGCTTCACCGAGCCGGTGATGATGACCGTTTCTTCGGCCTCGGTACCCGTCGACTGGGCGAACGCCGGCACAAGCGCCGCGAACGCGAGAACAGGCAGCGCAACGCCGCCGAGCAATCCATGCAACTTCATAATAGCCCCCAACCGGTTGTGACGATCTGCCTCGAAAGACTGACGAGGCAGCGACATGGCATCCCATTGCCCGTTGGACTTAACGCTTATGTGACAGTTCACTGAAACTGAACCGTCGATCCTGTGGATAACCACTTAAGCGACAGGGTGTGTCTTTCGCGCCGCAACATAAACGCGCGAACTGCGCAACATACTGATATAATTGTACAAAATTCCATCGGCAGCGGACACCCCGGCGTCCGCTCGTGGCGGGTTTGCGCCCTCCTGCGCCCGGCTTGCGAATGACCCGCAGCGAAATCCGGCAGATTGCGCCTCTTTAGTGCGGCGGCGTGTGCGACCGGGTTCCGAATCGCAGTCTGAAAAATTGCGCGGAACCGGGAGACGGCGGCCGCGTTCTCCATCC
Organism: uncultured Flavobacteriaceae bacterium; assembly: GCA_964493795.1. GTDB lineage: Bacteria > Pseudomonadota > Alphaproteobacteria > Micropepsales > Micropepsaceae > JADZAI01. Next base: position 10,611 of record CAZBPO010000061.1, read on the forward strand.
CGAACACTTTCGGGAGATGAAACAATGAAAAGCGCCGCTCTCTGGCTGGTCGGCATTCCGATCCCGCTGATCATCATCGCGAACCTGGCCGGCTGGCTCTAGCGCCCCCGCTACCCCGCCGGTCCGGCGAGGCCCGGATCCCCCGCTTCGGAGCCTCGCAGCAGAAAAGCCGCCCCTTCCCCGGGGGCGGCTTTTCTATTCCGGAAATGTGGTGACCCCTGCCGGACTCGAACCGGCACGCCTTGCGGCAGCGGATTTTAAGTCCGATGCGTCTACCAGTTCCGCCAAGGGGTCGTGAGCGCATGGGCGGGCAAACACGGCGGCGCGTCAAGGCGGCTCGCGCCAAAACGAAAGCGGCGACCCGAGGGCCGCCGCTTCGCATCCCCCCCGCTGTGTTCAGGGAGAAATCAGACCTTGCCCTGCCAGATCGGCCAGCAATTCGTCTGGCCGCCGGCTTTCAGCTGCTCATAGAGCTTGAGCTGCGCTTCTTCGGCGGTCGCGCCGTCGGACGTAGCGGTCTGCCCCGCCGCGCCGCCCGTGCACCAGACATAGAACTGATGGGTGCCGGCGGTGAAATACACCTCGCGCGACGAATCGAGGGCCGACGCGCCCGCGCCGCCCAGGACCATCGCGGCGACGATCGCGGCGCCCGAAAGCATCTTCTTCATGTACGTCACTCCTGTTTCTCCCAAAGGCCGTGTGGCTTGACCGCCTTGTCCGGCGGCTCGTTATGTTGCGCTTTCGACCGCCCGGATTTCGGACGCCCTTCCATTTCGGTCGAGCGGCCCCGCGGCGATACCCGCGCATGAGTCTCTCGAAAGCTCTGGAAATCCATCAGATTTCCGATGGCCTTACAAGGGCTTCCGAGTTTTGCACCTGCGAGATCAGGCCGGATTCTCGTCGAACGGATCGCCGCCGATGCGCGAAAGCATCACCCGCACCGCCTCCGCCGCCGCGTCGAGACGGGCGCTGTCCTCGCTCCGCATCACCAGGCTGGCCCCATAGCGGCCCTCGCGCAGGAACGGATACGAGCCGATGGCGACATCCGGGAACTGCGCCTGTACGGCCGCCAGCTCGGTGCCGAACCGGCCTTCCGGCAGATGCACGCCGACGGTGCGGCTCAAAACCGGCCGCCCGCCTTCCAGCAGCGGCAGGGCGCCTTCCAGCATCACATGCATCACGCGCGGGATCCCCGCCATCACGAAGACATTGTCCACCCGGAAACCCGGCGCCTTCGACACCGGATTGGGGATCAGCGTCGCGCCCACCGGGGTGCGCGCCATGCGCTTGCGCGCCTCGGTAAACTCGCCCGGCGGATAGCTGGCCTCCATCATCGCATAGGCTTCCGGATGGTAGTCGCACCGAACGCCAAACGCCGCAGCGACGGAATCGGCCGTGATGTCGTCATGCGTCGGGCCGATGCCCCCGGTCGTGAAGACATAGGCATAGCGCGCCCTCAGCGCGTTCAGCGCCGCCACGATTTCGGCCTCGATGTCGGGCACGACGCGGGCCTCGCGCACCTGCACACCCACCTCGTTCAGCTTCCTTGAGATATGCGCCAGATTGGCGTCCTGGGTGCGGCCCGACAGAATCTCGTCGCCGATCAGCAGGACGGCGGCCGTGTGTGCAATGCGTTCGCTCGACATGGCCAAGACCTAGCACGCCGTCCGCCGTCGCCAAGGCCCGCAGTTCGGGCGTGAAATCGGCCTGCGACCCGCCTATATTCCCCGCCATGTCCTATATCGACGCAGCCGAAGCGCCGCTCCGCGCCACCAACGCCGTCAAGCTGCACGGCCCCGAAGGCTTCGCCGGCATGCGCAAGGCCGGCGGGCTCGCGGCCGCCTGCCTCGACATGCTCGCCGGCCATGTGAAGCCCGGCGTGACGACCGGCCGGCTCGACCAGCTGGCGCTCGAATTCGGCAAGGCGCACGGCGCGTTTCCCGCGACGATCTTCTATCGCGGCTATTCCAGATCGCTCTGCACCTCGGTCAACCATGTCGTCTGTCACGGCATCCCCAACGAAAAGCCGCTGAAAGACGGCGATATCGTCAATATCGACGTGACGCTGCTGGTCGACGGCTGGCACGGCGACACCAGCCGCATGTTCATCGTCGGCAAGCCCAGCCGCCTGGCCGAACGTCTGGTCGGCGTGACCTATGAGGCGCTGATGCGCGGCATCGCCGAGGTCAAGCCCGGCGCGACGCTGGGCGATGTCGGCGCGGCGATCCAGGAACATGCGGAAGCCAACCGTTTCTCGGTCGTGCGCGATTTCTGCGGCCACGGCCTGGGCCGCGTCTTCCACGATGCGCCGAACGTCGTGCATTACGGCCGGCGCGGTCATGGGCTCGTCTTCCGGCCCGGCATGTTCTTCACCATCGAGCCGATGATCAA
>CAZBPO010000062.1:0-5170 GCA_964493795.1 uncultured Flavobacteriaceae bacterium
GCCCGCGCGCGCCGGCGTCGTCGCGGCCCGAATCGCCGCGAAACGGCGGGCCCCATTCGCGCGTCTCGTCGCCGCCCGGGGGCTCCACTTTCACGACGTCTGCGCCGTGATCGCCCAAAATCTGGGTCGCATAGGGCCCGCCCAGCACGCGGCTGAGATCGACGACGCGGATCCCGGTCAAAGCGCCGGGCGAGGTGACGTTCAGCATGGCAGGGCTCCTTGCGGCGCGTGCTTAGCAAGGGGAAAGCCTGTGGGCAAAGACGCCGCACCTCGCCCGCCTTGTCTCGGTCCGGCTGGCCGCCTAGCGTCGGCTGGTCCAACCGTTCGAGCGAGGGCAGGGCATTTGCGCAATCGCGGCGTCTCGAATCCTGATCGCAACGTGGCGATCGCCGCCGCGATCGCGGTGGCTGGCGCGGTGTCGGTCGTCGCCGGCATCGTGATGACGAGCCCGGAAAACCCCGAGGCGCTGCCGCCGGCGCTCCTCATCGCCATCGGGGGGCTCGTGCTTCTCTTCGGCCTGGTGGCGGTGGGGAACTTCATGTGGGCCCGCCGCATCTTTCAGCGCGCCAGAGCGGGCAAGAACGTGGTCGCGCGCTGGCGTCTCAGCGCCGCCGAGTTCGATCGTTTTCGCGAGGAAGACGCCGCGCGCAGCGCCGGCGGCGGGGTTCTGGAAAACGATTGGGTCCCGCCGCGCGTGGCGCCGCCGGACGGGCTTGAGGTGATTGTCCTGCCCGATGGCGTGATGCTGGGGGGCGTCTATTTCGGTCTGGCGACGACGGGCATCTCGCGCTTCGACGACGTTCAGGGTCTGGCGAGCCCCGCTTCGCTGGAATTCCGCATTCTGTTCACGCAGGTCAGGGGTGGCACGGTCGCGCACGCCGTTACCAACGCCACGCGTCTCCGCGTGCCGGTGTCGCCCGGCGCAGCGGCCCAGGCGGACGTCGCGTTGGGGCATTTTGAGCGGGTGCTGAGGCGCGAGATCATCGTCAATCCGGGCTTCTGGACCTTGCGCATCCGCATCGGCCTGTGGACTGCGGCGATCTGTGCGGCGGTCGCGGCCGGCGGCTATGCCTGGGCCAAAGCGACCGCCAACAACAGCGACGTCGTGGTCGGCGTGATCGTCGGGAGCGCGGTGTTCGCGATCGGCGGTCTTGTTCTGGCGCTCGCGGCCTGGGCCATGCACCGCGCGCAACGCGGCCATTGATCCGGCGGTCCTTTACTAAGCGTCAACAGCGGCCGTGTCCCTCAAAGGCTCGACTTTCACCACATCCGCGCCATGATCGCCGGAGATTCATGCCGCTTCGGGCGCTTGGTGCGCCTGCGCCATTCGGCAAGTGCCTTTCCTCGCGTTCCGCGCAAGGTCAGGCGGAACGGAGAACGACAAGCGATGCGTCGTATGACATTGGCCGCCATATGCGGGGCTCTGGCCTTCGCGCTGCCTTCGTTCGCGGCCGAACAGGAACCGGCCGCCGGTCCTTCCGTCGGCCATCCGCTGTCGGCGCTCTGCGATCTGATCTGCGGCGGAAAATGGGACCCGCCCAACAAACCCTATCCCGACGAGATCAGGACGACGCGCAGCTATCGCTGGGACGCGCAGGCCGGCGAAATCGTCGGCCGGGAAGTGACCAGCGGCGGCGTCAGGTTCGTCCACGTCGATGTCGCGGTGCGCTATCGTGTCGACGCCGACGGCGAGATCGAGGCGCTGCGCGTCACGAAGGACCAGCCGGATGCGATCGCCGCCGTGACGCTCCAGGACCAGTCGTTCGTCGAGGTTTCGCCTGCCGTCGATGGCAGGATCACCACGCGCACCTATACGTTCGAAACGCCCGACGAAATGATCCACACCGTCGAGATGACGAAGCCCGACACGCAGCCCCGTTCCGCCAGCAAGCGCTTCGTCCGCAAATGGTGATGCACGGGAGCCGGCGCAGGTCATCCAGAAGGGAAGCTCTATGAACATCGTCTATCGCGCCGCACTGACGGCGGCTGCGTTCGCCGCCAGCGCCGTCGCCGCCCCGCCGCCTGCAGACCCGCTGGACGTTCTGTGCGAACGTCTCTGTGGCGGCGATTGGCTGGAAGACGGGCAGGATACCGACGTTTCTGACGCCCTCGTCACGACCTATTCCTACATCCGCGACGACCCGATGGGCGTGATCCACGGCACCATCGCCACCAGGGGCGGCGTCGCCGGCATCCACGAGGAACGGGCCGTCGTCTATGGCGTCAATCCGACGACCGGACAGGTCTGGACGCTGACCTATGGCGGGCGCGGCAACCCGGTCTATGGCGAGGTCACATTGACGGCTGACGGGTATAGCGCGGTGTTGCGCCCGCTCGGCGGCGATACCTCCAGAATGAACACGGTCGTCGTGTTCGACGGGCCTGACCGTTACACCCAGACGATGGAGATCACCCACGATGGCGGTCATGTCCTGGGCACGCCGAGAACCTTTGTGCGTGCGCCTATGCCGCCGCCGCCGGGATGACACCTGACGAGAGACGCGCGCTTGAAGAGGCGGCTGCCCGCGCCTGGCCGCCGCGTGAGACGATCCAGCGTGACGGCTGGACGCTGCGCTTTTCCGGCGGCGGCAGCCAGCGGGCCAACTCGGTGCAGTGCCTTGGCTGGACGGGCCGCGACGTCGAGGCGGCCATAGACGCCGCCGAGGCCGACTACCGCAGCCGCGATCTGCCGCCCATCTTTCAGGTCGTCGATGTTTCCCAACCGGCAGATCTCGACGCCCGCCTCGACGCGCGCGGCTACACAAGCCACGACACCACGCTGCTGATGACCAAAGTCATCACGCAGCCCGTGTCTTCCCCCGTCCTCACGGGGGAAGTACGCCGCGAAGCGGGGGGAAGGGGGAAAGCCCCGTCCCTCCAGATATCTGTCACCCGCCAAGCCGCCGCCACGCCGGATTGGCTCGCCATCTACCTGTCGGTCGTCACGCCCGACCGCCGCGCCACCGCGCCGGGCATCATCGCCGCGCTGCCCGAGCCCAAGACCTTCTTCACCGCGCATCTAGGCGGCGCGCCCGCTGCGGTCGGCCTCGGCGTCGCCGAGGCCCCCTGGTGCGGTATCGAATGCATGGCGACGCTTGAGGCGGCGCGCGGGAAAGGCGGCGCGCGCGCCGTGATGGAGGATCTTGAAGTCTGGGCGGCGGAGCAGGGCGCGACGACGCTGTGGCTTCAGGTCATGGAGGCCAACGCCCCGGCCCGCCGCCTCTATGACGGGCTCGGCTTCGCCACCGCCGGCCGCTACTGGTATCGCCGCGCCCGGGCCTGAAACCCGACAAGATCTCGACGTCGCCGCGCCTTACGTAACGACATAGTGTAAATACACGAAAGAGCGGTCTATACACGCGTTCCGGGCCCGTCGCCCGTGAACCGGACCGCCATGCTCTCCACCCGACTGTCCTCGGCGCTCGCCGCCCGCAAGATTCACTACGGCTGGGTGGTCGCGGGCGTCACCTTCCTCACCATGCTGGCGACGGCCGGCGCGATGGGATCGGCCGGCGTGCTGCTGAAGCCGCTGGAGACCGAGTTCGGCTGGACCACCGAAGAAATTTCGGCCGCGATGGCGATCCGTCTGGTTCTCTTCGGCCTGTTCGGTCCGTTCGCCGCCGCCTTCATGAACCAGTGGGGCATCCGGGCCGTGGCCCTGACCGCGCTGGCGATGATCGGCGGCGGCATCCTCGCCTCGTTCGCGATGACCGAACTGTGGCATCTCGTGGCGCTGTGGGGCGTCGTCATCGGCATCGGCACGGGCATGACGGCGCTGGTGCTCGGGGCGACCGTGGCGACGCGCTGGTTCGGCGCGCGGCGCGGCCTCGTGATCGGTCTGATGACGGCCGCCAACGCGACCGGACAGCTCGTGTTCCTGCCGATGCTGGCCGGCGTCACCGACGCCATCGGCTGGCGCGCCGCCCTTGCCATCGTCGTCGCCGTTCTGGGCGTGACCGCCGCGCTCATCTTCCTCTTCATGCGCGACCGGCCCGCCGATCTGGGGCTCGCGCGATATGGCGAAACCGCGATCGAGCCCGCCCCGCCGCAGGCCGCCAGCCTGGGCGCGCTGCTGTTCCAGCCGATCCGCACGCTGGGCGAAGTCTCGCGCAGCGCCACCTTCTGGGTGCTGTTCGGCACCTTCTTCATCTGCGGCTTCTCGACCAATGGCCTGATCCAGATGCACTGGATCTCGATCTGCGGCGATTACGGCATCTTCGCGGTCGGCGCGGCCAGCATGCTGGCGGTCATCGGCATCTTCGATCTGGTCGGCACGATCGGGTCAGGCTGGCTGTCCGATCGCTATGACAATCGCTGGCTGCTGTTCTGGTTCTACGGCCTCAGGGGCCTGTCGCTCATCTATCTGCCGTTTTCCGGCTTCACGCTGATCGAGCTTTCGATCTTCGCGGTTTTCTACGGCCTGGACTGGGTGGCGACGGTGCCGCCCACGGTCCGCCTCACCGCCGAGCGCTTCGGGGCCGACCGCGCCCCGCTGGTCTTCGCCTGGGTCTTCACCGGCCACCAGATCGGGGCGGCCGTCGCCACCTATGTCGCCGGGGCGCTGCGCACGAACTACGAAACCTATACCCCCGCGCTGGTGCTGGCCGGAGTTCTTTGCTTCATCGCAGCGCTGGCCGTGTTGACCATAAACCGCGCTGGCCCAAAGGACGCTCCCCTGACGGCCGCGACAGCCTGACGCTTATAGCGTCACCCGCTGCAGCCTGAGCGCGTTCACGATCACGCTCACCGACGACAGCGCCATCGCCAGCGAGGCGATCTGCGGGCTCAGCATCGCGCCGGTCAGCGGATAAAGCGCGCCGGCCGCCAGCGGGATTCCCGCCGCGTTGTAGCCGAAGGCGAAGATCAGGTTCTGGCGGATCGTCCGCATCGTCGCTTCGGCCAGCCGGCGCGCCTTCACCAGCCCGCCGATCTCGCCTTTCAGCAATGTCACGCCAGCGCTTTCCAGCGCCGCATCCGCACCCGTGCCCATGGCGATCCCGCAATCCGCCGCCGCCAGGGCAGGGGCGTCGTTCACCCCGTCGCCGGCCATCGCGACGCGCCGGCCTTCGGCCTTCAGCGCCGTCACGATCTCGGCCTTGCCTTCGGGCGAGACGCCGGCCCTGACCTCGGCGATGCCCAGTTCGGCCGCCACGGCCGCCGCCGTGCCGGC
>CAZBPO010000062.1:5180-12871 GCA_964493795.1 uncultured Flavobacteriaceae bacterium
GTGCCGGCATGATCGCCGGTCACCATCACCGGCCTGATCCCGGCCATGGCCAGCGCCGCGACGGCCTCTTTCGCGCCCGCCTTCACCGGGTCGGCGACGCCGATCGCCGCCGCCGTCATGCCGTCCAGCGCCACGAACACCGCCGTCGCCCCGGCCTTCCGCAGCGCGGCCGCCGCATCCTCCAGCGCCGCCGTTTCGATGCCCTGCGCGTTCAGCCAGGCCGCGTTGCCGATCAGAACCTGACGGCCATCCACCACGCCGGCCGCGCCCTTTCCGGGCGGCGCGTCGAAGTCGGTCACCGCCGCCAGCGCGAGGCCTTTCGCCCGCGCGCCCGCCACGATCGCCCCGGCCAGCGGATGCTCGGCCAGCGCCTCCACGCTCGCCGCCAGCCTCAACGCCTCGTCGGCCTCGACGCCGGCCGCCGCCGCAACGCCCGCCAATGCCGGCTTGCCCTCGGTTACCGTGCCGGTCTTGTCCAGGATCACCGTATCGGCCCGCGCCAGCGCCTCCAGCGCAGCGGCGTCGCGCACCAGCACCCCGGCATGGGCGCCGCGCCCGACCCCCGCCATCACCGCCATCGGGGTCGCCAGCCCGAGCGCGCAGGGGCAGGCGATGATCAATACCGACACGGCCGCCACCAGCCCGAATGAAAGCCGGTCCTCGCCGCCGAATATCGTCCACCCGGCGAAGGCCGCCACGGCGATGGCGATCACCAGAGGCACGAACCACGCGGCGACACGGTCAGCCAGGTTCTGCGCCGGCGCACGGCTGCGCTGCGCGGCGGCGACCAGCGCGACGATCCGCGCCAGGCGCGTCTCGCCGCCCACGGCCTCGGCCCGCATCACGAACGCGCCCGAGCCATTGATCGCGCCGCCGGTGACATGCGCGCCGGCTTCTTTCGTTACGGGCAGGGATTCGCCGGTCAGCAACGCCTCGTCGACGCTGGACCGGCCCTCTGTCACCACCCCGTCCACAGGCACCGCTGCGCCCGGCCGCACCCGCAACAGATCGCCGCGTACCACCTGGTCCAGGGGGATTTCCGTGCCGTCGGCCCGCTCGGCGGTCTTGGGCGCGAGGTCCATCAGCGCCCTTATTGCGCCGCCCGTCGCGGCGCGCGCTCTCAGCTCCAGAACCTGCCCCAGCAGCGCCAGGGTGATGATGACGGCGGCCGCCTCGAAATAGACGGGCGGCAAGGCGTGCGCGCCATGTCCGCCATGGGGAAAGAGCCCGGGCGCGATCAGCGCCGTCAGGCTGTAGGCGAACGCCACGCCGACGCCCATGGCGATCAGCGTGAACATGTTGAGATGTCCGGTCCGCACCGAGGCGACGCCGCGCGCGAAGAACGGCCACCCGCCCCACAGCACCACCGGAGCGGCCAGCGCCGCTTGCGCCCATGCCGACGCCATCGGCGTCAGGCCGAAGGTCCAGCCGAATACATGCCCGCCCATCTCCAGCGCGAGCAGCGGCAAGGTCAGCGCCAGACAGGCCCAGAAGCGGCGCGTCATGTCCCGGAGTTCGGGGTTGTCGTCATCTGCGCCCGGCAGCATCGGCTCCAGCGCCATGCCGCAGATCGGACATGCGCCCGGCCCGTCGCGCACGATCTCGGGGTCCATCGGGCAAGTCCATTTCGTTCCCGTCGGCACGACCGGCGGCGGCGTTTCGCCGAGATATTTTTCGGGGTCGGCCGCGAACTTGCGCCGGCACCCTTCCGAACAGAAATAATAGGTTTCGCCGGCGTGTTCCGCCGATGGTTTGCCGGCATCGGTCGCGACGTTCATCCCGCAGACCGGGTCCTTCGCCGTCGAGGTCGCTGCGTGGGCAGCCCCGCCGCAGCATGACGTCCCGCCGGTTTGGCGATGCTTGTGTGTCGCGTCGTGCATTTGCGGCCTTGGAAGGATATGGATCGACTGTTATACCCGGTACGGGTATAGGTCAACATACCCGGGGAGGGTATATGGCGCACGGCGACACCACGAAAAACCTCAGCGCTCTGAAGCGTATTGAGGGTCAGGTCCGCGGCATCTTGAAGATGGTCGAGGAGGACCGTTACTGCATCGACATCGTGACCCAGATCGCGGCCGCCCGGGCGGCCCTCGCGCGGGTCGAGGCCGATCTGCTGCGCGGCCATATCGCGCATTGCGTCCACAAGGCGATGAAGTCGGGCGATGCCGCCGACAGGGGCCGCGTCGTGGACGAGCTCGTCACCGTGTTCGGCCGGCGCTAGTCCTTGTCCTTGCGCAGATAGTTGACGCCGTTGATCACCAGCAGGTCGCGTTTGTCGCCCGGCGCATAGAGGCTCAGCGTCTCCGGCTCGCCGTCCTCGACATCCAGAATCAGCGCGTAACCGTCGATCCGGTAGGTTCCGCGCTGTTCCGGCGTTTCGCTCGAACCCGCCACGCCGGTCGTCGTCCCGCCGGTTTCGACCGTCGACGTGACGGCCGAGAATCCCGATCGCCGGAACGTCCCGTCTCGCGACAACGACACTGTCCTGACGGTCGCCACCGCGCCCGAGGCCGTTCCTGTCGAGCCGCTCGAGCCTGAAAAATGAGTCCACGTCCCGTCGAGGCGCGTTTCCGATAGCGGCGGCACCGGGTCGTAGCGGACGCGGTCGATCACCAGCGCGGCGTCTTCGCGGGCGAAGCTTTCCCGCTCCTCCACGACCATGCCGAAACGCGAACTGACGGTCCGCAGGACGATCTCGTCTCCCTCGCGCCGATAGACGCCGCAGGCATCCGGCGTCTCCTCGCAGAAAGCCGCAAGGCCATCGGTCCCCGCAACGGCCGGCGGCTGGTCTGCCAGAAGGCCGGACGGTGCGAAATAGTACGTGTTCATATCGACCACATAGTCGGTCCCGCCCATCGGGTTCGGCCGCAGCGTGTTCGACACATTCAGATACAGGCCCTCCAGCGCCTCCTCGCCCGGCGCGACGGCGGGCAGGGCAGGCCGGCGGCCCTCGCCCGCGAAGTCGAAACCGGCGACCATCGCGGCGAACTGGCCCTGCAGTTCGTTCGCGGTATCGCGATCGCGCAGATTGATCTCGATGAGATAGGCGGTGACCAGCGTGCCGGGCGTGTTGAACGCCACCATGGTCATCTGCATCCGCGTGCCGTCCTTGCTGCGGCAGCAATAGCGTCGCCAGGCCATCTTGTGCCCGGACGTCGTGACGCCTTCGCGCGCCGTGCCGGGCTTGTCGTTTTTCAGGCGGTCGAGGGCCGCCACAGCGTCATCGAGCGCCGTGTTCAGGTCTCCGGCGAACGGGCGTGATTCCACCGCCATCACGGCGCGGCCCTTGCGTCCCTTCACCTCGAATGTCCGGGTGAAGATGATGCCGCTGGCGGTCGCCTTCTCATCCCAGCCGAAGGCCGGCTTTTCGATGGTTACGCCGCGCATCTTGTGTTCGGCGGCCGAGGCGGCGGCCCAGGCGGCGAATGTCAGCGCCATGAAACCCAGTCTTGCAGCGAAAAGCATGGGATCTCCGTGCGGTTCGTTGAAGGCGGCCGATCTTCAGATGCGAACAGGGCGAGACTTTGAGCAAGATGTGGCGCGCCTTGATGCAAACCGCGAAGCACCGGAAAGTTCCGCTGGCTTGCGCGCGGCCGGGCCGAAAGCTGCCGCAGGCGCAACTTTACGCCGCCATCCCGCGCCAATAGTGTCCCGCGCGATCAGGCAGGAAACAAGACATCATGGCGCTAGACCCCGAAACCCGCGAACAGCTCATATCCTCCGTCGCCCGCTTCGTGCGCGAGCGGCTTGTACCCATCGAAGACAAGGTCTCGGCGGAAGACCAGGTGCCCGACGATGTCATTCAGGGCATGCGCGATCTTGGCCTTTTCGGGCTCTCGATTCCGGCCGAGTATGGCGGCCTTGGCCTGACCATGGAGGAAGAGGCGCTCGTCCTCTTCGAACTCGGCCAAACCTCGCCCGCTTTCCGTTCCGTCATCGGCACCAATGTCGGCATCGGCAGCCAGGGCCTCGTGATGTTCGGTCGCGAGGACCAGAAGGATTACTGGTTGCCGAAAATCGCCAGTGGCGAGGTGATCGCCAGCTTCTGCCTCACCGAACCCGGTGCGGGCTCGGACGCCGCCTCGGTCCGCACCACGGCGGTCCGCAAGGGCGACGTCTATGTCGTCAACGGCACCAAACGCTTCATCACCAACGCGGCCAGGGCCGGCGCGTTCACGCTGATGGCGCGCACCAACCCGGACAACAAGGGCGCGGGCGGCATCTCGGCCTTCTTCCTGCCCTCGAACCTCAAGGGCATCACGGTCGGCAAGCCGGAAAAGAAGATGGGCCAGCAGGGCGCCCATATCCACGACGTCGTCTTCGAGAACTGCGCAGTGCCGGCCGAATGCCTGATCGGCGAAAAGGAAGGCGAGGGCTTCAAGCTCGCCATGCAGGTGCTCGACCGCGGCCGCCTGCATATCTCGGCCGTCTGCGTCGGCGTCGCCGACCGCTTGGTGCGCGACAGCACGAACTACGCGCTCGAGCGCGAACAGTTCGGTCAGCGCATAGCGGATTTCCAGCTGATCCAGGGCATGCTGGCCGACAGCAAGACCGAGGCCTACGCCGCGCGCTGCATGGTGCTTGAAACCGCTCGCAAGCGCGACCAGGGCGCGAACATCGCGACCGAGGCTTCGTGCTGCAAGCTGTTCGCTTCCGAGGCCGTCGGGCGCATCGCCGACCGCAACGTCCAGATCCATGGCGGGGCGGGCTATGTGGCCGACTACGCCGCCGAGCGTTTCTATCGCGACGTCCGCATCTTCCGTCTCTACGAAGGCACCAGCCAGATCCAGCAGATGGTCATCGCCAAGTCGCTGCTCAGGAACGCGTCATGAGCAAAACAATCCGCATCGGCTGCGCCTCGGGCTTCTGGGGCGACAGCTATATCGCCGCGCCCCAGCTCATCGAACGCGGAAACATCGACTATCTGGTCTTCGACTATCTGTCGGAAATCACCATGTCGATCATGGGCCGCGCGATGGCGAAGGACCCGAACGCCGGCTACGCGATCGACTTCGTCACTGTCACCATGGCGGGCATCGCGCGCGACGTCGCGGCGAAAAAGATCAAGGTCATCGCCAATGCCGGCGGCCTCAACCCGCGCGCCTGCGCCGCCGCGCTGGAAGCGCTGTTGGCCAAACAGGGCGTCGACCTGAAGGTCGCCTTCGTCGAGGGCGACGATATCCGCCCGCAGCTGGAAAAGTGGAAGGCGTTCGGCCTCACCGAGATGTTCACGGGCGCGTCGTTGCCGGGAAACCCGCTGACCATGAACGCCTATCTCGGCGGCTTTCCCATCGCCGCCGCGCTGGCGGCGGGGGCGGACGTCATCGTGACCGGCCGCTGCGTCGACAGCGCCGTCACGCTGGGCGCCTGCATCCACGAATTCGGCTGGACGCCGCATGACTATGACAAGCTCGCCGGGGGGTCGCTCGCCGGACATATCGTGGAGTGCGGTGCGCAGGCCTGCGGCGGCATCTTCACCGATTGGGAAAGCGTGCCCGACTGGGACAATATCGGCTACGCCATCGCCGAGATGAGCGATGACGGCTCGTTCGTCGCCACCAAGCCGGAAGGCACCGGCGGGCTCGTGACGCCCGGCACGGTGGGCGAACAGATGCTTTATGAAATCGGCGATCCGCAGGCCTATATGCTGCCCGACGTCGTGTGCGACTTCTCCGAAGTCCGCATGGTGCAGGAGGGCAAAGATCGCGTCCGCGTCACCGGCGCGAAAGGTTATGCCCCGACGCCGACCTACAAGGTCTCCGTCACCTGGGAGGATGGCTGGCGCGTCACTTCGATGCTGGCGCTCGCCGGTATCGACGCGGCGAAAAAAGTCCGCCGCATCGGCGAAAGCGTGCTGAAGCGCATGGATACCATCATGCGCCAGCGCAACTGGGGTCCGTTCACCGAAACCAGCATCGAAGTGCTGGGCGACGAGGACAGCTACGGTCCTCACAAGCGCGATGTCGGCTCGCGCGAAGCCAGCCTCAAGCTCGCCGCCAAGCATCCCAGCCGCGCGCCGCTTGAGGTGATGATCCGCGAACTTACAAGTTCGGGCACCTCGTTTGCGCCCGGCATCACCGGCTATGGCGGCGCGCGCGCCAAGCCGTCGCCGGTGGTCCGCCATTTCGCCACCCTGGTGCCCAAGCATGACGTCCCGGTTCACGTTCATATCGGCGGCGAATCCATCCCCGTGATGATCGAAACCCATGGCGGGTTCGATCCGGCCGCCATCGTGCGGCCCCGCACGGCCCTCACCGCCACGCCGTCCTTTCCCGAAACCGTGCCGCTGGTTCGCCTCGCCTGGGCGCGCTCGGGCGACAAGGGCGACAACTCCAATATCGGCGTGATGGCCCGCGACCCGGCCTGGCTGCCCTATATCCGCGCCGCGCTGACGCCTCAGGCGGTCGCAGCCTGGATGGGGCACAAGTTCAAGGACGGGCAGGGCAAGGTCGAGCGTTTCGACCTGCCGGGCATCTCCGGGCTCAATTTCCTGCTGCACGAGGCGCTGGGCGGCGGCGGCATCGCCAGCCTCGCCAACGACCCGCAGGGAAAAGCCTATGCCCAGATGCTGCTGGAGTTTCCCGTGCCCGTCCCGGCGGATGTCGCGGCGCGCGCCGCCTGACAAATTCACGTCGCAATTGGCACGTCTATAGCGCCGCCCGCGAGCTTGGACTCGCGGGAGGTGAGGTGACCCTGAATTGAATCTGCGTTTCCAGGCTCTTCTGCTGCCCGCCATGTTCGCCGTCGCGCTGGCGGCGGCGGGATGTACGCCGCTCGTCGTTCAGCGCGGGCCGGATATCGGCGCGGCGCGGCTCGATCTTCACGACGCGGATCACGAGACCTTCACGACGCGCGATGGCCTCACGCTGGGCGTTTCGTCATGGCAGGTCGAAAGCCCGAGGGCCGTCGTCGTCGCCTTTCACGGCATGAACGACTACGCCCGCTTCGTCCGCGGCCCGGCGGCCTACTGGGCCGAACGCGGCGTCGCCACATATGCGCTCGACCAGCGCGGCTTCGGCCGCTCGCCGAACACCGGGCTTTGGCCCGGCGGCGAGGCGATGACCGATGATTTTCTGGCCTTCACCGCGGCTGTCCGCGCCCGACATCCCGGCGTGCCGCTCTATCTGCTCGGCGAAAGCATGGGCGGCGCGGTCGTGCTGGCCGGACTCTCGCGGCCCGATGCGCCCGCGGCCGATGGCGTGATTCTCGTCGCGCCGGCCGTGTGGGGCTGGTCCACGATGAATTTCTGGTACCGCTCGGCGCTCTGGATCGTGTCGCACACGTTTCCGGCCAAGCGGGTGACGGGCAGCGGCCTTACCATCCAGCCCTCGGACAACATCGACGTGCTGCGCGATCTCGGCTCCGACCCGCTGGTCATCAAGCCGACCCGCACCGACGCCGTGTACGGCCTGGTCGGCCTGATGGATCAGGCGATCACCAACGCGCCCAAGGTCAGGCTGCCGATTCTGTTGCTGTACGGCGAGCGTGACGAGATCGTTCCACGCTGGCCGATCCAGAAGCTCGTCGAAAAGCTCGATCCCGCGCCCCGGATCGCGCTCTATCCCAACGGCTATCACCTGCTGATGCGCGATCTTCAGCGCGAAGTGGTGTGGAACGACGTGCTCGCGTTCATCGAGCGCGCCAACGGCCCGCTGCCCTCCGGCTACGAGTTTCCGCGTCAGGCCTTC
>CAZBPO010000063.1:0-3914 GCA_964493795.1 uncultured Flavobacteriaceae bacterium
GCGCCTCGTCGAGCTGAACGCCGTCGATTTCGGCGACCTTCTGCTCGGCTCGATCAAGGTGCTGCGCGAGAACGCGGACGTGCTGGAAGATTACCGCCGCCGCTTCGTTTACATCCTGGTCGACGAGTATCAGGACACCAACACCGCCCAGCACCAGTGGCTCAAACTGCTGGCCGCGCCGCGCCACAATATCTGCTGCGTCGGCGACGACGACCAGTCGATCTATGGCTGGCGCGGGGCCGAGGTCGACAACATCCTGCGCTTCGAGCGCGACTATCCCGGCGCCAGGATCATCCGGCTCGAACGCAATTACCGCTCGACCCCTGAAATCCTCAACGCCGCTTCCGGCCTGATCCGCGAAAATCGCAGCCGTCACGGCAAAACCCTGCACACCGAGGCGGAAAGCGGCGGCCCGGTCACGGTGCTTTCCGTCTGGGACGCCGAGGAAGAAGCCCGCCAGATCTCCGACGAGCTGGAGACAATGATGCGGCGTGGCGAACGGCTCGCCTCCGCCGCCATCCTGGTGCGCGCCTCGCACCAGATGCGCGAGTTCGAGGAACGCTTCGTCGCCGTCGGCCTGCCCTATCGCGTCATCGGCGGCCCGCGCTTCTACGAGCGCCAGGAAATCCGCGATGCGCTCGCCTATTTTCGCGTCGTCTGGCAGGGCGACGACGATCTCGCCTTCGAGCGCATCGTCAACAAGCCGAAACGCGGCATCGGCGACAAGGCGCTTCAGGACATCCAGGTCGCGGCGCGGCGCATGGGCGTCTCGCTCGCCGTCGCCGCCCGGCGTCTCGCCGACAGCGACGAGATGAGCGGCAAGGCGCGCAGTTCGCTCCGCCAGCTGATGGACGGCTTCGACCGCTGGCGCGCCGGCATCCAAACCACCGGCCATGTCGATCTCGCCACCGCGATCCTCGAGGAAAGCGGCTATATCGAGATGTGGCAGGCCGACAAATCGCTCGAAGCCGAGGGCAGGCTTGAGAACCTGAAAGAGCTGATCCGCTCGATGGACGGCTTCGACTCGCTCGGCGGCTTCCTTGAACACGTCTCGCTCGTCATGGAGGCCGAACAGAGCGAGACCGGCGACAAGGTCTCGATCATGACCCTGCACGGGGCCAAGGGGCTGGAATTCGACACGGTCTTCCTGCCCGGCTGGGAAGAAGGGCTTTTTCCGTCCCAGCGCTCGATGGACGAAAGCGGCCTCGCCGGTCTCGAAGAGGAACGCCGCCTCGCCTATGTCGGCATCACGCGCGGCAAAAAGCGCGTGCAGATCAGCTACGCCGCCAACCGCCGCACGCACGGCCTCTGGCAGAGCGCCATCCCCTCGCGCTTCGTGTCCGAGCTTCCGGTCGCCGCCATCGAGGTCAAGGAAGGCGCAAGCGGCGGCTTCCAGTCGCGCAGCGCCTTCGCCGAAAGCCGCTGGTCCACGGGCGACTTCTCCTCCAGCTATGACAGCCCCGGCTGGCGGCGCGCCCAGTCCAACGCCCAGCCGGGCGGCTTTCGCGCCCGCCCGCCGGTGATCGAGGCGCAGGCGTCCGCCATTTCCAGCGTCGACGACAGCCATGGCGGCTTCAGCGTCGGCGACGCTGTCGTCCACGCCAAGTTCGGCGCGGGCCGCGTCGTCGCCGCCGACGGCAACAAGCTGACCGTGCGGTTCCAGACCGCCGGCGAAAAGAAAGTCGTCGCGGCTTTCCTGAAGCACGCTTGACGCGATGACGGTCCTGCTTCTCATCGCAGCCTATACGGCCATGGCGCTCGCGGCCTTCGTGTCGGCGTGGATCGTCTTCCGCGAATTCCTGCCGGCGGCGAAGACGGCCGCCTTGTCGGCCGTCGCCTTCTTCGTGCTGCTATGCACCTGGCTGGGGCTCAGCGAGCCGCGCGCCGATATCGACGATACGACGCTCATGCTGATCGTGATCGGCGCGGGATTCCTCGCCTACGCTTTCCTGATACGCCGCTTCGTCAGGCCCGTGCGCGGCCGCCCGACGCCGGGCGAGGCGGCGATCGTCGCCTGTATTTCAATCGCGGCCCTGGCCGGCTCATTCGCCGCCGGGGTCTCATTCCTCAACGCACGTTACGGAGCAGGCTGATTTTCGAGACACTGAACGCCTGGGTGGCGGAATATCCGTGGGTCGAGACGACATATGTCGCGACCCTCATTCTCCTTCTCGCCTTCGTGGCGAACTGGATCACCAAGAACGCGATCCGGCGCGCCCTGGCCCGCGCGATCTCGTCGCAGGACATCGCCCGCGAGGCCCGGCTGGTGAAGGCGGTCATCCGCCGTCTCGCCAATATCGTGCCGGCGATCATCATACTGGTCGGCGTCTCAAGCGTGCCGCACCTGCCGGCGGGCGTGATCACGGTCGTCGAGAACGTCGCCAGCGCCTTCATCGTGCTGACCATCGCCATGGCGATCAGCCAGGCGCTGCACCTGGCCGAGGCGCTCTACAACCGGCGGCCCGACGCCGGCCACAAGCCGATCAAGGGCTATCTTCAGGTCGTCAGGATCATCGTCTATTGCGGCGCCGCCGTCCTGATGGCGGCGACGCTGGCGGAACAGTCGCCGTTGCTGCTGCTCTCGGGCCTCGGCGCGATGGCCGCCGTCCTCATGCTGGTGTTCAAGGACACCATTCTCTCGCTCGTCGCCTCGGTCCAGCTCGGCTCCAACGACATGCTGCGGGTCGGCGACTGGATCGAGATGCCCCAGCTCAACGCCGACGGCGACGTCGTGGATATCGCCCTGCACACCGTCAAGGTGCAGAACTGGGACCGGACGATCACCACCATCCCGACCCACCGGATGATCTCGGAATCGTTCCGCAACTGGCGCGGCATGTCGGAATCCGGCGGACGGCGCATCAAGCGCGCCCTTCTGGTCGACCAGACCAGCGTCCGCTTCCTCGACGACGAGGAATGGCGGCGCATGCGGCGCTTCCGCCTGATCGACGCCTATCTCGACCGCAAGAAGGACGAGCTGGAAACCTGGAACCAGACCCTGGCCGAGGCCGGCGGCGAGCCGGTCAACCGCCGGCGGGCCACCAATCTGGGCACCTTCCGCGCCTATACCGAGGCCTATCTGAAAGCCCATCCCGGTCTTCGTCAGGACATGACGCTGCTGGTGCGCCAGCTTGCGCCGACGCCCGACGGGTTGCCGCTCGAGATCTACTGCTTCACGAACACCGTCTCGTGGGGGCCCTATGAGTCCATCCAGTCGGACATTTTCGACCACCTGATCGCCATTCTGCCCGAATTCGGCCTGCGCCTGTTCCAGCAACCCTCGGGTCAGGACATGCGCGCCTTCGCCGAAGCCGGGGCGTGATCTCCCGCGGCCGGACGCCGGGCGCGTTGCAACGTTGCCCCCGGCGCGATAGGCGTGCGGCCCGATCTCAGGACCGCCATGAACCCGCCCCTCTGGAAAGCCTCCGTCCGCGCCGCGATGGAAGACGTCGAGCGTCTCTCGACGCTGCTTGAGCTGACGCCGTCGCCCGCGCCGCAATCGGTGATCGTCCTCACCCACCCGCACGAGGACGACGCCGTCATCGAGGCCTATTACGACGAGCCGGCCGACGGCGCGGCGCTGGGCGCTATCCTTGGCCGGGCGGTGAAGGTCGAGGCTCTACCCGACCAGGACTGGGTGAAACTCAGCCAGGAAGGCCTGCCGCCGGTCCGCGCCGGGCGTTTCTTCGTCTATGGCCGCCACGACAAGGGGCGCGTCCCGGTCAACGTCCAGGGCCTCGCCATCGAGGCCGGGGCGGCTTTCGGCACCGGCCATCACGAAACCACCAGCGGGTGCCTCGCCGCGCTCGAATGGATGAAACAGATCGGCTACCGCCCGGACAACGCGCTCGATCTGGGCACCGGCACCGGCGTTCTCGCCCTCGCCGCCGACCGGCTGTGGCGCATCCCGGTCC
>CAZBPO010000063.1:3924-7377 GCA_964493795.1 uncultured Flavobacteriaceae bacterium
CCCGGTCCTCGCCACCGACATCGACCCGGTCGCCATCGAGGTGACGCGCGAGAACCTGCGTCTCAACGGCGGCCAGATGCGTATCCGCACGGCCGTCGCCGAGGGCTTCGCCCACCCCGCGATCCCGGCCGCCGCGCCCTTCGACCTGATCATCGCCAACATCCTGTCGGGACCGCTGACCCAGCTCGCCCCCGGCATCCGCGCCCATGCCGCGCCCGGCGGCAAGGCGCTGCTTTCGGGCCTGCTGCGGAACCAGGAGCTGGTGGTCCTGGGCTTCTATCGGGCGCTCGGCTTCCGGCTGGAGCGGCGCTGGCGGCTCGGCCCCTGGTCGGTCCTGCTTTTGTCGCTTTGACGGCCGCCGCTGAAAGGCGCAAATACCCCACCATGCCGGCGCAACTTGAGAATGTACCGCTCTATCAGCTCGTCCTGGCCGTGCTCAGCGGCTCGTTGCTGGTCAGCGCGATCCTGACGCTGCCGTTGAAATACACGGCGGAGTCGGTCTTCAAATTCAAGGTGCGCGTCCTCGACGCCTTCACGGCGATGTTCGTCTCGACCTTCGCGCTGACGACCCTGCTGTTCGGGCTGATCTGGTTGCGGGTGCTCGACATCAACACCGGCGGCGGCATCGCGCTCCAGATTCTGGGCCTCGCTGTCGGACTTGTGATCCTCGCTTTCTCGGTCACGATCTTCGTAAAAGCGCCCGACGGCCGCCGTCCCGACTTCGCCCAGTCAGGCGTTGTCGCCGCCATTATGCAGGTGATTTCGCTGCTGATCGCCCTCGCCTTCACATTCGCCGGCCTCCCCATGAACGGCGCATCCTGAGAACTCTGCTTCGCATTGCCGCAGCCCCAGGGCCGGCTGGCGCGGATAGATTTTGCGTCTTATGACGGGCTGCGCCGCATCGGTGCGGCCGCAAGGGGGAATTCCGCTTATGCTCTCGACACTCACCATGGCCCAATCCGTCTCGCCTGAAGTCGCCCTTCAGTCGGTCGGCATTCCGGCGCTCGTCATCGGCCTCCTGATCGGCGCTGCAATCAGCGGTCTGATCGTCGGTCTTCTGCTGAAATTCGTCGGCGGCTCTGTCCTGGGCTACCCCGTCAAATATGGCAGCGCGTTCCTCGCGATCTTCGTCGTCGTCCTCATCCAGGGCGCAATCAGCTTCGCTATGCTCTTTGGCGGCTTCGTCGACTTTGGCGCGATGCGTGTCGGAGGCGGCATTGTCGACCAGCTCATGCCGTTCGGCCCTGTGGTCTTCCTCGTGACCCAGGCGATCGGTCTCGCCATTATGACCTGGGCGGTCCGCACCTTCCTGAAAGGCCCCTCCGACGAAGCGCCGTCGTGGAGCAACGCCCTCATGATCGCAGCCATCATGATCGTCATCCTGATCGCCTTCAGCCTGCTGATGGCGCAGATCGCGCCCCAGCCCGGCGCGTGATACGCCAAGGCCTTCGGGCCTGATTGCGGACGGGCGGAGGGGTTTGATACCCTCCGCCCATGTCCCAGACCCTTGATCGCTTCCAGACCTACGAAGATCCGCCGCCGCCCAGCGCCACCCACGCGCGCGTCGCGGCCATCCGTGCAAAGCTCGCCGAACAGGGGCTGGCCGGGGTCATCATCCCCCGCGGCGACGCCCATATGGGCGAATATGTCGCCCCGCACGACGAACGCCTCGCCTGGGCCACCGGCTTCACCGGATCGGCCGGCATGGCGGTGGTGATGACCGACCGCGCGGCGGTGTTCATCGACGGCCGCTACACGCTCCAGGTCCGCGATCAGGTCGATCTCTCCATCTTCGCGCCCCAGCACCTGATCGACGAGCCGCCCTCAAAATGGCTGGCCGCCCACGTGAAGCCGGGCGACAGGATCGCCTACGATCCCTGGCTGCATACGCCCGGCGGCATTGAGCCGCTGGAGAAGGCCGTCATCGCCGCCGGTGGCAGGCTGATCGCCGTCGCGGCCTCGCCGGTCGATGCCGCCTGGGACGACCAGCCCGCCCCGCCGCTCGCCCCCGTCGTGCCGCACCCGCTCGAGATCGCTGGCGAGGCCGCCGCCGACAAGCGCGCCCGCATCGCCGCAGCGCTCGACGGCGCCGACGCCGCCGTCCTGACCCTGCCTGAATCTATCGCCTGGCTGCTCAACATCCGCGGCGGCGATGTCGGCCATGTACCGCTGCCCCATGCCTTCGCAGTGCTGCACAAGGACGCCGCCGTCGATCTCTATCTCGACGGCCGGAAGGTCACTGAAGGTCTCGCCGCCCATCTCGGCAACGGCGTACGCCTGCGCGATCCGGCCGAGCTGGGCGCAGGGCTCGACGAACTTGCCGGCAAGACCGTGCTGGCCGATCCGGCCAACGCGGCCGTCTGGGTGTTCAAGCGCCTCGAAGACGCAGGCGCGAAAATCCGCAAGGGCGCAGACCCGATCCTGCTGCCCAAGGCGCAGAAGAACGCGGCGGAACTGGCCGGCGTCCGCGCCGCCCATATCCGCGACGGCGCGGCCCTAACCCGCTTCCTCAAATGGGTAGCCGAAGAAGGTGCCGCAGGCCGCATCAGCGAGATCGAGGCCTGCGAGAAACTTGAGGATTTCCGCCGCGACACCGGCGCACTGAAAGATCTCAGCTTCGATTCCATCTCGGGCAGCGGCCCGAACGGCGCGATCGTCCACTACCGCGTCACGCGAAAGACCGACCGCAAGCTGCGCGCGGGCGAGCTGTTCCTGATCGATTCCGGCGGCCAGTATCTCGACGCCACCACCGACGTCACCCGCACCGTCACGCTGGGCGCGCCGACGTCCGAGATGAAAGATCGCTTCACCCGCGTCCTCAAGGGCCATATCGCGCTCGCCACCGCCCGCTTCCCGGCCGGCACCACGGGCGCGCAGCTCGACACGCTGGCCCGCGCCCCCCTCTGGGCCGTGGGGCTCGACTACGACCATGGCACCGGCCATGGCGTCGGCGCTTACCTCAGCGTCCACGAGGGACCGCAGAGCATCTCGAAAAAGCCCATCGCCCAGCCGCTGCTGCCGGGCATGATCTGCTCCAACGAGCCCGGCTACTACAAGACCGGCGGCTACGGCATCCGCATCGAGAACCTGGTCGTCGTCCGCGAGGTCGAGATCGAGGGCGCGGAACGCAAGACCATGGAGTTCGAGACCGTCACCCTCGCCCCCATCGACGTCGATCTGGTCGAGCCCGCTCTGCTGACCCCCGACGAGCGCGACTGGCTCAACGCCTATCACGCCCGCGTCCGCGATACGCTGACCCCGCTGGTCGATCCCGACACGGCCGAATGGCTGAAGACCGCAACGCGCGCGGTCTAGAGCGGCGTGCCGGTTTAGCGGTTCATGTTTTCCTGTCATCCCGGGCGGAGGCGCGGCACGCGCCGTAGACCCGGGACCCAGGAGTCGCAGGCGCCGGCGCTTGACCGGCTGGATCCCGGCTCAAGGCCGGGATGACAA
>CAZBPO010000063.1:7387-12770 GCA_964493795.1 uncultured Flavobacteriaceae bacterium
TGACAAATAGTGGACCGAAGAAAAGGCACGATGTTCTAGCATCGCCTTCCCCCCTCCCTTTCAGGGGAGGGTGGCATCGCGAAGCGATGACGGGTGGGGTCTGGTTCAGCTAGAACCCTATCCATGACCGCACCCATCGACGCCATCGACCACGCGCTTGTCGGCGCGCACGACCTCGCCGCCGCCGGCAAATTCTGGCGCAGCCTCGGCTTCACGTTGACGCCCCGCGCCGTGCATGGCGGCGGCGCGACCGCCAATCACTGCGTGATGTTCCGCGACTCTTACGTTGAGCTGATCGCCGCGACGGGCGAAGGCGAGTCCGCCATGGCCCACGGCCTTAGCTCACGCCCGCCGGGCGGCGTCGGTCTCGCCTTCGCGAGCGCCGATGCCGACGCCACGGTGTCCGCGCTGCGCGACGCCGGCATCGAAACCGCCGACCCGGTCGATCTTCAGCGCCCGCTCGATCTCGACGGCGCGGTCGAGACGGTGAAATTCCGCAACGTGATGTTCGACGCGGGCCTGCCGGGCGTCTTCGCCTTCGCCTGCCATCACGTCACGCCCGCGCTCACCCGCGCCCGCCACGAATGGCAGCTGCACGCCAACGGCGCGACCGGCGTCATGGAATATGTCATCGCCGCCGACGATCCCTCCAACTGGCGGCCGGCGCTCGAGCGCCTCTTTGGCTTCGAGCGTGTCGCCGATGCGCCGCACGGCCTTTCGGTCATTCTGGAAGGAACCGCGCTCGCCGTGATGAACCCTGTCGGGCTCACCGCCCGCTTCGGCGCGAAAGCCGTCGAGGGCCTGCCGCCCGCACCGGGTCTCGCCGCCCTCGTCTTCGGCGTCAACGAGCCCGACGCCGCCGGCGCGATGATGGACATGGGCGGCGTCGCCTATGTCGAACACCCGCACGGCCTCGTCGTCGCTGCGAAACATGCCGGCGGCCTGATCGTCGCCTTCGAGGAGAACTGATGACCCACATCCTCCTCGTTCATGGCGCCTGGCACGGCGCCTGGTGCTGGGACCGCCTCCTCGCCCCCCTGAAGGCCGAGGGCTTCACGCCTCATACGATCGACCTGCCCGGCCATGGCGAGCGGGCGGCCGAGACGCAAACGCTCGCGGCCTATGCTCAAGCCGTGGCCGAGAAGCTCAGCGAACTCCCCGGCCCCGCCGTTCTGCTCGGCCACTCCATGGGCGGACAGGTCATCTCCGCCGCAGCCGAACTTGCGCCCGAGCGCATCTCGACACTGATCTATCTCTGCGCCTTCATGAACCGCAGCGGCGAATCCATTTTCGCCCGCGCCGCCGGCGACGAGGTCACCCTGCTCGGCCCGCTGCTTCAACCCCAGCCCGACGGCCGCCTCACCGTCGCGGACGAGGGCGTGAAACCCGCCTTGTATGCCGATTGCTCAGACGCCGACATCGCCTTCGCCAAGGCGCGCTTCGTGCCCCAGGCGCCCGAGCCCTTCGCCGCCGAGCCCACGCTCACTGATGGCAGTTACGGCCGCATCCGCCGCGCCTATATCGTCTGCGAGCACGACAAGGCCATCGGCGCGCCCAAACAACGCGAACTCATCGCCGCCACCCCGGTCGCCAGCGAGATCACGCTGAACACCAGCCACTCGCCGTTCTTCTCAGCCCCCGCCGAACTCGCCGCCGCGATCCGCGCCTCGCTCGACAGCGCCCCATAGGTTGACAGGGCCACCGGCCGCATGTTGTCTGCCGCCAGATGTACGTCCTGACCGCGACCCTGCTGCGACTTCTTGGCCCGTCCTCCTGAGGGAGGCGGGACGCCGTCGTTTACGCAGAGAGTCGCTTTCGCGCGGGTAAACCGTGCCGCCAGTCAGGATTTTCCCCATGATGCTGTCCGATCCGTCCGGAAAATATCGTCCGTTCACGCTCTATAACGACCTGCCCGACCGCACCTGGCCGGGACGGCGCACCACGACCGCCCCGGTCTGGCTCTCCACCGATCTGCGCGACGGCAACCAGTCGCTGATCGACCCGATGGACGTGGAGAAGAAGTCGCGCATGTGGGACCTGCTGGTCCGCACCGGCTTCAAGGAGATCGAGGCGGGCTTCCCGTCGGCCTCGCAGACCGATTTCGACTTCATCCGCCTGCTCATCGAGGACGGCCGCATTCCGGGCGACGTGACGGTCCAGGTGCTCACCCAGGCGCGCGAGGACCTCATCGTCCGCACCTTCGAATCTCTCAAGGGCGCCAAGAGAGCGATTGTTCACGTTTACAACGCCACCCAGCCGCTCTTCCGCCGCGTCGTCTTCAACATGGAGAAGCACGAGACCATAGCGCTGGCGGTGGCGGCGGCGCGCTGCGTGCTCGAGGAAAGCCGCAAATATCCAGACACCGAATGGACGTTCGAGTATTCGCCCGAGACGTTCTCGTGCACCGAACCGGAACTCGCGGTCGAGATCTGCGCGGCGGTGCTGGATGTCTGGCGGCCGACGCCCGCGCGCAAGGCGATCCTCAACCTGCCCGCGACAGTCGAATCCGCCGGGCCGAACGTCTATGCCGACCAGATCGAATGGTTCTGCCGCAACGTGCCCTATCGCGACAGCGTGGTGATTTCGGTGCATCCGCACAACGATCGCGGCACCGGGGTCGCAGCCGCCGAACTGGCGGTGCAGGCCGGCGCAGACCGCGTCGAGGGCTGCCTGTTCGGTCATGGCGAGCGCACAGGCAATGTCGATCTCGTCACGCTGGCGATGAACCTCTACAGCCAGGGCGTCGATCCGAAGCTCGACTTCTCCGACATGCGCGCGACGGTCAGAACGGTCGAACACTGCACCGGAATTACCGTGCATCCGCGCCACCCTTACGCCGGCGATCTGGTCTTCACGGCGTTCTCGGGCTCGCACCAGGATGCGATCAAGAAGGGCTTCGCCGCCCACGCCCGCCGCAATGACGGCGTGTGGGAGATGCCCTATCTGCCCATCGACCCGGCCGATATCGGCTGCACCTATGAAGCCGTCATCCGCGTGAACAGCCAGTCGGGCAAAGGCGGCGTCGCCTGGGTTCTGGAACAGGACAAGGGCCTGCAACTGCCCCGCCGGCTGCAGATCGACCTCTCCCGCCGCGTGCAGGAAGAGGCCGACCGCACCAGCCGCGAACTGACCGCCGCCGACATCTGGGGCATCTTCTCGCAGGCCTACGGCCTCGCCGGGCCGGAACGCTTCCGATTGCTCGACTACACGACGGCGATCTCCGGCCGGTCGGCCCACCCGCCACGCTTCGACGGCACGCTGGAGATCGACGGGCAGACCCGGCGCGTCAGCGGCAAGGGCAACGGCCTCATCTCCGCGGCGCTCGACGCGCTGAAGGATGCCTGCGGCCTGACGCTCGACGTGGTCGACTATCACGAGCATGCGCTGAAACACGGCGCCGACGCACAGGCCGCCGCCTATGTCGAATGCCGCGATGCCGAGGGGCGCACGGTCTGGGGCGTCGGCATCGACACAGACATCGCCACCGCCTCGGTCAAAGCCATCCTCGCCGCAGCGAACGCCTCCGGCGGTTGAGCATCGCGTGGCATCGACGTGGCATCGACACCGGGCCGTCCACAACTTGGTGACGAAAGAAACGAGCCGCCCCAAAAGGGCGGCTCGTTTTGTCGATGAGGCGACCGCGCCGGTCAGGCTAAAGCCCGGCGATCAGCGCCAGCCAGCCGTCCTCGTCCAGCACCTGAACGCCGTGTTTCTCGGCGTCCTTCAGCTTCGAACCCGCCCCCGGCCCGGCCACCACCAGATCGGTCTTGGCCGAAACCGAGCCCGAAACCTTCGCGCCCAGGCTTTCCGCCTTCGCCTTGGCCTCCTGCCGGGTCATCTTCTCCAGCGTACCGGTGAACACCACGGTCTTGCCTGACAGCTCAGTTTGAACAGCCGCAACTGGCGGAATCGCTTCAACCTCCTTCAGAAGATCGAAGACAAGCTTCTGATTGTGGTCTTCGCTGAAGAAATTGCAGATGGCCGTCGCGGCGACGCTGCCGACTTCTGGCAGGTTCATGAGGTCTCTGAACGTCTGTCCCGGTCGCGCTTTGTAAGCCTCTCGAACAGCCCGAACGAACTCTGAGACGCTGTCGAAGGTATCGAGGATCGACTGACGCGCAGGCGCGGGAAAAGAACGCGACGAAAGGGTCTCAAGCAATGCCCTGAGATCGTAGGTAGCCGTCGCCCGTTCGGCGATGTCCCTGATCATCGCGAATAGATGCCCGACGCGGGCGTACCCAATCTGCGGAAGCGCATTCAATCTGCGATAGGCTTCGCCTGGCATCTCGTGGAACGCTGTGAACGCCGTATCCATCAAGCTTCTTGGCGTTCCAAAGTGCATTGCGAGCGCGCGCGCCGTTTCCTGTCCGACCGTGCGAATGCCTAATGCGAATATGAAGCGCTCTGTCGCTACGCGTCGTCTTTGATTGATAGCCGCAAATAGGTTCTCGACCTTCTTCTCACCAAAACGCGGCTTGCTCTCTAGCTTGACCGCACTCTCTGCGTTTCGCCTCTCCAGCGTGAAAATATCCAGAGGCGTATGAATCGGTAGGTCTGGGTCATTCGACAGAAAGTCCAACTGCTGCTCGCCGAGCCCTTCAATGTCGAAAGCATCCCTCGAAACAAAATGCCTCAGGCGTTCGAGCCGCTGCGCCGGGCAGATCAGTCCGCCGGTGCAGCGCACCGCCACCTCGCCCTCC
This sequence comes from uncultured Flavobacteriaceae bacterium, assembly GCA_964493795.1. Taxonomy (GTDB): domain Bacteria; phylum Pseudomonadota; class Alphaproteobacteria; order Micropepsales; family Micropepsaceae; genus JADZAI01. The sequence continues at coordinate 12,088 of CAZBPO010000063.1, forward strand.
TCGCGCAGCGCATGGCTGCCGCAGGCCGGGCATGTATCCGGGAACACGAACGGCGCCGCCCCGGCAGGCCGTTTCTCCTCCACGACGCCGATGATCTGCGGGATCACGTCGCCTGCGCGCTGCAGCCGAACGGTGTCGCCCACGCGCACGTCCTTGCGCGCGATCTCGTCGGCGTTGTGCAGCGTCGCGTTGGTCACCACCACGCCGCCCACCGTCACCGGCTTCAGCCGCGCGACCGGCGTCAGCACGCCGGTGCGGCCCACCTGGATGTCGATGCCCAGCAATTCGGTCTCGGCCTTTTCGGCCGGGAATTTATGCGCGATCGCCCAGCGCGGGCTGCGCGAAACGAAGCCCAGCCGCTCCTGCCAGTCCAGCCGGTTCACCTTGTAAACGACGCCGTCGATGTCATAGGGCAGTTCGGCGCGCAGCCCCTCGATCTCGGCGTAATAGGCCATGATCGCCTCATGCGAGTTCAGCACGCGCATCAGTGGGTTGGTCTCGAACCCCCACGCGCCCAGCTTCGCCACGACGCCCGCCTGGGTATCGGCCGGCAAGGCGCTGACCTCGCCCCAGGCATAGCCGAAGAACTGCAACTCGCGGCTGGCGGTGATCGAGGCGTCGATCTGGCGCAGCGATCCGGCCGCCGTATTGCGCGGATTGGCGTAGGGCTCCTTGCCTGCCGC
>CAZBPO010000064.1:0-12662 GCA_964493795.1 uncultured Flavobacteriaceae bacterium
CGGCAAGAGCATCGCGCGCGAAACCATCCGGGCGCTCAGGAAGGACGTGACCGCCAAGTGCTATGGCGGCGACATCTCCCGCAAGCGCAAGCTCCTCGACAAGCAGAAAGAGGGCAAGAAGAAGATGCGCCAGTTCGGCAAGGTGGAAATCCCGCAGGAGGCTTTCATCGCTGCGCTGAAGATGGACGAGAACTGAGGCAGGCCGGCGCGCTCAGGATTGCGTCGTCAGGCGCTCGCAGCCACCAGACTTGGCCCTTTCTGGGCCGCCAGATGCGCCTCGAACTCGGTCAGCGGCATTGGCGGGCCGAAGTGATAGCCTTGGAACTCGCCGCATCCACACGCCTTCAGGAAGGCGAACTGTTCGCGGGTCTCCACCCCTTCGGCGACCACGGCGAGATCGAGATCGCCGCCCATCTGTACGATGCCTTTCAGCAGCGACGCGCCGCGCTCGCTTTCCATCGACGCGCGCACGAAGCTCTGGTCGATCTTGAGCTGATCGAACGGCAAACGCCGCAGATAGCTGAGCGAGGAATACCCCGTTCCGAAATCGTCCAGCGCGATCGTCACCCCGGCCTCGCGCAGGACGTTCATCTTGGCGATCACTTCATCGACGTCGGCGACGAGGACGCTCTCGGTCAGCTCAAGGGTCAGCCGGGCCGGCTCGACCCCATGCCGCGCCAGCGCGGATAGCACGCTCTCCACGAAATCGGCCTGCCGGAACTGATCCGCCGATACGTTGACCGACACCGATAGCCCGCCGGTCGACGCCGTATCACGCCAGGCCGAAAGCGTTCGGCAGGCGCTTTCGATCACCCAGACGCCGATGCGCGGCATCAGATCCGACTGCTCGGCCAGCGGAATGAACGCGCCGGGCGGCACATAGCCTTTCTGCGGGTGCTTCCAGCGCAACAGGGCCTCAGCGCCGATAACGGCCCCGAACCTGTCCACCTGCGGCTGATAGAACAGCTCGAACTGCCCCTCGCCCAGCGCCTGCCTCAACGCGCGGACCATCCCGCTGGTGCGCGCGAACTCCAGCTGCATCACATAGATCGCCCAGCACAGCATGCCCGTGGCGACGATGGCGTTGATCCAGGCGCCGCCGACCCGGAACGCGTCGGGAATGGGGTGCGCGAAGCTGTAGGCGAACTCGCCGCTCGAGAACGCGATGAACCCGGCCAGGCACAGCGCGATGATGACCAGCTGGAGGTTCGTGCCCTCGCGCAGATAGTTGACGTAGCCGAGCATCGCGAGCACCAGCAGAAACAAGTGCGAAACGCGCGGCGCGGCAGCGCTGGGGACGTCGAAAATCAGGCAGAACATGACCGCGAAGGCCAGAAACGCCACCTCCGACAACAGCAGCGCCGCCGTCATGTAGTCGCGACGCACCAGCATCCAGCTGGCCAGACCGACAAAGGCGAGCACAAGCTGCGTGCCCGCCAGCAGCAGCCAGTCCATGAAAAGGAAGACCGCGCCCCAGACAAGACTCATCCCCAGCACGACCAGAGAGCCCGTGCTGTAGGCGAATTTCAGACGCTGCGAGTACCCGACGACGCTTTGAGGCAACTGGCCGGCTCCACTGGCCTATACCTTGGTATGGTGTCTCATGGAGGTTGCCGAATACTCAACGGCGCACGCCTCAATTGCGCCTAACCACGACGATGCTGGCGGAAAATCGCGACCTTCTTGCCGCTGGGGCGCAGAGGTGAGAGGCTGCCGTCCGGAATATCATCCTAAATCCTGCCGGAATGCTTGGATGACGAGGCGGATCGGGACGTTTTGGGAAAGAGGCAAGGAGAAGGGGGAGGAAAACATGAAACCAACCTCACCCCCGATTCTTGTCGCCGCCCTGCTACTGGCCGCCTGCGCCACGTCCGAAAATGCGTCGCTGCCGCGCCTCGCCCCCGAGGCCGGGCAGATATTCCATTCAGACCCGCGTTGGCTGGGCGGCGACGCGGCGATCAGCGTCGATCTCGGCGATGATCGCGTTCTCTGGCTCTTCGGCGACAGCTTCGTCGATCCCGATGCGCCCCATCTGCGGCGCGAAGCGGCCTTCGCGCGCAACACCATCGCCGTGCAGCAGGGGCGAAACCCGGCGACGGCGCACATGTCTTTCGTCTGGCGGCACGACGCGGACGGCGCGCCCTCGGCCTTCTTCCCCGCCGCTGGCGACGACTGGTACTGGCCCGGCGACGGCGTGCGGCTTCCGGGCGGCGCGCTCGTCATCTTCCTCCACCGCCTGCGCGCGAACGACGACGCCCCGCCGCTCGGTTTCGAGAGCGCGGGCTATGCCGTGGCGATCATCGACAATCCTGATGCGCCGCCCGCCCACTGGCGCGGCCGCATCGCGCCCGGGCCCGCCCTGCCCTTCGACGCCTTGCCGGGCGCGGCGCTGGTGCGCGAAGGCGACGTCGTGACCGTCCTCGCCATACGCACCAAAGGCGGGACGGGCGGCATGCTGGTGCGTTACGACGCGGCCGATCTGGCGGCCGGCGATTTGGGGAAGGGCCTGTGGTGGTCGGGCGAGGCCTATCTGCCGGCCGACGCGTTCGGACTGTCAGGCCCCGTTGTCGTGATCGACGACCCCGGCGCGGAATCCTCGCTTCAGACGACGTCGTGCGGCTTTCTCCATGTCGCCAGCCGTGGCTTCGGCGCGACCGATATCGTCGCCCGCGTGGCCCCGCGCCTGACCGGTCCGTGGGAACCGCCGACCGCCCTGCTGCGCCCGCCCGAATCCGCCGCGCCGGAGCCTTTTGTCTATGCTGGCCGCGCCCACGCAGCGCTGCCCGCACCTGACGGCGCATTGGCGGCATCCTATGTCGCGAACAGCCTCACGCCTGAAACCCTGATGACGGCGGCAGGCGCAGAGCTCTACTGGCCGCGTCTCGCCTATGTCGCCAGGCCGGAATGCCCGTGATCGAGATGCGCGGCCCGGCTCTCAAGGCCTGTCGCGCGTGAACCATGCCAATGGCGCGCCGACGGCGAAGGCCGGGGCCCAGACCGGCCAGGTCAAGGCCTGGTTCAAAAGGCGCTCGGTTCTCGCCGACTGGTCGGCGGCCCAGTCCCGGACATGGGCCAGCCATTCGGCGTCGGCGAGGCGAAGATAGAATCCGATCGGCTGGAAGGCCCAATCATCGGCCTTCCAGGTCCAATAGGCGTCCGCGCCCAGCGCGACGAACCCTATCGCCAGGAAAATCCAGGCGATGCCGTTGAAAAACGCGCGCACAGGCAGGCGAAGCGTCGTTCAGTCGTCGTAGCGCGAGCGCTTCTGGAACAGGAGGCCCAGCAGCACGCCGATCACCCCGTAAACCGCGAAGGCCGGAAAGCCGAGAATGCTCTCCGAGATCGACGGACCCGGATCGGGAATGGTCTCGGTCACCCAGGCGCGATAGCCCTCCAGCGAGCCGGCATGCACCAGGCTCCACACATCGGCCAGCGGCAGCGCCTTGAAGCCCTGTCCAGCCTGGATCGAAGAAATGACGTCATAGCCGAGCACCAGAAGACCGGCGACGATGAAGATGACGGCGATCAGCCGGAATACGACCATAGGCAGCTTCCTTGTCCGCGCCGCAGTCCGGCGCGGACATAAAGCTACTCGGGCCGCCCGGCCTGCGCAATCGACCGTGACGCAAAGCGTTAAAACGTCACTTTGGCGGCAGACGGCTTGTCAAACCGCCCGCCGCGCCCTAGAGGCAACCCCTTCGCGGACAGGTGGCCGAGTGGTTGAAGGCGCACGCCTGGAAAGTGTGTAGACGTTAATAGCGTCTCGCGGGTTCGAATCCCGCCCTGTCCGCCATGCGCCATAACATTGCCTTTCCTATCAGGCCGTTAGGCCCGATAGGGGCAAACCTGTTCAAAAGGTTTGCCCCTGTTCGTTCACTCTCCGTCCGCCGCGACGCCTTTGACCTTGGCCATCGCAGCGTGGGCAAGCTGCGATTGATCCGCTGCGAACGTGTATCGCTGGACTTCCTTCAGCGTCTTGTGGCCGGTGATAGCCGCGATTTGGTGAGCCGTGCATCCGGCCTCTGCGAGACGGCGGGCGGCGGCCTTGCGGAGGCCGTGCGCCGAGCAATGCTTCGGGAGTCCCGCTTCCTTGATCGCGTCGCGAAACCAGTTGCCGAACCCGGCGGCAGAGAACGGTTCGCCCTTCGCGGTCAGTAGGAATGTCAGGTTGCCTTTGTCGACCTCATCGAGCGACGCCTGAAGGCGCGCATGAACTGGAAGGACCAAATGCACGCCCGTCTTTTGCTGGCGGACGGTCAGAGCGCCATCGCGCACATGCTGGCGGCCCATGCGGATCACGTCAGAGCGGCGTTGCCCCGTATGGAGCAACAGGTCGAAGGCGAGGCGCTCGCGCGTTCCGATGAACCATGCCTCTTGGAACGCGGTGATTTCTTCCTCGGTCCAGCTATGGAAGCCGTCAGTGCGCCACTTGACGCCCTTCACGCCAATGGTGGGGTCGTCCTTGCGCCATCCTTCCTCAACAGCGAAGCGCATGAGGATTCGGACCATTCGGAGAAGGTTACTTGCGGCGGCGGGTGTCGCGACGCGCTTCGCGATGATGGCGCGCACATGCTGGCGCTCAAGCGCGGCGACCAGAAACTTGCCGTAGTCGGCGCGGAACCGTTCGGTGATTCCGCGATAGGTCGTTTGCGTGCTTTTCGAAAGCGTCAGGAACTCGGTCGACTGATAATAGGCGGCGATAAGCGCGCTAACGCTTCCGGGGCGCGTGCGCTCCGCGCCGATCATCGGGGCCGGGGTCTTGCCGAGGCGATGCGCCTCAAGGGCGGCGTAATAGGCGTCCTGAAACTCCGGCGTCCAATAATCGGCGTTCGGCAGGCGACAGATATTCCGGCGGCCGATCCGCAGATAGCGGATGGGCTTGCCGTGCCGAGTCTTCATGTTGCGGACATAAGGCGGCGTGCGAACGGTCGGCGGCGGGTGCTTGCGCGTCATGCGAGGACTCCATCCCATTCGTTCGCTTCGGTGCTTTCATCGGGCAATGCTTCGAAAGCCGCGTCGAGGTCGCGGCGATGCCACACCTTGCGCGCGTCGATCCGCTTGGGCGCAGGCATCCGGCCGTCGCGGACCATTTCGTCAAACTTGGTGACGGACACACCGATGTATTCGGCGGCGATAGCACGCGAGAGGCCCAGCGGCGGAAGGCTGGGTGGCAAAGTGGAGTGGCGTGCAGGCTTGGCGGTCATTGCCGATTCCGGTTTGAACCGCAATGTGCCTCACCTAAGTCGGTCAGGTCAACATACCTGATTAAGGCGGGTTAGGTTCCGGGGGCAGCGCGCCGAGCGGCGCTTGATTGAGCGGCGCGGTGTAAACGTCACCCTCCGGGCCAATCGGCGGCATGTTTTCCAGACGGCGCACGTCATTGACCGAAGCCCACCCCCATTCGCGTGCGATCCGGTAGCCGGAGTAGCGGGCGGCCATATCACCGCGCAGGAGTCCGGCTAGGTCGTGCTCGACATAGAGGTCGGCGCGAACGTCCGGCGTCAGCAGGTCGCGCAGCATCGCGTTCTCGATCCGCCGGGCGAGCGGCCCGAGCGCGTTGCGGACCAACATGGTCGATTCCTGTTCGACGTTCGAATAGGTGGCCTTGTCCGTGATGCCGACCGAAGTCGGCGGCACGGCGAATATGCGCGCAACATCCTCGTTCGCCAGCTTTCGGCTATCAAGAAACTCGGCGTCCTCGGGCGTGAAGGTCAGCCGCTCAAACTTGGCGCCGCCTTCCGTAATCAAAAACCGTCCCGCGTTCGCAGGTCCGGCATAGTAGGCTTCGACCATTTCCCGCTGCGCCTTGCGCGCTTCCGGCGACAGCTTTTCCGGGAAGGCGAGAACGCCGCTGGGGCGCATCGCATTGGTCATCAGGCTTCCGGCGGTTTCGGCCTGGCTGACGGCGAGGCCGACCGCGCCACGCGCAATCTGAAGCGGCGACTGGCCGAGGATGCCGTCACGGCTCGCGCCGCGCAGATGAAGCATTTCCTCTTGCAGCAGGACCGAGACGCGGCCGGTCGCCTCGGTCACGCGATAGCGGACGCGGCCGGACTGCAGGCGTTCGACCGAGACGACGCCCGGCGGATAGGGATAGAGCGCCGCGACCTCGCCGCGCGCGTTGCGCTCGATCCGCGCATAGCCGTTGCCCGCCACGTCGAGCGAGCGAATTAGAAACTCGCGGCCCTCGAACGCCGTCATGTTTTCATTGAACAAATCGTGCAGCACGCCATAGAGCGGGGAGTCGTTGGCGCGCTCGCGCCCGCCGTCGCCCGCCCGGCGGAACAGGTGCAGCGGCACGCTCGCCAGCAATTCCGAGCGCAGCGAGACGCAACGCGCCGCAACGGCGAGGTTCGACAACACGATTTCCGGCGAGGCCGATCCGACGCCGCGCCACGGCGCGTTCAGCGCGAAATAGGGATCGGCGACGGGCGCAGGCTGGGCCGAGCGGCGCTCAAGGCCGAGGAACGAGAGGATTCCCATTAGCGCCCCACGGTATCCAGCCACGCGCGGGCAAGCGCCACGCCGCGCGGCTCAGGGGCGTGTGACACGCCCGCGTCAGAACGGGCATAGACAAGCGTTCCCTCATAGGCGGGGAACGCCTGCACGACCGAGATTTCGAACAGGTCCACGGCCGTCAGGATGCGACGACCGCTTTCGCGGACCTCGCCGCCCGCGCGCGGCTTGAAGGCGAACGACGCGCCGCCGAGGTCGCCGCGCTCGGCGAGGGCCAGCACGTCGCGGCCGGCGGACGTGTCGGGCAGGTCGAGGTCGAACGGCAGGCCGCGCGAATCCTCGCCGATGCGAAGCGTCCCGGAACGGGTGCGGGCCAGCACCCGGCTCATGTCATGGTCGACAAGGGCGAGAATGTCGCGTTTCTCGGCGAGCGTCGCCGTGAACGCGCCGGGCCGGATCGTCTCGACAACCGGCCCAAGGCGCGCTTCCTCGCCGAACACGGCGGCGTAGCCTTCGAGCTTGCGGCCCTTGGCGCGCAATTCCACGACCGAGGCGCGGCGTTCGAAGGCGTCAGCCATTGGGGCGAATCCGATAGGGGGCGATGAGCGTGTCGAAGGCGGGAATCTTCTGAACCGTGCCGCCGGTCACGATGGCCTCGCGGTTCTCGAACAGTTCGCCCAGCATCAACAGGATCGCGCAGCGCAGCGGCGCGGGAACGTCCGCCGGGTCGGGGCCGTAACCGGCCGTGAAGGTGACGCGGAACGCCGCTTCGTCGGCGTCAAAGCGTCCCCAGCTAAGGCGCGCGCGCACGAACGCCTCCGTGTCGCGTTGGCGCAGCGCATAGTCAGACGGCGGGACCGTCTCGTAAGCGCCGTCGACCAGCTTTTCGACAGACACGATTGAGGCGACGGGCATTTCAATCTTGAACTGCCCGAACTCGCCCGGCCGGGCGAACTCGGCGCACCACGTCTGCGTAATCATGCAGCGGCCGAGAACCCCGGCCCAGCCGTCCAGATGGTCCGTGGCGGCGGCAAGCTGCAAATTGATGAGCGCATCCTCGGGATGCGCCAGCGGCGACCCTGACGGGTCGAGCCGCAGATGCGCCCACGCCTCCGCGAGGCTGACAGGCAGCGTCGCGGGCGGCGAGAGGCGATAGACGCGCATCATGGGGTTAGCTCGCGCTCACGTTCCCGGCGGTGAACGAGACGGGATGGCGGCACACGACATCCGCCGTGAGCAGTCCGCGGACCTGACAATTTCCCTTGCTGAAGGCAGAAGCCTCATAGGGATTGACCAACACCTCAAACGCGCTCCAATAGCCGATCATCAGATCATTCCAGTTGCCGAAGATCAGCGACGGCGCGGCGGGCGAACCGTTCGTCGGCACGACCGTCGAGGATGCGAGGCGATACCCGGCAAGCTGGCCCGGCGCGTCCATGATGAAGCCCGCGCCCGCATCGGCGTTGACCTTCAGCGTGCCGCGCATGAGCTTCACGGCTTGGGGGTGCGTCGCCCAGCCGAGCGCGCCCGTGTCGGCGTTCGCCGTCTCGATATCGGCGATGCCGTCCAGCACGCCGTTCCACGACAGCGGCGACACGTCGAACGAGCCGATGCCCGCCGTTTCGAGGATGCCGTCAGGCTCGTTCGCGCCGCCGCCCTTGATCGCCGCACGGTCGATGCCTTCCGCCAGCACGGCGGCGAAGTCGGCGCGGATAAGCTGTTCCACGTCCGGCGACGACTGCAGCAGCATGTTCCGGCTGAACTCGGTCAGCGCGCCGATATGCTTGGGCGTAAGCTGCACCTTGTCGAACTGCGGGTCGTTCGGCGTCAGAGCGGCGTTCTCGGCGATCCACGACGCGACGTTCGAAGCCTTGCGGCGCGGGATATCGACATTGCCGGTCAGACCGGACAGGACACGCGCGCCGAGGCTCTGCGTAATCAGGCGAGCGCGCAGAATGTCGATGAACAGATCGCCGCGATGATCGGTCCCGATGAGATTGCCGCCGGGGCCGCCGCCCGGAAGAGTCGTGGTCAGAACGCGCTGTTCGACCTGAAAGACCTGCATCGGAACGACGATGCCCTGAACCGGTCGGCCCATGCGCTTCGCCAGTTCGGCCGAAATCTCGCGCTCGCGGCCGATATCGACCGTGTGCGCGATATCGGGAATCTGCGACGCGATGACCGAGCGCAGGCTGAAATTGCGCGCCTCGGCTTCGACCGTATCGCGGCCCGGCGTCACGACCTCGGCGGTCGCCTGACGTTCCCATTCCTGAATCGTGCGCTCGCGATCAATGCGCGTCTCAAGTGCGGCGATTTCCGCCTGAAGTTCGGTGAAGCGCGTCGCCTCGTTGTCGGCGAGGTCGCGCTTCTCGGTCGATGCCTTGTCGAGAAGGCCCCGCGCCTCGGCCACAAGGCGGCCACGGCGCGAGACAAGTTCGGTCAGCTTCATTTTTCACTCTCCGTCAAAGGGACTGTCCGTCTCGCGACGCTCAATCTAAAAAGGGTTGCGGGCTTGCGTTTCGGCGTGATTGTTCAAGATGGCGAGTAGGGCAAGCCGTCTTGAATCCTCGCGCGCACCTGACGCTTTCGGAAGGCCCGCGCTGCCGTGATTTTCCGCGCGAGGAAAGGTGTTTGACTATTCGTCCTCCTCAAACGGCATCGCCGCGAGGCGCGCCTTCAGGTCGACCACAATCGGATTCAGGTGAAGCACCAAAGCGGCGTCGAAACGTCCAAACACCACGTCAGCGAGCGAGTGTTTGCTCTTGATGTTGAGCACTTCGCAGCGAGCGGTTCCGGCAGGGCAGACGACAAGCGTTTCCCCGGTCTTATAGAGTTCGCCGGGATCGCGGCGGCCGAAGCCTTTCAGCGCGGAAGGATTTTCGCGGTTGAACGAAATCATGGGGTCGCCGATGTCGAGAAACGACAACGTCGCTTCAAAGGCCCGGCGAGCATCGACGCCAAGGGCGACGAGACGCTGCATGATCGCGAGACGAAATACGCCATCCTCATCAAGATAAGTCGTTCCGCCCGCCTTGGCGGCGGCCTTCGTCTCTTCGTCAAAGACGTAGCCCTTGCTGATCCAGCCGCGCAAAGTATGCACGTTCAGCCCGAGGGCATCGGCGACGGTGCTTAACTTGAACCACTTTTTCATCGCCGATCCCGGAACGACTCGAATCGACGCACCTTACCTAACCTGACCGTATTAGGTCAACGAGCGCCGAAGCCTATGACAAGATGCCTCACTGGCGCTGTTCGTTGGGCGCACAGTAGAGTCGCGCATGGCAAACGGATTGTATCGCTTCCGGCGAGAGAACGGCGAAGTATGGGTTGCGACGGACGAGCCGCGCGATCCCGGTGCTCAGTTGGTGTATTTCAAGGACACCTACATTAGTCTTGGTTTGCAACCCTCGTTCGAAAGTTTGCCTTCCGAAGAAGAATATGCGCGCACGAATCCCTTGAAAGGCCCTTTTAAGTAGGGTGAACGGCGATAGGCTTTAGAACCATACGCCCGGCGCATCATCGACCGGCCCGCTACGCTTCTCAGCGACCGATAGCGCCATAGCGAGCGCGACAATTCCGTCGATGCGTCCCCGGCTCTTTTTCTTGTCCAGCTTGCGGTTGCCCGCCGGGTCGGCGACCGCGACGGCGTTTGATACGCACATGTTCAAGACCGGGTGTGAGCCGTGGCGCAAGCGGCGCTCGGCGACGCAACGCTCAAGTGTATCGACCGCCGGTCCCATTTCGCGGAAGCCCTGACCGAAAGCGGCCATTTCGATTTCAACGCCGATGCGCGCGAGCGCCCGCTTGAACTCGTCAATTTTCCAGCGGTCGTAAGCCAGCCCCTCAATCTGGAATTGGCCAGCCAGTTCGCCGAGGCGCGCCGCGACATGCTCATAGTTGATCGTTACGCCGGGCGTCGTTTCGAGAAAGCCCGCCAGCTTCCACGCCAAATAGGCGTTCTTGTCCTCGTCCTCCCGCTCGCGCAGCACGTCATTGGGAAGCCAGAAGAACGGCAGGACGTCGAACCGGCCTTCATCGTCCGGGAAGACAAGAACGAGCGCCGTCAGGTCGCGCACGGCGGAGAGGTCGAGCGCCGCATAGCATTTGCGACCTTTCAGCCGCTCGACGTTCGGCGCTTCGCGGTTCGCCATCCATTCGGCCGCCGACAGGAATTGCCGCTCGGTCGCCACGCGCTGATTCAGGATCAGGTTGCGGAACGCCGGTTCCTGGCTTGGCATCCGGCGGGCTTGATCGGCCTGACGGCGAACCTCGGCGAGCGACAGGAAATCGCCGAGAGCCGGATTCGCCATGCGCCACGTTTCCTCGGCCCAAGGATCGGCGTCGTCGGGCGCGGCGAACATGAACAGCCGAAAGCTGGGGTCATCGACCTGCCCGGCGCTGACTTCCAAGCCATAGTCGATCAGAATCGACATGGGCGCGGTCGCCGTATCGGCCTGCGTCGAGATAACCAGCATGAGCGGATCGTCGCGCGCGCCCATAGCCGTGTTCAGCGCCTCATAGAGGCTGTTCGACCGGGCCTGACCGAGTTCGTCATAGATCACGAACGAAGGCGAGAGGCCGTGTTTCGTCTTGGCGTCGGCGGACAGCGCGACATAGATCGACCCGGTTCCGTGGTCGGTCATTTCCTTGCTGTGCGACCGCTCGGAAATCCGGCTGTTCAGCCACGAGTGAACGCGGATCATCGCCGCCATTTCGGCGTAGAGCTTGGCCGCCTGTTTCTTGTCGTTCGCCGCCGAATAGACCTCGCCGCGCATTTCGGCTTCCGGCCCGGCCAGATGGCAAAGCGCGAGCGCGGCGGCGAGGCCGGTCTTGCCGTTCTTACGCCCCATGCTCAAAACGGCCGTGCGAACCGGCCGCTGACCTTCAGCATCGACCGCATAGATTTCCTCAATGATGGCGCGTTGCCACGGCCGCAGCTTGAGCGGCTGACCGGCGAGGCGACCGGCGGTCACGGTCAGGGTTTCGCAGAATGCGATGACGCGATCGGCCCGCGTCAGCCCCTCGGCTTCCCACGGCGGCGCAGGAAGCGGCGCGGCTGCGAACAATTCCGGCTGGGCGCTATCCACGACCGCCAGATGAATCGCTTTAGCGCCGGGTCCACGAAGGCCCATGTCACACGGCCTCGACGGCGACGGCGCGCGGCGGCGGCTTCAGACGCAAGAACACGAACGGCCAGTCGTCGTAATCGCTGCGCTCGTATTGCAGGCACTCGAATCCATCGGTGAAGCGGTGCATGAGCGTCGGGTCGGGCTTATGCCATTGCGCCGAGTAGAGCCGCCGCCCGCGCTGAAAGAGGTCGAGCGTCCAGTTCGGTTCATAGACGCTCCATTCCGCAGGCCCGGCCTCGAAAATCGTGAACATACCGACCGTGAGCGAGCGCAGCCGCAGCCCGCTCTTGTCGAAGATCACGGCCCCGCTCGCGTCGAGCATCGCCGTCGCGTGGTCGCGGATGTTCTCGCGCATCCGGTGGAGCAAGATGGGTTTGCGCTGCGTCACGGCTCCACCTCGATTCCGAACTTTGTGATTTTGTCTGTATGGCCATCGGTTTCAGGCGGGAGTTCGCCGTCCTTCACCCCGCCCCCGGTATGGCTCGTCAGGTAGAACGGGTGAGCCGGATCAACGGGCAAGCCATCGACGCCGCAGCCTTTGAACGCGACCTCGCTTCCGCCACCGAAGGCGTGAGGGTTGTCCTTCGCTGCCGTCTTGAAGCCGTGGCACGAGGCACACAGCGACATGAGTCCGTCGAGCGGCGGGAACGGATCGCCGCCTTTAGCGACGGCGATGACGTGGTCGACCACGGTCGCGGCGACCGATTGCCCGCGCCGTTCGCAGACCTCGCACAGGGGCTTGCTCGCCAGCTTTGCGAGGCGCAGGCGACGCCATGCGGTCAGGTGGTAGGGCCACGCCATCAGGCCGCCCTCGCCATCGGGAACGCGAGCGGCTGACGGTCGATCCAGCCTCGGCGGATGATCCAGTCTTGCGGCGACGGCGGGTCGCGGTCGCCCTTGCCGAGCGAAAGGCGGAAGGCCAGCAATCCGGCATAGAACGCCGAGACGTCGAAGCATCCGGCATCGACACAGCGGTTGAAGCTGGACCGGGCGTGTATCCACTCGGGCTGGCCGACCGGGAAGGGCCACAGGCGTTTCATCGCCGCGAACGCCTCGGCTGGCGATCTCCGCCTCGCA
>CAZBPO010000065.1:0-5320 GCA_964493795.1 uncultured Flavobacteriaceae bacterium
GTCGCGGCGGCAGAAGCCTTCCGGCGAGGGGAGCTTGGCGATGGCGGCATGGGCGGCGTCGCGGGCCGCCGTGACCGTGTCGCCCAGCGCCGTGACGTTCAGCACCCGCCCACCATTGGCGACCAGGTCGCCGGCCTCGTTCCGCGCGGTCCCAGCGTGGAAAACGATCGCGCCGGTCGCTTCGGCCGCGTCGATCCCGCGAATGACCGAGCCTTTGGTCACCGGGCCGGGGTAGCCCTCGCTGGCCACCACGACGGTCAGCGCCGCGCGGTCATCCCAGCGGGCATCGACATGGGCGAGCTGGCCCTCGGCCGAAGCCAGCAGCAGCGGCACGATGTCGGATTTCAGGCGCGGCATCAGAACCTGCGTTTCGGGATCGCCGAAGCGGGCGTTGTATTCGATCAGCTTGGGCCCTTCGGACGTCAGCATCAGCCCGGCATAGAGGACGCCCTTGAAGGGGGCGCCGCGCGCTTTCATGGCCGTGAGGGTGGGGCGGATGATCGTTTCCATCACCCGCTCGACCATGGCGGGCGGCAGGATGGAGGCAGGGCTGTAGGCCCCCATGCCGCCGGTGTTGGGGCCTTCGTCGCCCTCGCCGACGCGTTTGTGATCCTGCGCGGTGCCGAAGGCGAGGGCGGTCTCGCCGTCTGAGAGCGCGAAGAAGCTGGCTTCCTCGCCGGTCAGGAATTCCTCGATCACGATGGAATGGCCGGCCGCGCCGAACGCCCCGCCGAACATCAGGTCGATCTCGGCTGCGGCGTCGGCCTGGGTCGGCGCGATCACCACGCCTTTGCCCAGCGCCAGGCCGTCGGCCTTGATGACGATCGGCACGGGATGATCGACGACATAGGCCTTGGCTTCGGCCGCGTCGGTGAAACGGCGATAACGGGCGGTCGGGATGGCGTATTCGGCGCAGAGATCCTTGGTGAAGCCCTTGCTGGCTTCCAGCTGCGCCGCAGCCTTGTCCGGCCCGAACGCCTTGAACCCGGCGGTCGCCAGCGCGTCGACCACGCCGTTCGCCAGCGGATTGTCCGGACCGACCACCACGAAGTCGATCTTCTCGGCCCTGGCCAGCGCGACGACCGCGTCATTGTCCATGATGTCGAGCGGGCGGCAGGCGGCGATGCCCGCCATGCCGGCATTGCCGGGGGCGCAGATCAGCGCGTCGCAGAGCGGGCTGGCGGAGATCGCCCAGGCGAGCGCGTGTTCGCGCCCGCCCGAGCCGAGAAGAAGAATGCGCATGGCGCCGTGCTAGCCGCAGAGCCCGCCCGGAACAAGAGCGCGGCTACTGATATTCGGGGTGGACCGAGATGGCGCGGGCCAGCAGGCTCAGCTCGTGCTGTTCGACGCGCGGCATGGGCGTCAGAAGCCGGTTCTTCGTGTGGATCAGCTCAAGCGCGATGCGCGCGCCGATCAGCGTGGCCTGCCGCTCGATTTCACCCGTCGGGTGCGACACGGCCGGGCCCGTCGACGACGAGCCGGCGCGTTCGCTCAACTCGCGAAAGACCGATTGGGCGATATAGGCGATCGGCTCTTCGACCGGCGCAGCGAGGCTGCTCCCGTTGTCGGAATTCATGCCCCAGTAGATGTCGATCATCGCGTGCGTCGCCTCGTGCACGATGGCGGCGCGCTCGGTGCGCCGCGTTCCGTAGTCGACGCGGGGCAGCGTGAACGTGCGGGTCGCGGGCGTGTACGAGGCCTCGTAACCGGCCGCCTCGGCGATGGCGAGCGTGATGGTGCCGGCGGCGATCGCCCCGGCGACGGTCGTGTAGCCGTTGCCCGTGACGAGATAGGGGCCGATCGTGAAGTTCATGGCGCGGCATTCGGCCGACCGCAGGATCGCGTCGATGCGCTGCCGCAGCAACGCATACTCCTCGGGCGAGCTCGCGCCGTCAGCCGACGGACGAGAGGTTTGTCCCGCGAACGGCGTTTGCGCCGGCCGCTTGAACCCGGCCGGCCAGGCGGGTTTCGCGCCCGCCGGTTTGCGCGCAGTGGTCGGCGGCCTGACGCCGCCACCGCAAAGTACCCGGACCATGTGGCAGTTCTCCTGGAAGGAAACTGCATCCATCATCCTGCTGCGTTTTGGCGGGTCTGCGGCTGGATTGCGACGGAGCCGTGGCGGCGCGGGCGGCGGTCTATCGTCCGATCAGGTAAAGCGCGAAGAGGGCGATCATCACCGTGTCGATCGCGATGGCCCCGGCCGCCTTGCGGCGCGCGGCGGCCGAGCCATAGGCCAGGATCAGGCCGATGAAGACCAGTTTGCTCACCCCGGCGACGATCGCGATGAAGGGCTGGCCCGGCGGGTCGAACGCGCCATAGATCAGCATCGCGCCGACAAGGGCGATCAGCGCGCCCCAGTTGCGCGTCACGATCTCCAGCGCCGCGCCCTCCGCCTCAGCCTCGCCGAAGGTCGCCTTGAGCGCCGCGCGGGGCGCGAAGAAGGCGAAGATCATCGAAAAGGTCAGCACGCCGCTGACCAGCATGATCCATTTGATGTTGGAAACGATGATGTCCATGACGGCCCCCTTAAGGCCGCATCCTAGCAGACGCGGCCGCCCCCGCTAGAAGGCGCCGCTGAAGGTCAGCCGCACGAAGGCCCCGCGCCGGCTGTCGCGCGTTTCGATGCGGCTGATGTCGCCGCTGCGGTCGGGATCGTAGAAGACGCGGCTGCGATAGAAGCGCTGGCTGTTGATGCTGCGCGCCTCAAGCCTGATCTTCAGGCCCTCGATGCGCGTCGTCTCGATGAAGGCGTTCCATTGCTCGGCGATCTCGAGACTATCCACGAGATCGGGGAAATAGGTCGCGCGGTCGAAGCCGTCGGCATACGAAACGCCATAGGCGAGGCGCGCCTCGGCGTCGTCGCGCCGGAGTTCGAGGAAGAGATACGGGTCGCCGCGATTGCCGTTGGAGAGCGGCCGGGCCTGCCCGTCGACCGGATCGTGGAAACGGGTCTCCAGCAGCTCGTAGGTCGCCTTGAATTGCAGGCCTTTGAGGATGTCGTCGAGCGGCAGGGTCAGCTTGCCGGTCAGCCCCCAGCGGCGCGCCGGGCCGGCATTGCCGATCGCCGGGCCGTGGGGCGTCAGGATCAGCTCGATCGTGTCCGAGCGCCATTCGTGGAAGGCTTCCAGGCTGAGCGCGCCCGTCCCGCTGAACGTCCAGTCGGCCGCGAGGGCGGTGCGGGTCGTCTGCTCGGGCTTGAGATCGGGGTTGCCGGCCGTGCCCGTGCCCGCCTCGCTGTCGGCGGCGGCTGCGAAATCGGAGAAGTTCAGCTGCCCTGCCGTGCGCGCGACCGAAAGGCGCAGCTGAAGCTCGGGCGCGGCCTGCCAGGCCAGCGTCGCGGACGGCTTGAGGTAGAACAGGGTCTGGGTGGCGTCGGCGTCACCGCCGACCGAAATCTGCGAGAGCTCCGCCGCCAGCGCGCCATCCAGCGTCCAGTTCTCGGCCAGCGTCCAGCCGAATGCGGCGCGCGCCTCGCCGCGCAGTTCCTCGACCAGCGCGAAGGATGACGGACCGGCGAGACCGGCCGTCTGGAAACTCAGGCGGCTCGACAGGCGATTATAGGCGATCTCGGCGCTGAACTCGGGCCGGAAGACCGCGCCGGCGCGTGAGAACTGGGTGCTGAGCAGCGCCTCCAGCGGCCGTTCGCGCAGGCGGATGACGCCCTCGGGCGCAGGCGGCGTTTCGTCGAACTGGTCCTGCCGGTAGGTTCCGGACGAGATCAGCGCGACGCTGGTCCATGTCCATGCCTCGCCCAGCTTCAGCGTATAGTCGGCCCCGATCTCGCCGTTAAAGCCGCCTTCCTGCATCAGATAGGACTGGATGCGGTCCGGCGCGCCATCCGGCTCGCGGCCCAGGAAGATCGCGCTGGTGAGGTCGAGATCGAACGCCCAGATGCTGGCCGATCCGGTGAGGCGGAACGTGCCTTCGCCCAGCTTCCGGCTGGCCTCCATGGATCCGAAGATTTCGCGATAGGTGGTGGGCCGGGTGTCGCGCCGCGTCGCGATCAGCCCGCCCGCGCCGTCGGTGAGGCGGCGTGCGGTGAGGAAGGGCATGCGCTCCCACACGGCGGCCAGTTTGAAGCTGGCGCTCCAGCCCCAGGCATCGACCGAGATGCTGGCCTGACCGCGCGGATTGATCGAGCCGTCGCCGGCCCGCTCCAGGCTCGACGACCATGTGCCCTCGCCATTGGCCTCAAGCCGGATGACGTCGGCGATGACGGCCTGTCCCTGCGCCTCGGAACTGGTCGCGCCCTTGATGACGACGATCTCTTTCACCTGCGCGGCCGGAATGCGCGACAAGGCCTCGCCGAGCCCCCCGGATTTCGAGGCCGGCCGCCGCCCGTCGATCAGCACATTGCCGGCGGTGGCGCCGAAGCCGCGCAGATCGGCGCCGTAGTCGATGGCGAATCCGGGCAGGCGTCTGACCATGTCGTGCGCCGTCTGCGGCGCGAAGTCGGCGAAGAACGCCGCCGGATAGATCGTGCGGTCGCCGCCCTCCACGGCGCGCGCCGGGCTGGCGAGACAGAAGACGGCCGTGAAGGCGATAAGAAGCGCGCGAGACAGCATGGCGTCAGCTAGGGGCTGGCGCTCGGCCCGAACAAGCGACGGCCGCTACAGCTTTGCGCGCGGGGCGATCACATCAGCAGTGCCTTCACCGCCGCGCGCCGCTAGGTTGACGGCATGAGTGATTTTCCTGAGTCCGACGAGCCTGCCGCCCCCGCGCCCAATGCCGGCGAGGTCAGCGTCAGCGAGCTGTCGCAGGCGCTGAAGCGCACGGTCGAGGACCGCTTCGGCTATGTCCGCGTGCGCGGCGAGATTTCGGGCTTCCGGGGCGTCCATTCCTCGGGCCACGCCTATCTGGCGCTGAAGGACGAGGGCGCGAAGATCGACGCCGTCATCTGGCGCGGGTCCTACGCCAAGCTGAAGGTGAAGCCCGAAGAGGGCATGGAGGTGATCGCCACCGGGCGGCTGACCACCTATCCGAACCGCTCATCCTATCAGATCGTGATCGAGAGGCTGGAGCTGGCCGGCCTCGGCGCGATCATGAAGATGCTGGAGGAGCGCCGCGCCCGCCTCGCCGCCGAGGGCCTGTTCGCGCCCGAACGCAAGAAGCCTATCCCCCATCTGCCCGAGGTGATCGGTATCGTCACCTCGCCGACCGGCGCGGTGATCCGCGACATCCTGCATCGTCTCGCCGACCGCTTTCCGCGCCGGGTGATCGTCTGGCCGGTGGCGGTGCAGGGCGAGGGCGCGGCGGCGCAGGTAACGGCGGCGATCCGCGGCTTCAATGCGCTTGAGCCGGGCGGCGACATCCCGCGCCC
>CAZBPO010000065.1:5330-6632 GCA_964493795.1 uncultured Flavobacteriaceae bacterium
CGCGCGCGACGATCAGAAGATCGGGGCGCGCGGCGGCGGCTCGGTGGAAGACCTGCTGCCTTTTTCCGACGAGGCGGTGGTGCGGGCCGCAGCCGACAGCGCCATCCCGCTGATCTCGGCCGTCGGGCACGAGACCGACACGACGCTGATCGATTTCGCTGCCGACCGCCGCGCGCCTACCCCCACCGCCGCCGCCGAGATGGCCGTGCCGGTGCGGGCCGAGTTGCAGGCCGAGACGCTTGGCCTCGCGCGCCGTCTGGTTCAGGCGATGGGGCGGGCGCGCGAGGATCGCCGCCGCCGTGTCGCAGACCTGGCGCGCGGTCTGCCGAGGCCCGATCAGCTTCTGGCGCTGGCCAGCCAGCGGCTCGACGGCGCGTCTGTGCGCCTGGGCGGGGCCCTGGGCGTCTTCAGCGAACGGGCGCGCACGCGGCTGGCCGCCGCGACGGGGCGGTTCCGCCCGGCTTTGCTGAAAGCCGAAACGCAGCGCCTGTCGGAGCGCACCGGCGATGTCGGCCGCCGCATGAGCCTTGCGATGCAGCGCCGCCTGCGCGATGCGGGGCAGGGCCTGGCCCAGCCCGCCAAGCTGCTGGAGGCGCTGAGCCACCGCGCCACGCTGGCGCGCGGTTTTGCGCTGGTGCGCGGCGCGTCCGGCGGCCTGAAACGCGCGGCCGGCGATGTGAACCCCGGCGAGGCGCTGGTGATCCAGTTCCACGACGGCGACCGCGCCGTCCATGCCGATGGCGACGGCGCGCCCATTCCTGTCTCAGCGCCCGCGCCAAAGCCACGGGCCCGTCCCAAACCGCGCGATGGCGGCGGGGGCCAGGGATCGCTATTTTGAGGCTGGAGTCATGTCGCCCTTGTCCTCATGGCCGGGCCTGACCCGGCCATCCATCGGCGGCGCACCACGTGGATGACCGGCTCAAGGCCGATCATGAGGAAATGGAGGAGGAAAAAGCGATGAATTTTCAGTCCGGTGCACCCGCCGGCGGCCGCGAGGCGCGGCTGCGCTATCTGCCCGGCGATTTCGAGGTGATCCAGCCGGGTCAGTTCGTGCGCTGCGCCGTCACCGGTCAGCCCGTGAAGCTGGAGGATCTGCGTTACTGGAGCCATGAGATGCAGGAGGCCTACGCCACCGCCGACATCGCCTTCGCCCGCTATAAACAGCTGCGCGCCGAGGGAAAGATCTGATGGATCGCAGGCGCTTCCTCACGCTGCTGGCGGGGATAGGCGGGGCGGGTCTGGTCGGCCTGCGCGCGGCCCGCGCTGCTTCGCCGGTGACCGGAAATCTGGAGCAAGGCGGCA
>CAZBPO010000065.1:6642-11756 GCA_964493795.1 uncultured Flavobacteriaceae bacterium
GTGGCGGGCGCGCGCGTGACCATCGACGGCAAAGCGCTGTCGCTGAGCCCTGAGGGCTATTTCGTGTTCGGCTTCGGCCGCGATCAGGCCCCGGCCGCGACGCTGGCGATCGCCGTTGGCGCGGACGAGGAAACGCATCAGATCGCGGTCGGCCAGCGCAGCTACAAGGTTCAACGCATCAACGGGCTGCCCAAGGGCCAGGTCACGCCGCCGGACGACGCGGGCCCGCGCATTCTGGCCGACATCGAAGCGGTCAAGGCGGCGCGCAGCTTCGACACGCCGGAAAGCTGGTATCTCAGCGGCTTCACATGGCCGGTCACGGGCCGCATCAGCGGCGTCTATGGCAGCCAGCGCGTCCTCAACGGCGAGCCGCGCCAGCCGCATTTCGGCGTCGACGTGGCGCGCGGCGAGGGCGAGCCGATCCGCGCGCCGCAGGCCGGCATCGTGCGCCTGGCCGAGCGCGACCTGTATTTCACCGGCGGCACGACAGTGCTGGATCATGGTCAGGGCATCACGACCTCATACCTGCATCAGAGCCGGCTGGATGTCGCGGTGGGCGACACAGTGGCGCAGGGGCAGGTGATCGGCCTGATCGGCAAGACCGGCCGCGCGACGGGGCCGCATCTGTGCTGGCGTATGAACTGGTTCCAGGAGCGGCTGGACCCTCAGCTGGCCGCAGGGCCGATGCCGGGTTGAGGCTTGGGGCGATCAACGCAGACGGACGAGCGTCAGCCCTGTTGTGTTCGATTTGTCGGGTTGGCCTGATGGGGCCAGCGCCGAACTTAGAGCGAGCCGAACAAGAGACCTGATCTGATCGGCGCTATGTGTCGGGTATATCTCGACATAAGCCACGCCCGCCTTCCTGAGCGCTTCTTTTTTTACTGCGTCGCGCGCCGCTGCGGCCCCCTGAAAGTGACCTTCGCCCTGATACTCGACGGCGAGACGCGGAAGGCCTGTAGGCCCGACCACAAGAATGTCGGCTCGTTTGCTGTTGATCGCGCTGAAACCGAGCGCCGAGCTGGATTGCAGTATTTCTCCCAGCGAGGTCTGCGCGAAAACACGATGTCCGTCACGCGCCGAACGGATCTCGGCTTCGACCGCCTGAAAGACTCTGTATTCGGCTGAAGACATGACCTTGCGAGCGGAAAAGTCGGCGGCCATGACGTTACGCAACTGTTCGGCCGGGTCCGTCACCGGCTTGAGGTAAGGCTTCCCGCGTCTGGATCGGCGTTGAAGCGAATCCATAAGGAGATAGATTGCGATGGCCGCGAGGGCCAGGGCGATGAGTATCTGACTGTCGATGTTGGCCATCTGACCCATGTCGACTGAAAGCTCGTGACTATCTTGCGCTAAGGACGAGGTATGTCCTTAGCGCGTGGAGATTGTATTAATCGGAATGCTCGCGTTGTCTGGGCCGCCGCCCGGTGGCGAGCCTCTGCGATCGGCGTGCGGCGTGGTTCGAGGCCCTGCTGCGCAGGGCGCCTCACCATGACGAAAACGCGATTCTCTGTTCGTCATCCTGAGGTGCGAGCCGGAGGCGAGCCTCGAAGGACGCACGATTTTTCAGACGGACTTTTCGAGCAGACCCTGAGTCTTTCAGGACGAGGCGGCCGGCTGTGCGCCCGGCGGGATGCGCCAGCGATTATGGGCCCACAGCCATTGCGCGGGGTGTTCGCGCACCGCATCTTCCAGTGACGCGTTGATCGCCACCATGACGGCGCGGATGTCGGCGTCTTTCTCGCCGCTGCGTGCGATCTCAAGCGGCGGGTAGAAGGTCATGCGAAAGTGCGCGCCGTTCGTGCGCACCATCCGCACCGGCACCAGCGCCGCACCGGTGCGAAGGCCCAGCACCGCCGGGCCGGTGGCTGTCCATGCGTCGCGGCCGAAGAACGGGATCGGCAGGCCTTCGGAATGCTTCTGATCGGTCAGCATGGCCAGCACGCCGCCGCCTTTCAGCGTGCGCATGAGGTCGCGGACATTGTCGCCGTTCTTTGAGATCTGCACCGGATAGGCGTAGCGCCGCCGCTGGCGCATGATCCACCAGTTGATGATGGGGTTGTTGACCGGGCGATAGACCTCGGCCCCGTCCAGCCCCGCCTGCCAGGCCGCCAGCGCCATCAGCTCCCAGTTCGCGCAATGGCCCGACAGCGCGATCGCGCCCTTGCCGGCCGCCAGGGCGGCGCGGGCGACATCGAGATTCTCCATCTCGATGCGTTCGTTTGGATGGCCGGCGAAACGGCGGAAATGCGCGTACTCGGCGAAGGTGCGGCCGAGATTGTCCCACATGCCGTTCAGGATCGCCTCGATCTCGGCCGCGGGCTTTTCGGGGAAAGCGGCCTGAAGATTGCGCCGCGCCGTTTTGTGGGCGGGCGCAATGGGGGCGAGCTTGCGCGCCAGCCAGCCGCCGAACGCCGAGGCGGCGTCGAGCCCCAGAAGCTTGAACAGCCCCAGCAGTCCGAAAACCGGAAGGGCCTCGAGCACCCAGAGCGTCCAGCGCAACGCCTTCATGACGTCACAGCGTCTGCTCGGCGCGGGCCAGAGCCTGTTGCAGCAGGGCGTTGAGCAGGCGCTCGTCCTCGAACTGAGCCTCGACCGGCAGCGTCAGCACGCCTTTCCTCAGGCGCGGCGGCAGACGCACATAGTCTTTCTCGGTCGTCACCAGCGCCGCGCCCCGCGCCCGCGACAGCGCCTTCATGCGCTGGATGTCGTCTTCGCCATAAGCGTGGTGGTCGGGATAAGAGAAGACGGCGATGATGTCGGCCCCGGCCCTTTGCAGCGACTGGAAGAACTTTTCCGGCCGTCCGATGCCGGCGAAGGCGACGACGCGGCGATCGTCGAAGGCCGCCGCCATCGGCGCGCGCAGCTGCGCCCGCAGCGTCACCGGATGACCGGGATCAAACGATCCGCGCCCCATCAGGATCACCGCGTCGGCGCGCGCCAGGCCGTCTGCGGCCGACTCGCGCAAAGGCCCGGCCGGAAACACGCGGCCATTGCCGAACCCCGTCTCGCTGTCGATCACCGCGATCGACAGATCCTTGGGCAGGGCCGGGTTCTGGAAGCCGTCATCCATCACGATGACGCCGGCCCCCGCCTCCATCGCGGCGCGCGCCCCGGCGGCGCGGTCTTTGGCGATGATGGCGGGCGCGTGGCGCGCCAGCAGCAGCGGTTCGTCGCCGACTTCCGAGGCCAGATGGTCGGGCTCCACCTGCAGCGGCCCCGCGGCCGCCCCGCCATAGCCCCGGCTGAGCGCCACGGGCGAGGCGCGCATCGCCGTCAGGCGCTGAAGGATGGCGATGGCGACCGGCGTCTTGCCCGCGCCGCCCAGCGTCAGATTGCCGATGCAGATGACCGGCGCAGCGGGCCGATAGGCGGGCGCGCGCCGCAGCCGGCTGCGGACGATGCGGCCATAGACGAAGCCGAGCGGGCTCAGCAGCCGCGCCATCAGGCCCGGCCGTGACGGCGGGCGGCTCCAGAAATCAGGCGGGCGCATGGAAACCGGCCTTGGCCAGCAGCGGCGCGAGCTGAATCTTCGCCGCGTCGAACGCACCGGCGCCCAGCTCGGCGAGGCGCTGCGCCTTCGCGCCGCGTTCCGTCGTCGCCCCGGCGTCGTCGAACCATTCGGCGGCGGCTGCGGCGAGCGCGGCTTCGTTCGCTGTTTCCCGCGCCACCCCGGCCGCGCCCAGCTCGTCATATTCGCCGCGGAAGTTGAAGACATGCGGTCCGTGCAGCACGGGCACGCCGAGACGCGCCGCCTCCAGCGGGTTCTGGCCGCCATGCTCCACCAGGCTGCCGCCCACAAAGGCGAACGGCGCGGTGCGGTAGAGCAGGCCGAGCTCGCCGATCGTATCCATCAGATAGACGTTGGTTTCCGCCATCACCCTGACCTTCGCGGCGCGGCGCGATACGGCCAGTCCCTGTCCGCGCAGCGCCTCGGCGATTTCAGGCCCGCGTTCGGGATGGCGCGGCGCGAGCACCAGCAGCAGATCGGGCCGGGCGGCCTTGAGCGTCTGATAGACGCGCCCAAGCATCTCTTCTTCCTGCGGGTGGGTGCTGGCGGCGGCCAGAACCGGCCGACCGCCGATCATCTCTTTCAGCTGCGCCAGCTGATCCGGCGCGGCGGGCAGCGGTCCGGCCGCCGCCTTGAGATTGCCGGTGACCGCCACCTGGCGCGCGCCCAGCGCCTCGAGCCGCTGGCCGGTTTCCTCGGTCTGCGCCAGGGCGAGCGAGAAGGCCGACAGCATCCGCTCCGACAGGCCGCGCGCGCGCTTCCACTGGGCGAAGCTTTTCTCGCTGAGCCGCGCGTTCACCAGCGCGGCCGGGATATGGGCGGCGCGGATCGCCTCCAGCGTATTGGGCCACAGCTCGCTTTCGATCCACAGCGCGAGGTCGGGCTTCCAGTGCGCCAGAAAGCGTTTGATCGCGGCGGGCTGGTCGAGCGGCATGAATTGATGGAACGCGCGCTTGGGCAGGCGCTCGGCCAGCAGACCGGCCGACGTGACGGTGCCCGAGGTGAACAGCGCGTGGGCGTCCGGGTTGGCGTCGAGCAAGGCGCGCAGCAGCGGCAGCGCCGACAGCGTCTCGCCGACGCTGGCCCCGTGCAGCCAGATCAGCTTGCCTTCGGGGCGGGGGCGGTCGGCATGGCCGAAACGTTCGTCGAGGCGCGCGAGGTCTTCCTTGCCGCGCACGGCGCGGCGCTTGAGATACGGGCGCAGCAGCGGCGACAGCGCCGAGCTGGCCGCGCGATAGATGGAATAGAGCGCCCCGCCGCTGCTCATGCCGGAGCCCCCGCTTCGGCGGGTTCCGGATCGGCCGGCAGGATGGCGTCGGGATCGTGCCCGGTCAGTCGGTCTGCCTCGCGCGTCACGCGGTTGAGCTCCGTTTCGATGGTCAGCCGCGCCGCTTCCAGCGCCTCGCCCCTGGCGCCGGGGGGAACGGCGATCGGTTCGCCCCATACGAACACGCCTTTGGTGAACGGCAGCGCAACGGCGAAACGGTCCCAGCTGGACAGCAGCCGCCTGCGCCGCGTGGCGTAGGCGCAGGCGATCACCGGCACTCCGGCCAGCCGCGCCACGGCGGCGACGCCGTCGGTCGCCCGCATCCGGGGGCCGCGCGGA
>CAZBPO010000065.1:11766-12348 GCA_964493795.1 uncultured Flavobacteriaceae bacterium
CATATTCGCCCGATTTCAGTTTCCGCAGCATCTCCATCAGCGCGGCGGTCGCGCCCTTGTCCTTCTCGCGGCCCGGCTTGGCGGTTGAGCCGCGCACCGTATTCAGCCCGAACCAGCCGATCGTGTCGGCGATCAGCGCCCCGTCGCGATGGCGCGAGATCAGCATGTTCATGCGCCTATCCCCCGGCCAGCAATACGGCATCATCAGGATGCGCCCATGCCAGAAGGCCAGGATGAAGGGCTTGCCCTCATTCCACCAGGCTTCCGGCGATGCGCGGTTCACCACCTCCCATCGCGAGGTGGCGTGAACCAGCCGGATATAGCCCGCCGCGAGGAAACAGGCGAGCCATCGCACGGGGCGCGAACGGCCGAGGCGTTTGAGCAGGCCCATCGCCGTCAGGCCTCCGCCGGCGCGAACTGGGTGCGGAACAGGCGGGCATAGAGCCCGTCCTGCTTCAGCAGCACGTCGTGCCGGCCCTGCTCGACGATGCGGCCATCCTCGAACACGAGGATGCGGTCGGCCCGCTGGATGGTCGACAGGCGATGCGCGACGACCAGTGTGGTGCGCCCGGCCATCAGCGT
>CAZBPO010000065.1:12358-12601 GCA_964493795.1 uncultured Flavobacteriaceae bacterium
CAGCGCGGCCTGCACCTTGGCCTCGTTTTCGGCGTCGAGTGCGCTGGTCGCCTCGTCCAGCAGCAGGATCGGCGCATCGCGCAGCAGCGCCCGCGCGATGGCGATGCGCTGGCGCTGGCCGCCCGAGAGACGCGCCCCGGCCTCGCCTGCGCGCGTGGCGTAGCCGTCGGGCAGGGCGGCGATGAAGTCGTGCGCCGCCGCCGCTTTCGCAGCGGCCTCGATCGCTTCCTGCGACGCGCCGGG
>CAZBPO010000066.1:0-11316 GCA_964493795.1 uncultured Flavobacteriaceae bacterium
CCGGCACCAAGATCTTCATTTCGGCCGGCGAGCACGACCTTTCCGACAACATCATCCATCTGGTGCTGGCCAAGATCGCCGGCCCCGACACGCCCGCCGGCATCAAGGGCGTGTCGCTGTTCATCGTGCCGAAATTCCTGGTGAACGCCGACGGCTCGCTGGGCGCGCGCAACGGCGTCACCTGCGGCGCGATCGAGCACAAGATGGGCATCCATTCGAACGCCACCTGCGTGCTCAACTATGAAGACGCAACCGGCTATCTGCTCGGCGAAGCCCACAAGGGCATGCGCGCCATGTTCACGATGATGAACGAAGCGCGGCTGGGCGTCGCGGTTCAGGGCCTCAGCCAGAGCGAGGTCGCCTATCAGAACGCCGTGAACTACGCCAAGGAGCGCCTGCAGGGCCGCTCGCTGTCGGGCCCGAAATTCCCCGACAAGCCGGCCGACCCGATCATCGTGCATCCCGACATCCGCCGCGCGCTGATGAACATCAAGGCGTTCAATGAAGGCGCGCGCACGCTGATGCTGTGGACCTCGCTGCAGGGCGACCTTTCGCACAAGGCGACCGACGAGGCGGCCCGCATCTTCGGCGACGACATGATGAGCGTGCTGACCCCCGTGCTGAAGGGCTATCTGACCGACAAGGGCTATGCCAACGCTACCGAGGCGCAGCAGGTCTATGGCGGCCACGGCTATATCGTGGAGACCGGCGCGGAGCAGTTCGTGCGCGACGCCCGCATCGCCCAGATCTACGAAGGCGCGAACGGCGTGCAGGCGCTGGACCTCGTCGGTCGCAAGCTGGCGGCCAATGGCGGGCGCGCCATCTTCGCCTGGTTCAAGCTGCTGGACGATTTCATCGCGGCGAAGAAAGACGTCGCCGAGCTGGCGCCCTTCGTCGCCGGCCTGCAGGACGCGCGCGGCAAGCTGGAAGAGGGGACGACCTGGCTGATGAATAATGGCCTCGCCAATCCCGACAATGCCGGCGCGGGCTCGATGGACTATCTCTATCTCTTCGGCCTCACGGGCCTTGCCTATGCCTGGGCGCTGCAAGCCGATGCGGCGCTGGCGGCGCTGGCGAACGACAACGATCCGTTCTACGCCAACAAGCTGATCACCGGCCGCTACTTCCTTGAGCGGATGCTGCCCGACGCGGGCGCGCATCTGGCCAAGCTGAAGACCGGCGCGGCCCCGCTGATGGCGCTGGACATCGAGGCGTTCTAGAACAGCCCCGCATAAGAAACGCAGGGTTGGACATGTCTGGAACGCAAAGCCCGGTCGCGGCCGTCGAAGCGATGGCGGCGGCCTATGAGGCGCGGGTCGCCGAGGTGATGGCGCATCCCGAGGCCGTCATCTCGATGGGCGCGCAGCTCGGCCGGATCGCCGCCGCGAAAGGCGACGAGACGGCGGTGCTGTTCGAGGACCAGTCGATCAGCTGGCGCGATCTGCATCGCCGCACCAACCGCATCGCGCGCGCCCTGACGGCGAAGGGCGTGAAACAGGGCGACCTCGTCACCATCGCCTTGCCCAATGGCATCGGCTTCATCGAGGTCTGCTATGGCCTGTGGAAAGTCGGCGCGACGCCGCAGCCGGTGTCTTCGCGCCTGCCGGAAAGCGAACTGAAGGCCATCGCCGATCTGGCCGGCGGACCTGTCGTGATCGGCGCGCCGTTCGACACGGGCCGCCCGTCCGTGACAGTCGACGCGCTGCTGGCCCTGTCGGATGACGACAGCGACCTGCCCGATATTTTCTCGCCGTCGTGGAAGGCCCCGACCTCGGGCGGCTCGACCGGACGGCCCAAGCTGATCGTGTCCGGCTCGTCCTCTGCCGCGACCGGCCTGATGGGCATCGTCTGGCGGATCGGGCCGGACGACCGCGTGCTGATGCCGGGGCCGCTCTATCACAACGGTCCGCTCATCACGGCCTTTGCGGCGCTGGAGGAAGGCGCACCGGTGGTGCTGATGCCGAAATTCGACGCCGAGAAGACGCTGGCGCTGATCGACGCGCACAAGATCACCTGGATCTACACGGTGCCCACCATGATGGGCCGCATGTATCGCCTGCCCGACGAGGTGAAGGCGAAATACGACATCTCGTCGCTGAAGACGCTCTGGCACCTTGCGGCCCCCTGCCCGCCCTGGCTGAAGGAAGCCTGGATCGACTGGATCGGCCCGGACGCCGTCATGGAGCTTTACGGCGGCACCGAAGGCATCGCCTCGACCATTCTCGACGGCCATGAATGGCTGGCCCATCGCGGTTCGGTGGGACGCGTGGTGGGCGGGGCCGAGATCGCCGCCTTCTCGCCCGACGGACAACGCCTGCCGGCCGGCGAAACCGGCGAGATCTTCATGCGCCGGGCCGAGGGCACGCCCGAGACCTATCGCTATATCGGCGCGGACTCGAAGCCCATCGAGGGCGGCTGGGAGAGCATCGGCGATATCGGCTGGCTCGACCAGGACGGCTATCTCTATCTCGCCGACCGCCGCACCGACCTGATCCTGGTCGGCGGCGCGAATGTCTATCCGGCCGAGGTGGAAGCGGCGATCGACGATCACCCGCTGGTCCAGTCGAGCTGCGTGATCGGCCTGCCCGACGACGATCTGGGGGCCAAGGTCCATGCCATCGTGCAGGCCAAACCCGGGCTCACCGAAGCCGACCTGCTGGCGCATCTGGCCGAGCGGCTCGTGCTCTACAAGCGCCCGCGCTCGATCGAGTTCACCACCGAACCCCTGCGCGACGACGCCGGCAAGGTGCGGCGTTCGCAGCTGCGGGCGGAGCGCATACCCGCCAGCGGCTGAGCAGGCTCAGCCGCTGATCACGCTGAAATTGCCGACCGCATGCACGGCCAGCCGGTCGCGGCCGTCATGGACCCAGCCTTCGACATAGACGTTGCGCGCCGACAGGTTCATCACCTTGCCCCGCGCCCGCACCGGGCCGGACTGCACAGTAAGCGGCCGCAGATAGGTCAGCTTGAGATCGAGGGTCACGGCCGCCTTCGGCGCTTCCAGAACCGTGTGAGCCGCCGCGCCCATGGCGGTATCGAGCATCGCCGCCGCCGCGCCGCCATGCAGGATGCCCAGCGTGTTCTCCAGCGAGGCTTCGGGATCGAGTTCCATCACGATCTCGCCCGGCTCGGCCACCACGCAGCGAAAGCCGATGAGCCGCGCCATAGGCGGCGGCGGAAGCGCGCCATCGCGGATGCCGCGCATCAGTTCAAGCCCGCTCTGCCCGGCGCTGGCCGCGCGGACGGCCGCCGGATCCTGCCAGGTGACCGTGCGGCTGCGCGTGTGGGCTTCCTCGAACGCGGACATCAGGCAGCCCCGAACGCACGGCGGGTTTCGGTGAGGATTTCCTCGGCCAGATCGGGGTCTGCGCTGAGGCGCGAAAGCGTCAAGGCGCCCACAAGGGCGGCCCAGCCCGCGATCGCCCAGCGCCGCCGCGCAGGGTCGGTCTCGCCGGCCGCGTCGTGGCTCAGGGCGTCGAGCCGGGTCTTTAGCGCCGCCGTCAAAGCCTGCCGGGCATCGGCCGGAAGACGGGCGGCCTCACCGCCCAGCGCGGCGAACTGGCACCCCCGCCCCGGCGCATCCCGATGCGCCGGCGTGAGATAGGCCCGGGCCAGAGCTTTCAGATCCTGCGTCACCGCCGATGTCAGCGCCGGGCCTTCGGCCAGCGCGGCGGCCACCAGCGCCTCCTTCGACGCGAAGTGGCCGTAGAATCCGCCATGCGTCAGCCCGGCGGCCTGCATGATTTCGGCGACGGTGACCTTCTCGAACCCGCGTTCGCGAAACAGACGGCTGGCTGCGGCAAGAATTTTCGCTCTGTTTTCCGCCATTTTTGTGCGGCTGACCTTCATTCACGCCTCCTTATGCGTGACTTAAGATATACATGATGATTATCATATTTATTCATGATATTCAACATCTATAATTTCGGAGCCTGTCCCATGAGCCACAAGCCCACCGTCCTCGTCACCGGCGCCTCGTCCGGTATCGGCGCCACCTATGCGGCCCGCTTCGCCGCACGGGGCCATGATCTGGTCCTTGCTGCACGGGATGTCGGCAAGCTGAATGCCCTCGCCGCGCGGCTGAAAGCCGAATCCGGCGTTGCGGTCGATATCGTCCGCGCCGACCTCACCGCAGAGGCCGACGTGGCGGCGCTTGAGCGGCGGCTCACAGATGACGCCCGCATCGGGGTTCTGGTGAACAATGCCGGGTCGATCCTGCCCGGCGGCTTCCTGGCGCAGGACGGCGCGGGGATCGACGCCCTCATCCGCCTCAACGTCACCGCCGTCGCGCGCCTCGCCCGCGCCGCCGCCGGGCGCTTCGCCGCCGAAGGCGGGGGCGCGATCGTCAACATCGCCTCGGTCGTCGGCCTCGCGCCGGAATTCGGGGCCACGATCTACGGCGCGACCAAGGCGTTCGTGATCTATCTTTCGCAGAGCCTCCAGCTGGAGCTCGGCAAGAGCGGCGTTTACGTGCAGGCGGTCCTGCCGGCCGCGACCCGGACCGAAATCTGGGACAAGGGCGGGCGTGACGTCAGCACGATCCCGGGTCTGATGGAGGTCGAAGACCTTGTGGACGCCGCGCTGGCCGGGTTCGACCGGCGCGAGGACATCACCATCCCGCCGCTGCCCGACGCCGCCGCCTGGGACGCGCACGAGGCGGCGCGCAAGGCGTTGCTCCCCGGCTTCGCCAACGCCAAGCCGGCGGCGCGCTATCGCACCGGCTGACGGACGCATCGCAGCGGCGGACATGTTGTTTCGCCGCCGGGAAACTTCGTATCGCGCCCTCGATCCTCCGCCCTTGAAGCCGCCCTGCCGGAAAGGCAGGGTGCGCCGCATTCGTCATAACGCTGCACGAGGATCCGCCCATGAGCCACGCCATCGAACGCCCGGACTGGATGACCGAAGATCTGCTGATCTTCGAGGATGCCGTCACCAAGTTCGCCGAAAAGGAACTGCTTCCGCACAACGCCGCCTGGGAAGCCGCCGGACAGGTGCCGCGCGAAGTCTGGCGCAAGGCGGGCGAAGCCGGCCTGCTCTGCGCTTCGACCCCTGAGGAATATGGCGGCGGCGGCGGCTCGTTCGCCCACGAAGCCGTGCTGATCGACGTCTTCGGCAAGAAGGGCGTCACCGGCTTCGGCGCGTCGCTGCACAACGCCATCGTCGCGCCCTACATCTTCCACTACGGCTCGGAGCAGCAGAAGAAGCGCTGGCTGCCGCGCCTCGCCACCGGCGAACTGGTCGGCGCGATCGCCATGACCGAGCCCGGAACGGGCTCCGACCTGCAGTCGATCAAGACGACCGCCCGCAAGGACGGCGACGGCTATGTCATCAACGGATCGAAGACCTTCATCACCAATGGCGGTACGGCCAATCTGGTGATCGTCGTCGCGAAAACGGACCCGGCGGCGGGCGCGAAAGGCACCTCGCTGGTGATCGTCGAAACCGACGAAGCGCCCGGCTTCCGCCGCGGCCGCATCCTCGACAAGATCGGTCTGCATGGTCAGGACACATCCGAGCTGTTCTTCGAGGACGTGCGCGTGCCGGCGTCGAACCTGCTGGGCGAGGCGGAAGGGCGCGGCTTTTTCTCGCTGATGGAGCAGCTTCCCTCCGAACGGCTCCAGATCGCGCTGCAGGGCATCGCGATGATCGAGCGCGCGATCGAGGAGACGGTGAAATACACCCGCGAGCGCAAGGCGTTCGGCAAGGCCGTGATGGACTTCCAGAATACGCAGTTCGTGCTGGCCGACGCCAAAGCCAAGGCCGTCGTCGCCCGCGTGTTCTGCAACTGGGCGGTCGGCCAGCTGCTCCAGGGCAAGCTCGACGCCTTCACGGCGTCGATGGCGAAGCTGTGGGTCAGCGACGAACAGGTGAAGATCGTCGACGAATGCCTTCAGCTTCACGGCGGCTACGGCTACATGAACGAGTATCCGATCGCCCAGATGTACCGCGATGCGCGCGTGCAGAAGATCTATGGCGGCACCAACGAGATCATGAAGGTGCTGATCGCCAGGTCTCTCTGAAGGCGTCGGGCGCCGTGATCGTCCGCGCGCTGCCGCCGGCAGAGGCCGAAGCCGCCGTTCCCGCCATCGCCGCAGTCCTCGTGGACTGCGTCGAAGGGGGCGCGTCGGTCGGCTTCATGGCAGGACTGGACCACGCCGCCGCAGAGGCGTTCTTCGCCGGCTGCGCGGCGGCCGCAGCGCGGCGCGAGCGGGTGATCTTCATCGCCGAGGATGCGCACGGCGTCTGCGGAACGGTGCAGCTGGTCCCCGCCGGAATGCCCAATCAGCCGCACCGGGCCGACATTTCGAAAATGCTGGTCCATCGCCGGGCGCGGCGGGCCGGCGTCGGCGCGGCGCTGCTGGGTGCGGCCGAAACCGAAGCCCGTGCGCGCGGGTTCACGCTGCTCGTCCTCGACACGGTGACGGGCAGCGACGCCGCGCGGCTCTATGAACGAAAGGGCTGGGTCCGGAGCGGCGAGATTCCCGACTACGCCCTGTTTCCCGACGGCCGCCCCTGCACGACGACGGTGTATTATCGCCAGCTTTAGACGGCGTCGCGGCGCGCGCGCTCGAAGATGCGCGCGAACCATTCGTCTTTCCGGCTGAGCGCGAAGGTCAGCGGCTTGCCCGTCGCGCGGCGGATTTCGACCCCGTCATCATAGACCCGATAGTCGATGACCGTGTTCAGGCGGACAGCGAGGTTCCTGTCGCCGCCGTTGAAGATGATCCGCTTGGTCGACAGCACGATGTCGCCCGCGCCGTAAGAATGCATGAAGCTCTGCTTGCCGCGCGAGCGCGGCTCCAGCGCCTGGCCATAGCCGGCATAGAGGCACCGCTCGGTGCGCGGCAGAGCCACCGGCGAGACCGCCTCGGGCAGCTCGCCCTGCTCGATCCGCCACAACAGCCTTGCGCGCGCCAGCCGGTCGCGCATGGCGTCGGGAATGTCGAGCCGCGCGTGCAGCGCATGACCCAGCGCTTCGATCCGTGCCTCTTCGTCGGATGTCAGGCGGTCGTCCGAAACGGCCGCCGCGATCTCCTGGCTCATGCGCCATTCGACCGCCGCCGACAGGATCGCGGCCGCCTCTTCCTGCGCGATTCCGGTCGCGTCCGCCGCCTCGGCGAAGGCTGACCTTTCATCTTCCGTCAGATCGTCGTCGGCGATCAGGCGCTGGGCGGCCTCGGCCAGGGCCGAGCGCGCACGCGCCAGCACGATCGTTTCGGCCTCGCCGGACAGGCCGAACGCGCCGGCCAGACGGCGCAGACGGTTCGCCCCGCCTTCCACCGTCTGCTGCGCCGTCAGCCCCGTGGCGGCGCGCGAAATCAGCATCATCGTTTCGCTCTTCACGGCGTCTTTGAACGCCGCGCCATATTTGGCTTCGAGCGCCGCGATGTCGTCACGGCTGACGTCTGCCCAGTCGGCGGCGGCGGCCAGAAGGTTTTCGGCCTCGGTCAGCATCGCGTCGCGATGGATGCGGCCGAACAGACGGCCGAACATGCCCTGTTCGGGCAAAGGCCGGGTTTGGAAGGGTGCGGACATAGGGCTGGGTTAGCGGCGAACGGGGCGCGCCTCAAGGGAGGCGGACGACGAAGGTCTTGCGCGTGACCTCGATCACCCGCCAGACGCCCTCAAATCCCGGCTCGATCACGATGTGGTCACCGGCGCGCAGCCGCTGCGGCGGATGGCCGTCGCGCACCAGCTCGCTTTCCCCGGAAAGGATCGCGCAATATTCCCACTCGTCATAGGCGACGCGCCAGGCGCCCACCGTCGCCTCCCAGACGCCAGCGAAGGTCTTGCCGTCCGCCGACTCGTTCAGCGCCCAGGTCCGCATCGCAGGAGCGCCGTCGATCACCCGGTCGGAGGCCGGCGCGCCATGCTCGGCGGAGTCCGGATCGAGCGCGGCCAGGTCGAACGTCACGAGGTCAGGGATCGCCATCCGCTCTACTCCGGCGCGGGTTTGATGGACGTCGAGCCGGCGCCAGAGATGCGGCAGCGGAAGGCGGATTTTTCGCGCGCCGGAGGCGCGTAATAGATATCGGCCCAGTTCAGCGCGATCACCATGTGACCGCCGCCGCGCAGAACGGCCTTGCCCTCGCCGTCATGGCGTTCGAGCGCCACGATCCCGCCGGCCGTATCCAGCCATCCGCGTTCGGGCGGGCGCGTATCGGTCAACGCCACCCGAACGGTCGGCCCGCCCTCGCAGGCATAAGACTCCCACGCCGCATCGGCCGGCGCGGCGACGGCCGCCGCCGCCGCAACCACGAGAAACAACATAAATTGCCCTTACTGCATGATCGCGTAACAGTCGTACATCACCGGCTGGTCGGCGTAATAGACCGTCGCGCGATTGGCCATGGTGATCACCGTGAAATTGCCGCCGACATATCGCACGCCGCTGGTCGAGCCTGTGATCCGCAACGTCAGAACGCCGCCGACCCCGGTGGAGAACACGATCCCGGTCGTCAGATAGGCGATGGTGAAGTGTTTTTCGTTGGCGCAGACGAACGAATTGATCTGATCGGCATCGACGTCGAACGGCACGCCGAGCGGCCCGACCGGGATGTCGGGCGGCGGCGGCCGGGCGCATGACGCCAGCGCTGCGGCCAAAGCCGCCAGGATCACCCCCCTCAAATTCACGTCGTCCCCCTCTCAGGCCGCGCAGTCCGCGTCCGGCGGTTCCCCCACACGATGCGGAATCGGCAGTTTCCCGCCGCCCCATCCGCCCGCTTTGGCCCGCGCCGCGCCGCGCCTTCGCTCCATCTCGATATCGCGACAATACTTGTCGAAGTTCACCTGCATCGTATGACGCCGCGACTTGTAGTAGCGCCCCATCGCCGCCGCCTCGTCGTCCACGATGGCTTTCTCCATGTCGCCGTCGGACGGCAGCACATACTCGCCCATCAGGAACGAGGCGACCCATTTCGCCTGCCGCTCGGCGAAATTCACCAGCGTCGGCAACGGCTGCGCCAGCCCCATGAAGAAAAGATTGGGAATGCCGGGCCGCCAGATGCGCTTGAAGAGGCCGATGTGATTGTCGACCACCGGAGCCGTCGCCGCGTCCAGGAACGGGAAGGTGATGTTGTAGCCGGTGGCGTAGATGATCGCGTCGACGTCTTCGAGCGTTCCATCGGCGAATTTGACCTGCCGGCCCGATTTTTCCGCGATGTTGGGCTTCATGTGGATGTCGCCGCAGCCGGCGCGGGTCAGAAACTCGCCGGAAACGGACGGGTGCGCGTCGGCCGGGTGATGTTCAGGTTCGGGCAGGCCGTAATTCTTCATCCGGCCGACCGCCCTGACCACCATGCGCTTCATGATGAAGCGATAGAGCCATTCAGGAACCCAGGCGGGCGCGACGCCTTTGTCGGGCGGGTGGCCGTTGATGTATTTGGGAAAAATCCAGACGCCGCGCCGGGCCGCGACCATCAGCTTTTTGGCGATCGGCTTCTGCGCAAGCTCGCTGGCGATATCCATCGCGCTGTTGCCCATGCCGACGACCAGCACGTTCTTGCCGACCAGGTCGTGCGGCGCGAAGGGCGAGCGATAGGCGTGACTGTGGAATTCGACGCCGTCGAACGCGCCGGGGAATTCCGGCGTGTTGGGATCCCAGTGGTGGCCGTTGCAGACGAACAGCGCATCGTAACGACGGGTTTCGCCGGTCGAGAGCGTGACGTCCCATACCCCGTCAGGCCCGCGCACGGCGCGGTCGACGCGCGTGTTGAAGGTGATCTTGTCCCTGAGGCCGAAGGCGTCGACATAGTCGTTGAAGTAGCTCAGCACCTGGGCGTGGTGGGGATAATCGGGGAAATTCGCCGGGATCGGGAAATCCTGGAACTGCATCCGCGTCTTGGACGTGTCGATGTGAAGCGACTGGTAACAGGCCGACTTTCCGCCGGGATTGTCGTAATTCCAGGTGCCCCCGATAGCGCCCGTCATCTCGAAGATGTCGAAGGGAAGACCGCGGTCCTGAAGGGCCTTGGCGGTGGTGAAGCCGGAGCATCCGGCCCCGACGATGCAGGATTTCGGCAGCGCGACCATAACGTGTCAGTCCGTGAATATCGTGACGGACGCGACACTGCCCCGCCCCCCGATACGGGGCAAGCCTAGCGGCAGGTCGCCGCCCAGGCAGCCTCGCGGCGCAGATCGGCGCAGGTGTAGCCGGTCACCTTTTCCTTGCCGATATGATAGATGTCGTAGGCCTGCCCCGCCGCCCTGAGGCGCAGGATCGCGTTCATGACGCCGTAGTGCAGGCGGTCGCTCAGCAGCTTGGGCGCGCCGCCGTTGTGGGCCACCCATTCGCGCTCGTAAAGCGAGGCGATGGCCGTCTTGAAATAGAGCCGGTAGGCGCGCCGCAGATCGCCCGCCGCCTCGGCGTGAAAGGCGACGCAAGCCTGCGTATCCGGCGACATCACGTCATCGCCGATCGACGTTCCCAGGCGCATGACCTCTGCGGCGGCCGGGCGCAGCGAGGCGAGGTCGCCGAGCCGCGCGTCGATCCCGGTGCAGAGCGCGCGAATCCGCTTAACATTGTCACGGTGTTCGGCGTTGAGGCGGTTTTCCTCGGCCCGGCTCATGCCCTCGCCGCTGACCGCCCCGACGGTGGCGAGCGTCGCCAGGACGACAGGATTGTCATAGCCGGGCGCGCACCCGGCCAGAAACGCCGCCGCCAGGAGGGCGAAGCGGCGCATGGGGAGCTAGTGCGCCGGAGGCACGTTCATGCCGCGCTGAACCGCCGGGCGCTCGCCGACATGCTTGAGCCAGGTGTCGATGCGCTGGTGGGTCTTGATGAGCCCCGTGAATTTCTTGAGCACGGTGGGCAAGGTCGCCGCCACCCAGGGATAGGCGGCCATGTCGGCGATGGAATATTCCTCGCCCGCCAGATACTCGGCCTCGTCCAGCCGCTTTTCCAGGACCCCGATCAGGCGGGCATACTCGTTCGAATAGCGCTCGATGGCATAGGGGATCTTCTCTTTGGCGAAGACCGCGAAATGATTGAGCTGGCCGGTCATCGGCCCGAGCCCCGCCATCTGCCACATCAGCCACTCGATCGCCTTCCAGCGCGCATCGCCCGATTTGGCGAGGAAGCGCCCGGTCTTTTCCGCCAGATAGATGAGGATCGCGCCGCTCTCGAAAACCGTCGAGCCGCTTTCGCGATCGACGATGGCGGGGATCTTGTTGTTCGGGCTGATCTTGAGGAAAGACGGCTCGAACTGCTGGTTCATGGTGATGTTCACCGGATGCAGCGTATAGGCCAGCCCGCATTCCTCGAGCATGATCGATACCTTGCGGCCGTTCGGCGTGGTCCACGAATAGAAGTCGATC
>CAZBPO010000066.1:11326-12599 GCA_964493795.1 uncultured Flavobacteriaceae bacterium
GTACGGTGATGCACAAATCCGGCTTCGTCCTGAAAGGCGTTCCGCACGCCGAAGGGATCGGCCTGACGCTGATCGAGATCGGCGAAGGGACCGCGTTGCTGAAGGTGCCCTATGCCGAGCATCTGATGGGCGATCCGGAGACGCGCGTGGTCCATGGCGGCGTCGTGACCTCGCTGCTGGACAATGCCTGCGGCGTCGCGGTGTCGAGCCGGACCAAGCTGTTCGGCAATATCGCGACGCTGGATCTGCGGATCGACTATATGAAGCCGGCGACGCCCGACCTCGACATCTTCGCCTGGACGGAGTGCTACCGCGCGACCAAATCCGTCGCCTTCGTGCGCGGCGTCGCCTTCCACACCGACAAGGCAGACCCGATCGCCTCGTGCACGGCCGCCTTCATGCTGGGCACGACAGACGCGCGCAGGGCCAACGCCCCATGACGCCGCGCGAGCTATTGAGGGCCGCCGCAGAGGCCGGCGCGAAGCCGGATCTGGAGGCGCTGGTCGCGACCATCCCCTATGCCCGCTATCTGGGCATCCGCGTCGACCGCAAGGGCACCGAGATCACGACGGTGCTGCCGTTTGCGCCGCATCTGATCGGCAATCCCGTGCTGCCGGCGCTGCATGGCGGCGTGGTCGGCGGCTTTCTTGAAACGACGGCGATCATGCAGGTGATCTTCGAGGCGGGCGGCGTGGAGCTGCCCCGCCCGGTCGATATCAATATCGACTATCTGCGGTCCGGCCGGCCGGTGGATACCTTCGCCCGCGCGGTGATCACCAAGCAGGGCCGGCGGGTGATCAATGTTCACGCCCAGGCCTGGCAGGAGGAGCACGATCGCCCCATCGCCACGCTGCGCGGCCACCTGATGATGCCGGAAGGCCAGGCCTGACGCCCGTTTGCGCGGGGATGGCGAGGGACATGGCTCAGGGCGTCGGCGCGGACGCCCAGGCTGCGGCGTCGCGCCCCACGAGCGCGTCCAGCGACAGGTTTTCGCGTTCCAGCCGCGCGTCGAAGCCGCGTACGATCCGCGCCGGCAGGCCAGGGCCGCCATAGATCATCGCCGTATAGAGCTGGACCAGATTGGCCCCCGCCGCGATCTTGGCATAGGCGTCGTCCGCCGAGGCGATGCCGCCGATCCCGATAAGCGGCAGGCGGCCCTTCGCCGCAAGGAAAGCCTGCGCCAAAGCCCGGGTCGAAGGCATCATGAGCGGCGCGCCGGAGAGGCCGCCGGTTTCGCCTTTGCGCGCGCCGCCGAGGCTTTCGGGCCGGGCGA
>CAZBPO010000067.1:0-9605 GCA_964493795.1 uncultured Flavobacteriaceae bacterium
AGCCCGAACTCAAGATCATCGACGTCTTCATCTGCAAGCTCCGCAAGAAGCTCGCGAGCGCGACCGAAGGCGACAACTACATCGAGACCGTCTGGGGTCGCGGCTACGTGCTGCGCGATCCGCCGGCCGGCATCGAAAAGGCCGCCTGATCAGGCCAGCCGGACATCATTAAGGGTTCTTGTGGGGCGCAAGGCAACTTGCGCCCCTCAACCATTAGGGAGGCAACGCATGCGCAATCGATACTTCACCCGCGTCGCTCTGTTTCTGGGTGCAGCCATGGCCCTCGCCGCCTGCGGCGGCCCGGAACTCACCGTGAAAATGGTCCTTGAAGACGAGGGCACAAAGGTCACGGCGATGAAGGAAGCCATGGCGAAAGCTGCGGCCGCCTTGCCGGCCGATGGAGCCTCAGTGCCCAAGCCGTCGCAGCTTCAGCCTGTTCCGCACTTCGAGCTCGGTAAACTGGACGCCAATGTTATGTTTGTCCGAACCGAGCATCTGACGAACCGTGCCGCACCCGCGCCCGTCCATTTCCTCAGCAATTATCGCTACGGCTCGGATTGGATGTCCGCGCTGGAAGAAGGCGATCCAGCAAAGACACGCGATGAAAAGCAGTTGGCAAGCGATGGGACTTTACTGCGCAACAGACTGCGCAGCGCCGTCAAAGTCGCCTATGTCGTGCTGATCCGTCTCGAAGCGCACGAGCCCCCATCGCTGGTCGACAGCAATACCTTCACCGGCGGAACGGCATCATTCGACGCCTTCCTGGTGGATCTGGGGTCCGGAGACGTCCTGGCAGGCTGCGACATCGACGCGACCGCCGACCGCACCGTCGAATACAAATACGGCCCCGACGAGAAGCAGGAAGACATCGACAAGCGCATGCTCGCGAATGCCCAGGGCAGCCTCATGAAGAATGCATCCGACCTGCTCGCGGCGTGCCTTGCCGAGCGCACGGGAGGCACGTTCAAACTGATCTGACGCCTCGATCAGCCCACCGGCTGTCGCTGTCGACGATCTGATCCATCGGGCGAGCTAGGGCGCGAAGGACGGGCGCAAGTTAAGCCGCCCGATCCCTCGGTCCAAGCGCCCGGTCCAGCCACACCAGCGCATAGCCGGCCACCATGAACGCCGACGCCATCGCGAACCCGTTCGCCAGCGTCTGCTCCCATCCGATCCGGCTGACATTCATGAAGGGATAGGGGTACTTCCCATCCAGCGCCCCGCGCGTCAGGCCGTAGATGAAATAGGCCAGAGGAAACACCGCCCACACAGGCGGATCGCGCCAGACGATCCGTCCCTTCGGCGCGAACATCAGCCACCAGAGCGGCGCCAGCACCGTCGTCACCTTGTGGAGCAGGGTATCGGCCAGCTTCGCCCCGCCGCTGAGGTCC
Organism: uncultured Flavobacteriaceae bacterium; assembly: GCA_964493795.1. GTDB lineage: Bacteria > Pseudomonadota > Alphaproteobacteria > Micropepsales > Micropepsaceae > JADZAI01. The sequence goes on from CAZBPO010000067.1 coordinate 1,392, forward strand.
AGAAGACCCTGCAGCAACAAGCCGTAGACGATCCCGACCAACGCCATCGCCATGGCCACGCCGGCGATCAGCCGCGGTCGCGCCGCCCACCCCTGCCTCAGAGCGATGGCTGAAAACATCACCGCACTCAGTAGATTGGCGAGCACCGTGAAGAACCGCAGCATCTCCCACAGCGCCGCGCCGACAGACCCGGTCAGCGCGATGCTGGCATCGACCTGCACGCCCAGCCCGATCCATCCGGTCACTGCGACGAGCGCGGCCGCAGCGCGAGCCGCCGGTGTCATGACGATCGTCATCGGATGAACGCCACGCTAGTACAGCGTCTCGCGATAGCTCTGCGCCAACCCGTCCGCAACAATTCCCGGGGTGACGAAGGACCGGATGGCGGTCGCCTCCTGCCCCAGCGCCTTGTTCGCCTTGACATGTGCGACCAGCACCGCCGCTGGATCGATCTGCGAAGACGCATGGTTCGACGCGGGCCACAGCCGCGCCGCCGCCAGCGCCCGGCTGGCCCGCAGATCGACCTGCGCATTCGTGATCTGCGCTACGAGGATCGGTACCTTGCCATCGACCGCGAAAGGCACCCGCGCCTCCTCGTCGGTCGTAACGATTGCCCGGCCGCTCACCATGGCGACGCAATTCGCGCCGGGAACCAGCACAACCGCCGTCACCGCAGGATGATCGATCATGTTGTGGAAGCCATAGGCAAGCCGATTGCCCGGCCGCTCCGCGATCGTCGCAATGCCACCTTCCAGCCTGATGAGCTGGCCCGAGGGATCGCCTTTGGGGCTCACGTCCGCACGGCCATTGGCGTCGGCCGTCACCATGGCCAGAAACCGCGATGCTGACAGAAACGCGCCTGTTCCCCCTGGCGCCTCGAGCGGGGCCGCGTCCCAGAACTCGGACCGGATGAGCGCCTTGGCGCAATGGACGAAGCACTCGTCGACCGCAATCTCGATCTGATCCGTCCCAATCGCGCTGACCCGCCCGTTGACGCGCAGCGTCTCTCCGAGGCCCGGCGTCAGAAACAGCGCGCCCACTCCCTGCCCTATGCTGCCCGGCGGATCGTCCAGCGCTGTCGCGGGCAGGATAAGCGTTGAACGGTCCCTGATCGTCGCAAATCCGGGCACACCGCCTGCCAGAGTTGCCTGAGGCCCGGACGCGCCCGCGAATGCGACGAAAGCCAATGGCGACACGGACAGCCAGCGCGCTGCCTCCGGGTCGATGAAATCGATGACCTTCATCTTCACCGGCAGCGGGGCGGTCCCGACACAGGCTTCCAGTTCAGCAGCGCTCGTCAGGACGGCCATCGTCAGCTACCTTTCAGTCGTCGCCCTGGCATACAAGCCGCCCGCCATTGCTGGTCACGTCAGTGGTCGGGCAGGTCGACAAATCGAGGTCCGAAGCCTGCCAGCGGCCATCGCCGGCATAGCACTCTGCACGCATCATGTAGTTCGTCAGCGCAGCCGAGCGGCAGAACTGCACCCACTTGCCCGTCGGCAGCGTATCGCGCATCGCCATCAGCTTGGGCGCGGCCGGCGGCGGCGGCGGACGCAGACAGATCAGCTGGCCGTCCGCATTGCCCACCTCGTGCGGGCAGTTCGACAGATCGAGGAAGGTCGTGCGCCAGTTCCGGTTCCGGTCCTGGCAGACCGCGCGCAGGATCGCACCATCCAGAACGGCGTCGCGGCAGGTGTCGCGCCAGGGCCCGCCGGGCAGCGCGCCACGCGCGGCCGCCCCGGTCCCGCCGGAAGCTTCTTCCTCGGTCAGGCGACCACCATGGCATTTCAGCACGCCATCCACGTTGGCGATGTCGCCGGCGCAATAGCGATAGCCGTCCATCCACGTCTTCCGCCATTTCTTGGCGTCGTTGAGGCATTCGGCGTTCAGCCTGTCGCCGGCGACGCTGATGTTGCGGCAGCTTTCCAGATACGAGCCGCGCGGCGCCTCAGCCGCCGCAGCGGCCCCGGCCATCAGCAGACACGCGGCGATCGCCGCAAAAGACAGTCGGACCATCGCAAATCCCTCCAACTTTAATCGATACGTCATCGCAGGCCCGGCGGCGAGACGGTTTCGCTTCGCATGGTGAAGGCCTTGCGCGGCCCGCCCCCCTGCCGCAAGCTGACGGCGTCGTCACATTCGTATCGAGCGGCCCGACAGACGGTCGCCATCAGGGAGACCAACATGTCAGCAGCACCCGCGATTCCGCTTGACTCGATCGGCGAGCCCGCCGTTCCGTTCAAGGGCTACTCGACCGACCGCATCGACGACCAGGTCGTCAATCCCGACCTCTACGCCAGCGGCGCGATCTACGACACCTTCGCCAGGCTCCGGGCGATGGACGCGCCCCAGTTGATACGCCCGCGCGGCTACCGGCCCTTCTACGCCATCGTGAAGCACGCCGACATTCTTGAGGTCGAGAAGAACAACCAGGTCTTCGTAAACGGCCTGCGCACCTATCTCTCCCCCATCCAGGGCGAGGAATGGACCAAGGCGACGTTCGGCGACACTCATGTCTTCCGCACCCTCGTCGATCTCGACGACCCGGTTCACATGAAGTTGCGCGCCCTGACCCAGGCCTTCTTCATGCCGCCGAACCTCAAGAAGCTCGACGAGCGCATCGCCGCGCTGGCGAAAGAGCATGTCGACCACATGAAGTCGCTCGGCGGGAAATGCGACTTCGTCAAGGAAGTCGCGCTCTGGTATCCGCTGCGCGTCCTTATGATGATCATGGGCCTGCCGCGCAGCGACGAGCAGTTCCTGATGAAGATGACTCAGGAAATCTTCGGCCCCGGCGATCCGGACGTCGCCAAGGAAAGCGAGAACACAGGCAGTTCAAGCGGCGCGTTCGGCGCCGACGACGAGGGCTCGGTCGATCTCTTCAAGACCGCGACGCAGCTCTTCGAATTCTTCGGCAAAATCACCGCCGACCGCCGCGCGAATCCGACAGAAGATCTCTGCTCGGTCATCGCCAATGGCAGAATCGACGGCGAACCGATCGGCGATCGCGAGGCGATGAGCTACTACATCATCGTCGCGACGGCGGGTCACGACACCACCAGCTCCACCGCCGCCGGCGGCCTGCTCGAGCTCATCAAGGACAAGGCCCAGCTTCAAAAGCTGAAGGACGATCCCTCGCTCATGGCGAACGCCGTCGAGGAGATGATCCGCTGGGTCACGCCTGTGAAGCATTTCATGCGGACGGCGACGCAGGACTACGACCTGCGCGGCCACGTCATCAAGGCGGGCGAAAGCCTCTGCCTGCACTACCCGGCGGGCAATCGCGACGAAACCGTGTTCGACGACCCGAACAGCTTCAGGGTCGACCGCCCGCTGTCCAAGCAGGTCGCCTTCGGCCATGGCGTGCATCTGTGCCTGGGCATGCATCTGGCGCGCATGGAGATCAAAGCGCTGTTCAACGAGCTTCTGCCGCGTCTGAAATCGATCGAACTCGACGGCGAGCCCAGGAACACGCGCGCCAACTTCGTCAGCGGCCTCAAGACGCTGCCGGTGCGCTACGAGATCGACTAAGGCCTTGAGTCGAGACGCTGGAGCGCGCTCTCCAGCGTCTCCTTGTCGAACGGCTTTAGCAGGATCGCGCCCGCGCCCGCCGCGCGGGCGGCGATGATGTGCGATTCCTCGTTCTCAGTCGTGCAATAGACGATCGACAGCGTCACGCCCTTGGCCTCGCGTCGCATCGCCTTCATGAAGCCGATGCCGTCCAGATTCGGCATCATGGAATCGACGATCACCATATCGGGCATTGCGGCCTGACACGCGGCCAGCCCCTCCGCGCCGTCCTCGGCTTCCTGCACGTTGAAGCCCAAGTCCTCGAGGATGCGCCTGGCCACCTTGCGGATCACCCGGCTGTCGTCGATGACGAGGACTGTCTTCATGAGGTCACGCGGCCGCCGCTTCGGCGGCCCGTGGCGGCACGAAGGCCGACAGCACGATCGCCGCGCCGTCCTCGCCCACATTCACCGCGCCGCCCAGATCGCGCGCCACCAGCCCCGTGAAGAAGGGCTGCACGCGCCGCCCGTCCAGTTCGCTCAGCTGATACTCGCCCGCCAGCGCGGTCTTCAGTTCGTCGGTCACGCGCGACATCGGGCCTTCGCAGGCGGCCGACAGCGCCACCCCGTCGGGGCGCTCCTCCGCGCTCACGCACAGCACGCCGCCGCGCGGAATGGTATCGAGCGCCGAGAGCGCCATGTTGAGCGTCAGCTTCACCGTATCCTTGGGCAGCAGCAGCGCCGGCGCGCGCCAGTCGAGACGCGTCTTGGAATCGCGCAGGAAACCCTCCAGCGCGTCGCGCGCCTCCGACAGGCTCACCTGGTCCCCGGCCGAGCCCAGCGAGCCGTAGGCGAGGCGGCAGAGCTTCAGCTTCGCGGCCGCCACGGTGGCGCTCTTGGCGATCAGGGCGATGGCGTGGTCCCGCATGATCGGATCGTTCTCGTCCGCCAGCACCTCGACGCCGTTCGACAACGCCCCGACCGGGCTGATGAGGTCGTGGCAGACGCGGCTGACCAGCAGGGAGGCGAGTTCGATCTCTTTCACTTCGTGCGCGCCTTTCGGGAACGATATGCGCGGCGCAACTGGCGCGCCGCCTCCGACACGGTTAACAGGGTAGCGGCCGAGCTTAAAGAAACCTTAAACGCTCTGGCGCAGTGAAACCTTCATGCAGCCTTTTCTCGAGCCTGGCGCGTTCGTCCGCCACCCCGGCGAACCGGACTGGAGCTATGGCCAGGTCCAGTCGGCGATCGCCGGCCGCGTGACGGTGAATTTCCAGCACGCCGGCAAACGCACCATCGACGTCGCCCATGTGGCGCTCGAACCCTTCGATCCGTCCGGAGACAAGCCATGACCGTCGCGCTCGAACTCGCCGTGGCGCGCCTGGCCGTCGAGGCGGGCCGCCTCGTCATGGAGCACTACGAGGCAGGCGCGCAGGGCCGCGAGAAGGCAGACAAAAGCCCTGTGACCGATGCCGACGAGGCCGCCGAGCAGCTGATCCTCGCCGGCCTCGCCGCCATCGCGCCCGGCGTTCCCGTGATCTCGGAAGAAGCCGCCGCCTCGGGGCATATTCCTCGGGTCGCCGAAAGTTTCTTCCTCGTCGATCCGCTCGACGGCACCAAGGAATTCCTCGCCCGCAATGGCGAGTTCACCGTGAACATCGCGCTGATCGAGCGCGGCGCGCCCGTCATGGGCGTGGTCTATGCCCCGGCCTTCGCCCGCCTCTTCTCAGGCGCTGACGGGCGCGCCCGCGAGTGGCGCTGGCCGGCGACGCAAGACGCCGCAGCGCTCGCCTTCGCCGACGCCACGACGATCGCGGCGCGGCGCGCGCCGGAAGGCCCGGTCGCGTTGTGGAGCCGCAGCCATGGCACGCATCGCGAAGACGAGTATCGCAGCCTCTACGACATCGGTCCGGCGCGCATTCTGGGATCATCGCTGAAATTCTGCCTGATCGCGGCGGGCGAGGCCGACCTCTATCCGCGCCACGGCACCACGATGGAATGGGACACCGCCGCCGGCCAGGCGGTTCTGGAAGCGGCAGGCGGCAGCGTCAGCGACCTGTTCGGCAAACGCCTCGCCTACGGCAAGACCTCCGATCGCTACGCCAATCCGTCTTTCGTCGCGCGCGGCGCCAGCGCTTGACCTGAATCAAGGCGCGATCCGGCGGCAGGACGCATGTTCGCTCCGACACTGGTCGGAGAACATTATGTCGTCCCAAGAATTCGTCGTCGTTTCACTCGTCGTCGCGGCCTTCGCAGCCTTCGGCGTCACGCTGGCCGCAACCATCTGGTACGCGAACCGCGCCGAGGAGGCTCGCTGATGACCGCCGCCCTTCATACGATCCTCGTTCACGTCGACCGCACCGCCGCGGCGGCCCGCCGCGTCGCCCTGTCGGCCGACCTCGCCGCACGGTTCGGCGCCGGTCTCGTCGGCGCGACGGCGGGCACGGCCTATGTGCCGTCCTATGCGCCGTTCGGGCAAAGCTTCGTCTCGCTGCAGCCCGAGATCATGGAGAACGCGCACAAGCAGCTCGCCGCCGCGCTCGGCGAAACGGAAGCCGCCTTCCGCGCCGCCGCGAAAGCCGATGACGCCGTCTGGCGGCAATCGCAGGCCGGCGACGCAGCCGGATTTCTCGCGCTCATCGCGCGCAGTGCCGACCTGATCGTCGTCGGCCGCCCCGTCTCGGGCGACGCCGACGCGACGCTCGGCCTGCATCCCAGCGATCTGGTGATGGCCGCCGGCCGTCCTCTTCTCGTCACCGCACCCGCCGCTGAAAGACTGTCGGCCGCCCGCGTCGTGATCGGCTGGAAAGACACGCGCGAATCGCGCCGCGCCATCGCCGACGCCATGCCGTTCCTGACCCGCGCCGAGGAAGTCTTCGTCGTCGCCGCCGGCCCCGAGGATGGCGGCAAGGGTGCCGCAGAAGTGGCCGCATGGCTCGGCAAGCACGGCGTGCCCGCCAAGGCCGTCGTCGAGGACCTGGCCGACAGCCGCGCCGCCGAAGCGCTCACGGCGATCGCCAGGCGCGTCGACGCCGACCTCATCGTGGCCGGCGCGTTCGGCCACAGCCGCGCGCGCGAGTGGATCTTCGGCGGCGTCACGCGCAGCCTGCTGGGCGATTCCGGCATCTCGGTTCTGCTCAGCCACTAGGGGCGGGCCGGGCCTTTCAAGGCCCGGCAGCGCTCAATCCTCCGCCAGCGAGCGAAGGCCGCGCGCGTCGGCGATGCTGACGCCACCCGGCACCACGGCCAGCGTGCCGTCGCGGGCGAGCGCGCTGAAGGTGCGGCTGACGGTTTCGATCGTCAGGCCCAGATGATCGGCGATGTCTTCCCGCGTCATCGCCAGAGGCAGGAACGGGCCTTTCAGGCCCGTGCGCGCAAAGCGCGCGCGCAGGCCCAGCAGGAATGCCGCCAGGCGCTGAGCGGCGGTGCGCCGTCCCAGCAGCACCAGATGGTCCTGCGCCAACGTCAATTCGTGCCCCGCCGCGTCGCGCAGCCGATGCAGCAGCTGCGGCCGTTCATCGACCAGAACGGTGAAGCGTGCGCGATCGAACCGGCACAGTTTCGCCGCGCCGATCGCCTCGGCGGTCCACTCATAACGTTCAGGCAGAGAGAGGCCCAGGAAGTCGCCGGGAATGAGGAAGGCGAAGATCTGCCGCCGCCCGTCCGCGAGCAGGCGATAGGTCTTCACCATGCCATCGGTCAGGTTGAAGACATGCCGCGCCGGGTCGCCATACTCGGCCAGAATGCCATGCGGGGGCAGGTCCACCTCCTGCACCAGCCGGCCAAGCTCGTGCAGGTCGTCGTGATCCAACGACCCGCATATGCTGATGCTGCGTACCTTGCAGTGATCGCACAGCGTGCTGACGGCATGGCGGCACGCGGCCAGTGTCTCGGTCACTCTGTCCTTCTCCCTCGCCATCCCTGCCGCCCGTCGCGCCGGACGCAGCGGGCATTCCCCAGGATCAGGCGGCCCGGACGTGCAGGATCGCGCCTTCCGCCCCGGTGATCTCCACCGCCGAGCCGGGCTCCAGATCGGAGCCGTCGTCGCTGATCGCCTGCCAGCGCGTATCGTCCAGCAGAACCGGACCGCGCCCGCTGCGGAAGCCTTCCGCCACCACCGCCCGCCGGCCGGTGAAGGCCAGCGTGCGCCGGTTCAGGCGCGAGGCGGGGTCCTTGGTCTTGCCCCGCCGGTACAACGTCGCCCAGATGATCGTCGAGACCACCGACATCACGCCGAACACCGTCAGCGCGATCTGCCAGGACAGATCGGGGATGAACAGCTTCAGCACGCCCACCACGACGGCCGCGATGCCCGGCCACATGAAGTAGAAGGTCGGCGAGAAGATCTCGAGGATCAGCAGCAGCGAGCCGAACGCGAACCAGTGCCAGTAGGACATCTGGTCGATGAAAGCGATGATCTCGCCCATAGTCTGTCAGCTCCTTGTCAGACCGCGCCCGTCGAGCCGCCGCCCGACGTCCACTGCACCCGGTTGCGCGGCGCGCGCGGCGTGCCGCCGCCGCCCGAACCGCCATCGTCGCCGCCCAGCGCCGACTTCGCCAGTTCGCCGACGCCCGCGATCGAGCCCAGCAAGCCAGACATCTCGGCGGGCACGATCACGAATTTCTGGTTCGGCGCCGTCGCCAGCGCGCGGAACGCCTCGACGTATTTCTGCGCGACGAAGTAGTTGATCGCCTGCACGTCGCC
>CAZBPO010000067.1:9615-12596 GCA_964493795.1 uncultured Flavobacteriaceae bacterium
TTGGCCTCGGCTTCGGCGGCGCGTTCGCGCGCTTCGGCGTCGCGGAAGGCGGCTTCGCGGCGGCCTTCGGCTTCCAGGATCTGTGATTGCTTCAGGCCCTCGGCGCGCAGGATCGAGGCGGTCTTTTCGCCTTCCGCGCTGATGACCTCGGCGCGGCGTTCGCGCTCGGCCTTCATCTGGCGGTTCATCGAGTCGATGATGTCCGACGGCGGCGTCAGGTCCTTGATCTCGATACGCATGATCTTCACGCCCCACGGCCCGGTGGCGGCGTCCACCACGCGCAGCAGGCGTTCGTTGATCTCGTCGCGCTTCGACAGCACCTCGTCGAGGTCCATCGAGCCGATCACCGAACGGATATTGGTCTGGGCGAGGTTCGAGATCGCGCGCTCCAGATCCTTGATCTCATAGGCGGCGCGCGCCGCGTCGATGATCTGGTAGTAGGCGATGCCGTCCGTCGTCACCATGGCGTTGTCCTTGGTGATCACGTCCTGGCGCGGAATCTCCAGCACCTGCTCCATCATCACCAGCTTGCGCCCGATACGGTCGTAGATCGGCACGATCAGATGCAGGCCGGGCGACAGCGTGCGCGTGTAGCGGCCGAAACGCTCCACCGTCCACTCCTGGCCCTGGGGCACCGTCTTCACGAAGCTGAAGACGACGATCAGCAGCAAGACCGCGAAGACGATGTAGAAGATGTATTCCTGCTCCATGAAGGCGATCTCCCCGATGTTCCGGCCCCAAGCCGGCATATAGGAATGCGACGAAACGAAGGCCGTGAGAAGCCTCTGCTTTCAGTCTAAACTAAATCCATTGCGGGGCGCATTGATTCGTAACGGGAAATCCATGGAAGAGATCACTCGCCGACTGGCCAGCAGGCGCGCATTTCTCACCGGCCTCACGGGCGCCGCTGCACTGACGGCCGCAGGCTGCACCTCCAGCGAAACCGGCCGCAACGTCGATACGCGCGACGGCCGCACCGGCTATCCGGGCGACGAGCCGGTCACCGAGCAATACCGCCAGGAGGAAATCCAGGGCGCGGTCGAGAATTTCTTCGGCGTCACGGCCCAGGCCTCCGCCGAAGTCGTGGAACGGATTTTCGGCGATCTCGGCCGCCCCAACGCCTATATCGCCGGCGAAGAGGCCGCCGCTGCGGTGGCGCTGGGCCTGCGCTATGGCGAGGGCTGGCTCTATCGCCGCAACCAGCAGACCCGGCAGGTTTTCTGGACCGGCCCCTCGCTCGGCGTCGATCTCGGCATCAACGCCTCCAAGGTCTTCACGCTCGTCTATGATCTCCAGACGTCCGACCAGCTCTATCGCCGCTTCCCCGGCGTCGAGGGCAGCTATTACTTCATCGCCGGCATGGGCGTGCACTATCTCAGGGCCGGCAGCGTCACCCTCGCCCCCATCCGCACGGGCGCGGGCCTGCGCGCCGGCATCAATATCGGCTATCTGAACATCACGCCCGAGCGCGAGTGGATTCCGCTTTGAGCTGGGCGGCTTCAACGCCCTGAAACGCGAAACGCCGGCGCTCTCGCGCCGGCGTTTTCGTTTTCGGCAGGCCCGCGGCGATCAGGGCCGCGCAGCATAGCCTTCGTCGGCCGGCGGCGGCGCTTTCTCGAACGTGCCGATCGGCTTCATGTAGAGCAGCATCGCCGAGGCGACGTAGATCGACGAATAGGTGCCGATCACGATGCCGAACAGAATCGCCACCGCGAATCCGAACAGCGCGTCGCCGCCCCAGATCACCAGCGGAATCACCGCCGCAGCCGTACAGATCGACGTCATGACCGTGCGCGCCAGCGTCTGATTGGTCGATAGGTTGATCAGCTCGCGCAGAGGCATCCGCTTGTACTTGCGCCGGTTTTCGCGAATGCGGTCGAAAATGACGACCGTATCGTTCACCGAATAGCCCGCCAGCGTCAGCAGCGCGGCCACCGCGTTCAGGTCGAAATCCAGCTGCGTCACGGCGAAGAAGCCTGCCGTGACCACCACGTCGTGGAAGGTGGATATGAAGGCCGCGACCGCGAACTGCCACTCGAATCGCAGCCACACATAGACGGCGATGCCCAGGATCGCGAGCAGACACGCGATCACGCCCGTATTGAACAGCTCTTCCGATATCTTCGGGCCGACCGTTTCGGTGCGGCGGATTTGGTATTCGCCGTTGGCTTCCAGCTCGGCCTTCACCTCGGCGACCAGCTCCTGCTCGTTGCCGACCGTCGCAGTGTTGGGCTTCAGGCGGATCGAGATATTCTTCGGCTCGCCGCCGACCGTATCGCCGAAAGTCTGGATGACCGCGTCGGGGTGGCCCATCTCGGCAAACCGGTCGCGCACGGCGGCGACGTCCACCGTGCCTTCCTGCTTGTGCGCGTCGATCACCACGCCGCCGGTGAAGTCGATGCCCAGATTGAAGCCCTGCAGCCAGATCGCCAGCACGGTGATCAGCAGGGTTATGCCGGTGACGGAAAAGCCCAACCAGCGCCAGCCGACGAAATCGATCTTGGTGTTGTTGGGAACGAGACGGAGATGCCGCATAACGAAACCTTGGGGCTCCGTTGGGAGCCGGGTTGACGGCAGATAGAGGACCGCCGGGGGGCGCGCAAGGGTCGAGGGTGACTTCAGGTCAGGAACTTCCCGTCGCCGAAGCCATTCCGGCGCTGAAATCCGCGCTTTTGTCCGGGCGGGCGGCCGTGCTCGAAGCGCCGCCCGGGGCGGGCAAGACCACGCTGGTGCCGCTGGCGCTCCGCGACGAGCCCTGGGCGGCGGGGCGCTCCATCCTCATGCTCGAACCCCGCCGCATCGCCGCCCGGGCCGCGGCGCACCGCATGGCCGAGCTGCTGGGTGAACAGCCCGGCGGCACGGTCGGCTACCGCGTCCGTCATGAATCCAGGGTCGGCCCGGCCACCCGCATCGAGGTGCTGACCGAGGCGCTCCTGACACGCCGGCTTCAGCACGACACCGGCGAGTTCCGGGTCGTGCTG
>CAZBPO010000068.1:0-12437 GCA_964493795.1 uncultured Flavobacteriaceae bacterium
CAAGAGCTTCGACGAGCGCGTCGGCATCACCGGCCTGGTGCTGACCCGCATGGACGGCGACGGCCGTGGCGGCGCGGCGCTGTCGATGCGCGCGGTCACCGGCGCGCCGATCAAGCTGGTCGGCATGGGCGAAAAGCTGGACGCGCTTGAGGATTTCCATCCCCAGCGCGTCGCCGGCCGCATCCTCGGCATGGGCGATATCGTGTCGCTGGTCGAGAAGGCCGGCGAGACGATCGACGCCGAAAAAGCGCAGGCCATGGCCAAGCGCATGGAGGCGGGCAGCTTTACGCTCGACGATCTGGCCGAGCAGCTGAAACAGATGCAGCGCATCGGCGGCATGAAGGGCGTGCTGGGCATGCTGCCCGGGGTCGGCAAGATCAAGGGCGCGATCGACCAGGCGGGCCTGGATGAAAAGGTCTTCGTGCGCCAGCAGGCGATGATCTCGTCGATGACCAAGAAAGAGCGCGCCAAGCCCGACATCCTCAACGGCTCGCGCCGCAAGCGCATCGCCAAGGGCGCGGGCGTGGAAGTGTCGGAGCTGAACAAGCTCCTGAAGATGCACCGCCAGATGGCGGACATGATGAAAGACCTCAAGAAGGGCAAGAAAGGCGGCCTCGGCGCGCTGTTCGGGCTCGGCGGCGGCGGGGGCATGCCCGCGATGCCGCCCGGAGGTCTTCCCGGTTTGCCGCCCGGTTTCGGGCGGAAGTGAGTTCAACTGACATTCTTGAGTTGAGAAGGAACGACTGAATGGCTCTGAAAATTCGTCTCTCGCGCGGCGGCACCAAGAAGCGCCCCGTCTATGCGATCGTGATCGCGGACTCCAAGTCGCCGCGCGACGGCCGCTTCATCGAGAAGATCGGCTACTACAACCCGCTTCTGGCGCGCGACCACGCCGAGCGGCTGAAGTTCGACATCGAGAAGGCCAAGGCCTGGATGGCGAAGGGCGCGCTGCCGACCGAGCGCGTGCACCGCTTCCTCGCCGACGCCGGCGTGCTGAAGAAGATCGTCCGCAACAACCCGAAGCAGGCGACGCCCAAGGCCAAGGCCCAGGAGCGCGCCAAGGAAGCCGCCGCTGCGGCGGCCGCCGCTTCGGAAGCCGCGTAAGGCGCTGCCCCTTCGTGGCTGAAGACATGATCACTCTCGGCGAGATCGCCCGCCCGCACGGCGTCAGAGGCGAGGTGAAGCTGAAAAGCTTCACCGAAGACCCCTGCGCCATCGCGGCCTATGGCGCGCTCGTCACCGAGCGCGGCGAGACGCTGACGTTGAAGAACGTCCGCCTCGCGCAGGATCATGTCATCGCGCGCATCGAAGGCGTCACCGACCGCGACGCGGCCGACCGGCTGAAAGGCCGCAAGCTGCTGATCGCCCGCTCGGCCCTGCCGGACGAGGAGCTGGACGAGGACGAGGCGTTCATCGCCGACCTCATCGGGCTGCCGGCCGTGGATGGGCAGGGCGCGGCGCTGGGCGAGATCGTGGCCGTCCAGAACTACGGCGCCGGCGATCTGCTGGAGATCGCGGTTCCGGGCAAGAAGGCGACGCTGCTGCTGCCGTTCACCGACGATGTGGTGATCGAGATCGGCGACGACGCCGTGACGATCGACGCTTCGGAAGGCTCGGTCGCGGCGGCGTTCATCGCGCCGCCGACCAAGGCCGAAATCGCCGAAGGCGAAGCCTTCGCGGCGGAAGCGGAGGGCGCGGCATGAGCTGGTCGGCCACCGCCCTCACCCTGTTCCCGGACATGTTCCCGGGGCCGCTGGGCCAGTCTCTGGCCGGCCGCGCCCTGAAGGACGGGGTGTGGTCGCTGAAGGCCGTGGATATCCGCGACTATGCCGAAGGCCGTCACCGCAATGTCGACGACACGCCTGCGGGCGGCGGCGCCGGCATGGTGATGCGGGTCGACGTTCTGGCCCGCGCCATCGACGCGGCGCTGGCCGACGAACCCAAAGGCCGCCCGGTGCTCTATCTCAGCCCGCGTGGCCCGCGTTTCGCGCAGGCTTTCGCGCGTGAGCTGAGCCAAGGCCCCGGGGCGATCTTCGTCTGCGGCCGGTTCGAGGGCGTCGACGAGCGCATCTTCGCGGCGCGTGACGTGCGCGAGGTCAGCCTCGGCGATTTCGTGCTGTCGGGCGGCGAGCTTGCGGCGCTGGCGGTGATGGATGCGTGCGTCCGTCTGCTGCCCGGCGTGATGGGCGACGATTTCAGCCATGCCGAGGAAAGCTTCGAGAACGGGCTTCTTGAGTATCCGCACTACACGCGGCCGCAGAGCTTCGAAGGCCACGAGATCCCGGCCGTCCTGAATGGCGGCCATCATCAGAATATCCGCGACTGGCGACGCGCCCGCGCGGAAGAAATCACCGAAACCCGGCGTCCCGATCTGTGGGCGGCCTATGCCGCCCGCCGTGACGCCGACACATCAAAACCGGCGAAAGGACGCAAGGTATGAGCAACATCATCGCTGATCTGGAAAAGGAAGAGCTGGCTAAGCTCGTCCGCAAGAGCGGCACCACCGAATTCGGCCCCGGCGACACCGTGAAGGTGAACGTGAAGGTCATCGAAATCTCGGTGGAAGAGAAGTCGGGCAAGGTGAAGACGCGTGAGCGCGTCCAGGCCTTCGAAGGTGTCGTGATCGGGCGTTCGGGCGCCGGTCTCCAGGAGAACTTCACGGTCCGCAAGCTGAGCTACGGCGAAGGCGTGGAGCGCGTGTTCCCGGTCCACTCGCCGCTGATCGACTCGATCGAGGTGACCCGTCGCGGCCGCGTGCGCCGCGCCAAGCTGTATTACCTCAAGGGCCGTCAGGGTAAGCGCGCGCGCATCGCCGAGCGTCAGGACAAGCGCACCGACAAGACCGAAGCCGCCTGAAGGCAGGCTTCACCGCAAGGTGAGTGACGCAGGGCCCGGCCTTGCGTTACGCTTCGCCCATGCGTTTCTTCGCCCTCATCGTCGGCGCGCTGATCCTCGGCGCGCCGGCCGCCTCGGCCGACCGGCCGGTGCTGGTGGAGCTGTTCACCAGCCAGGGCTGCTCGTCATGCCCGCCCGCCGACGGCTTCATGCACGAGCTGACCCAGACCCGGGGCGTGGTGGCGCTGACGCTGCCCGTCGATATCTGGGATTATCTCGGCTGGAAGGACAGCTTCGCCAAGCGGGCCTTCAGCCTGCGCCAGCAGGCCTACGCGCCGGGCCTGCCTTCGCGCTCGGTCTTCACGCCGCAGATGGTCGTCGGAGGGGTCGCCGACGTGGTCGGCAGCCGTCGTGACGAGGCGATGGATCTGATCGAGTCGCAGGCCAGGGACGCCGGGCCGGGCGCGGATGTGGCGCTGAGCCTGTCGGGCGAAACCGCGATCATCGAAATTCCTGAAAACGCCGCCTACACCGACGCCGCCGCGACCGTCTGGGTCGCGCGGGTGCTGTCGTCGCGCGAGGTGAATATCGGCGACGGCGAGAATCGCGGCAAGGTGATCGTCTATTCCAACATCGTGCGCGACCTGTCGCCGGCCGGGATGTGGCGCGGCGAGGCGCTGCGGCTGGAAGTGCCGGCGCGGCTGGACATGGGCGACACCTATGACCGGCTGGCGGTGATCGTGCAGACCGGCGAAACAGGCCCCGTCCTCGGCGCGGCGATCATCGACGTACCTACGGCCGGGCCGGGCACGCCTTGATGGCGGGCCGCGCGGATTTTCGCCTTCTTATCGATATCGCAATCGTGGCGCTCGCCGCTGTCGCGGTCTGGCTGGGCGCGATCGCGGTATCCGGGGCGCTCGGCGGCGAGCCGCTGATCGGGCGCGGCGTTTTCGCTGTTCTGGTGACGCTTGGCGCGGTGGCGGTCGTCTATGCCCGCCTGCGCGCGCAGCCGCCCCGAAGCGCGGCCTGGCTGGGGCTGACGCGCGGCGACTGGCGCATCCCGCCGTTTCTGGCGGGCCTGCTGTGGTTCCTGGTTCCGTCCGCTGCGGCTTTCGGGCTGGCCGTGGCGTTCGGCGCGATCTCGGTTTCCGCGCTGGCCTCGCCCGGGGATCTTGCGCTGACTGTGCTGACGCTGGCGGTGCTGGTGTTCCTGTCCGAGGCGCTGCCGGAAGAGCTGATCTTCCGGGGCTATCTGCAATCGCGTCTTGGCGAGGCCGCGCCCGTCTGGGCGGCCATCGGCGGACAGGTGGTGCTGTTCACCGGCTTCGCCCTTGCTATCGGCGCGGTGGAGAATCTGCTGGACGCCAGCTTTCTTGCGACTTTTGCGGTCGTTCTGGGCGTGCTGCGCGCGGCGAGCGGCAGTCTCTGGGCGCCGATGGGTTTTCACCTCGCCTGCATGACGACCCAGCAGAGTTTCAGCGGCGCAGGACAGATCGCCACACTCAGCGACCCGCAACTGGCGCAGATGTTCCTGTTCGCGATCATCCCTTTCAGCCTCGTCATCGCCGTGCTGGCTGGGCGCGCCAGCGCGAAGCGAGGCTAGGACGGCCGCTCGGTGTGCTCCGTCCCCTGACCGGGGGTGACGAACAGCATGGTGGTGGGGGCGTGCGGGCGCGCGGTGTGCCACACGCCGCGCGGCACCACGACATAGCTGCCGGGCGCGTTCACGCGCAGGACCTCCTCGGCGCCGTCGCGCCAGAGAACGAAATCGGTGTCGCCGCTCAGCAGATAGACATACTCGTCGCCATGGGGGTGACGCTCCCAGCCCGGCCAGTCCGCGTCGAAGCCATAGCGCATGATCACCGCATGTCCGGCGAAATCGCCGAACTCGCGGTCGAGTTCCTCGTAAAAGCCGGGCGACATGGTTTTCACGGTCGCCGTGCCGTCGGGCGCGAGGACGGTCGCGGTGTCGCCCGCGTCGTGCGGGCCTGGTTTCGGGCTCATGGTCGCTCCTCCTGACGCCAGACTAGAACCGCTTCACTGATTGGCGAAGAAATCTTCCGGGTCGTCCACTTCGACCAAACTGCCCTTGCGGACCTCGAGGAAGCGCGTCGCGGCGGCGCGGGTGAAGTGCCGGTCGTGGCTGACGAACAGGCAGGTGACGTCGCTTTCGTCCAGCTGCTCCTCCAGCGCCTCCTGCCCCTCGATGTCGAGATGGTTGGTCGGCTCGTCCAGCAGATAGAAATTCGGCTTCATCAGCTTGAGCCTGAGGAAGATCAGCCGCGCCCGCTCGCCATGGCTGAGCGACGCGATCGGCCCCTGAATGCGGACATGCGTGAAGCCCGCCTTGGCGAGCAGGGCGTTGGCGGCCCGCGCGGTGACGCCGTCCGCAGCGGTGACATAGTCGATCAGCGTCTGCCGCAACGGCAGATCGCGCATGCGCTGGTCGAAATGCACCAGCCGCACGGCCGGATTGAAGCGGAACGCCGCCTGGCCGTCATAATGTTCGAGGCCGGGGTCCCAGGCGTCGGCGATGGCGTTCAGCAGCATGGATTTGCCTGCGCCGTTGACGCCGAGGATCGCGATGCGGTCGCCCACCGCCACCGTCAGCGCCTCGACGCGGAACAGCGTGCGCCCGCCGTCCGGCACGGTCACGTCCACGCCGCGCAGGCGCAGCGCGACGCGGGCGTCCATCTCGCCGTCGTTCAGCTCAAGCCTGCGCTCACGGGCGACATAGGCGCTGGTGCGCCCGGCCTCCAGCTTCTCGATCCGCTTCTCGGTCGCCTTGCGGCGGCGGTCGAACTTGTCGTTGAAGACGCCCCATTGCTTGTAGCGCGCCGCCACCTTCTCAAGGCGCTCGATCTCCTTCGCCTCCAGCGCCCGGCGCTCGGCGTCGGCGGCGTCGCGGCGCAACAGCTCTTCGCGGGCGCGCATGAAGGGCGCATTGAAGGCATGCGCGCCGTCGCTGCGCAGGAACACGGTGCGCGTCGTGGTGCGCTCCAGAAAGGCGCGGTCGTGGCTGACGATCAGCAGGGGCAGGCGGGCGTCGACGTCCAGCCAGCGTTCCAGCGTGTTGATGTTGGCGAGATCGAGAGTTGGTCGGTTCGTCGAGAATGAGCAGATCGGGCTCGGCCAGCCGCGCCTCGGCCGCGATGAGGAACAGCCGCTGCCAGCCGCCGCTGAGCGCGCCGAACGGCTTTTCGCCCCATTCCGGGTCGATGCCGTATTCGTCGAACAGGACATCGACCTTCCAGTCCTCGCTGCCGTCCTGAACGGCCAGGCTCTTCTCCAACACGGCCCGGACAGTGAGGTCATCGAGGCCGGGCGGGGTCTCCTGCGGCACGTAGCCGATCCTGGCCCCGCGCGACCGCACCAGCCGGCCCGAGGTCAGTTCCAGCGCGCCGGTCAGGCATTTCAGCAGGGTCGACTTGCCCGCGCCGTTCTCGCCGGCCAGCGCTGTGCGTTGCCCGTCGAGCTGAAGCGAGACGTTCTGGAAAACCGGCGTCGCGCCATAGTGGAAAGACGCCTCATCGAGGCCGAGGACGGATGCGCGCGACATGACGCGCCAAGCTTAACGGCGCGGCCGGCGCCGTTCTACGGGCCGAAGCGCCACACCAGCCGCAGACCGATATCGTCGGTTCCGGGGTTCTGCTTGCCGGCAAGCTGGGCGTGGCTGAGATGGACCCAGGAAAGCTCGGCCGCCAGACGGTCGTTCAGCCGCCAGCCCAGCGACAGCTCGGGCTGGAACAGCACGCGCGAGCCGAAATAGAGGCGGTCGTTCGTCGCCTGATATTTCTCGCCCGGCCCGTCGTGAACCGCCGCGCCCAGACCCGGCTGGAGATAGAGCGCATCGGTCAGATCGTAGCGCACGGCGAGGCCAATCGCGCCGAACGCGACGCCGTCTCCGGCGCTCACCGAACCCAGCGCATAGGCGCGCAGCTCGCCGCCCAGAAAGCGGCCCAGCGGGCCGCTGCGTATGCCGAACTGGATGTTCGCGCCGTCTTCCGAGCAACACGCGGTCAGCCCGAGATCGACGTCATGGATGAATGCGCCGGCGAACACTTCGGCGGCCCCGGCGGGCGTCATGGCGGCGAGCGCGCCGGACAGGCCGCCAGACAGGATAACGGCGCGGGCGATCATTGCGGCGGCTCCTCCTCGTCCGGCGCTTCGTCCGCGCCGTCTTCGGGAATCGGCGTCTGGCCGGGAGCAGGGGCGTCCTGCACCATCTCTTCCAGCGCCGGGGCGAGATTGGTGATCACGAAGCCGGGGATCTTGTAGGCCCAGTCTTTCACACGCGCCTCGATCGCCGCGGCCTCTTCCTTCGCCGCGTCTGAGGCGTCGTCGGTCAGGCCGGGCTCGATGCGGATGAAGACGCCGTCGCTGCCGCCGGGCAGGACGGTCAGCTTCAGCGTCAGGCCGTCGAAGGTGGTGAACACGATGGTGGTCGCATCCTCCATCTGCACGGCGTCGGCATTCACGACGTCCTCGAAGGTCAGCCCGGCGAGCGCCGAGGCCGGGGCCTGCAGGACGGCCGGCTCGCCCGCGACCTTGCCGGCCGGCGGATCGTCGACGGTGAAGTCCGTGGTTTCAGGGGTGGCGCGGCTGATGCTGTAGGCCCTCAGGCCGCGCGGCGTGAAGGCGACCGATCTGATGCGCGCCTGGTCGATGCGGAACAGCGTCTTGTCCAGCGTCGCGCCGATCGAGGCCGGAATCGCGATGCCGCCGCGCGCCAGATAGGTCTGGTCCTCGCCGCCCCGGCGCACGAACAGCGTGCCGGGCGTGGTGCCGGCGGCGCGGGTCTGCACCTTGCCGGCCACCATCGCCGCGATCACCGCGCCGGAGGCGTCGGTGATGGTGACTGCGTGGCCGTTGCCGCCCTGGCCGGTCGCCAGCTCCAGCGAGCGATGGCGGGCCGGGTCGGCGGTGCGGCGCTCGATCAGGTCGAGCTGCGACAGCGACACGATCAGCGCGCGGACGCCTTCGGGATTGGCCGGATAGTCCGAACGCTCCGCCACCACCCAGCGGCCGGCAGCGTCCTTGTTCAGCGTCACCTGGACGGTCGGGCTCTCGACGCGGATCGAGGCGGCGTTGGCGCCGGCATCGGCGAGGCCGGGAAACAGTCTTTCGTTCATCGCCGCGGCCGAGGCGCCCGTGCGGCTGGACAGGATGGCGAAGACGGCGAGGGCGGTCGCGGCGAGGGCCGCGAGAATCAGCCACAGCAGGGCGCGGCCCCGCTGGATGTCGGCTCTGGTGACGGCGGCGGTCATGCGCGTCTCCTTCAGGCGGGCAGCGTCTGGGCGCGCGCCATGCGCTTGCGGCGCGTGACGGCGATGACGACGGCGACGATGACGAGCAGCAGCGGCACCAGCGCGATGTTGATCAGCGCCAGCCGCGCGCCCAGCGTCTCGATGCCGGCGCGCAGGTTGCGCTGCACTTCGCGCAGGCGCGCCCGCGTTTCGGTCAGCTCGGCGCGGAACTTCTCGATTTCGGCCTGCTGCTCGGCGGTCAGCGCGGTCGGCTCGCCGTTCGGTCCGGGGCGCGACAGCTCGGCCAGCTTTTCCTGGGTCTCGGCGATGCGGGCGTTGAGGTCCTGCTCCTCGCGCAGGAAGCGCGTGTCGGCTGCCTTCTGCATCGCCTCGACCACCGTGAAGGGGCGGTCGGAGGTGGCGCGGGTGCGCAGCGAGATCAGGTCGTTCGAGCCCAGCATGTTCTCGGCCGCGCCGGCCACGAAGGCCAGATTGTCGGCGATGGGCACGGCCATGGTCTGGTCGCCCTGCTGCTGGGGCTGGACCCAGAAGCGGTCGTCGAAAATGTCGCTGTCGGCGACCACGATGATGTTGGCGTCGGCCGTCTCGGCGACATGCGCCGGCAGCGGCGCAGGCATCTGGCCCTCTTTCTCTACCGGGGCGGGGGCCTCGGCGAAGGCCGATTTCAGCGGGCCCGACAGCCGCGCGGCGATCGTGTAACGCTCGCCGGTGGGCAGGAACTGGCGGATCAGCTGGTCGGGGTCCGACTGGATGTTCAGCATTTCGGCGCTGTAGAGCATCGCGTCGGCGGACGAGCGGATCAGCGGCGTGAAGCTGGTCGTAGCGCCCTCGGCGGGCGTGAAATGGCCGGCCGAGGCGAGGTTCAGCATGCCGAGGCCGGCGGTCACCAGATCGCTGCCGTCGAAGTCGCTGATCGCCGGGTCGGCGTCGCCCTTGAGGCCCAGCCAGACCGGGTATGACACGACGGGGCGGGCGGCGTTGCCGCCATACTGCACCTTCTGCGCCCGCTCGCGGTCGAGCACGACCTGGTCGGGGTCGTAGGTGACGCCCCAGTATTTCAGCAGCCAGAGGTCGGACCTGAAGGTCGCGCCCTGCACCGGCTGGCCGGTCATCTGGTCCTGAAGCTGGCTGATCTCGGAGATCGGGTCGACGAAGGCGATCACCCGGCCGCCGCGCATCACGAACTGGTCGATGGCGTAAAGCGTCTGTTCGCTCAGCGCCTTGGGATGGGCGACCATCAGCGTGTCGATGCCGGAAGGCACCGAGGCGAATTCCTGCTCCAGCGGCTGAAGCTCGAAGATCTGAAGGAGCTGCGAATAGATGACGAAGGGCTGCGAGGTGCCCTGCATCGAGGCCAGAAGCCCGCCCGGACCGGTGTCGAGCGGCAGGTTGGTGACCACGCCCAGAACGGGTTTGCGCGTCTCGGCCAGGCGCGAGATGATCGAGGTCAGATCGTATTCCAGATAGGCCTCGCGCTCCATCTGAAGGAACGGCACGGTTTCGTGCCCGTCGGCCATGTTGGTGGCCGAGATGCCCATATAGATCGCCTCGCCGGCCTGCGTCGGCGCGCCCTGAAGGCCCAGCGAGACGGCGTTGTCCTCGGCCTCGGTATAGGGCTGGGGGTCGATCTCCTCGACGATCAGGTTGCCGCCGGCCAGCGAGCGATACTCGGCCAGCAGGTCGCGCACGCGCTCGGCATAGGCGCGGACGGTCGGAAAGCTCGCCGCCACCTCGTTCGAGAAATAGAAGCGCAGCGTGATCGGCTCGTTCAGCTTGGCCAGGATGTTCCTGGTGCCCTGCGACAGCGTGTAGAGCCCGTTTTCGGTCAGGTCGGCGCGGGCCGAACGGAAGGCCACGTTGGCGGCCGTGTTGACGCCGACGAAGACGACCGCGCCCAGCACGATCGACGTCACGGCGGCCAGGCGGCGCTTGCGGGCGAAAGCGGCGAGAGCGTTCACGTCAGCCCGCCTTTCTCAGATCGACCAGCACGGCCGTCACGAACAGGAAGAACGCGATCAGCGTGCCGAAGAACACGATGTCGCGCAGGTCGATGACGCCGGCCATGATCGCGTTGAAATGGGTGAGGAACGAGAAGGACGAGATGGTGCCGAGCAGCTCGACCGGCAGGATCGCCGCCAGCGCGTCGATCACCAGTGGCGCGCCGGCGATGGTGAAGAGGAACGAGATCACCACCGACACGACGAAGGCGATCACCTGATTGCCGGTGCCGGCCGAAACCGCCGAACCGATCGCCAGATAGCCCCCGGCCATCAGCCATGAGCCGATATAGGAGGCCAGGATCACGCCGTTGTCGGGGTTGCCGAGATAATTCACGGTCAGCCAGATCGGGAAGGTCAGCGCCAGCGCCAGCCCGGCGAAGGCCCAGGCCGCCAGGAACTTGCCAATCACCGCCGAGGCCAGCGGGATGGGCAGGGTCAGCAGCAGTTCGATGGTGCCGCTCTTGCGCTCCTCGGCCCACAGCCGCATCGACACCGCCGGCACCAGGAACAGGTACAGCCACGGGTGGAAATTGAAGAAGGGTTGCAGATCGGCCTGGCCGCGCTCGTAGAAGCCGCCGAGGTAGAACGTGAAGGCCCCGGCCAGCACCAGGAAGATCACGATGAACACATAGGCGACGGGCGTGGCGAAATAGCTCGCAAGCTCGCGCCGGAAGATCGCGCGTACCGGGTTCATGCGGCCTCCTTGCGCGCGCCCTGCGCGCCGAGCGTGATGCTGCGGAACACCTCGTCCAAACGCCCGCGCTCCAGTTGCACTTCGCTCACCTCGACGTTCTGGCTGCGCAGGTAGTCCTCGACCTTGTCGAAAATGCGCTGGCCGGCGCGCGGGAAGGCGGTGATGCGACCGTCCTGCGGGTCGATTTCCACCTGCGCCACGCCTTCCACCCGCACCAGCCCGTCGCGCACCGCGGCCGGGTTGGGCGCGGTCAGCGACACCGCGCCGTGGTAGCGCGAGCGCGCTTCCAGTTCGGCCGGGGTGGCATCGGCCAGCACGCGGCCGGCGGCGATGACGATGGCGCGGGTACAGACCGCGTGCACTTCTTCGAGGATGTGGGTGGAGATGACGATGGTGCGCCCGGCCGACATCGAGGCGATCAGGCCGCGCACTTCGTGCTTCTGGTTCGGGTCCAGACCGTCGGTGGGCTCATCCAGGATCAGCACGCGCGGATCGTGCAGGATCGCCTGCGCGAGGCCAACGCGACGGCGGAAGCCCTTGGACAGCGTGTCGATGGGCTGGGCCAGCACGGCCTCCAGTTGCAGGCGGCCGATGGCGTCGTCCAGGCGCTTGCGGCGGTGTTCGCCGGAGAGCCCGCGCACGTCGGCGATGAAGCCCAGGAAGCCCCGGACCGTCATCTCGCCGTAGCTGGGCGCACCTTCGGACAGATAGCCCAGTGCCCGGCGCGCCTCGATCGACTGCTCGCGCACGTCGAAGCCGCAGACCTTCGCGCTTCCCGACGTGGGCGTCAGGAAGCCGGCGATCATCTTCATCGTGGTGGATTTGCCGGCCCCGTTGGGGCCGAGGAAGCCGAGCACCTGGCCCGGCTCGACGCGGAAGGAGACCTCGTCAACGGCGCGGATGCGCCCGTAGGTCTTGGACAAGCGTTGGGTTTCTATCATGGACTTCTCCCTTTGGATACGGCGGCGGACCGACCCGTCGGGAACGGACGCCACGGCGTCGCCGAATTACCGCAAAACATGGAAAAAGTTCCCGCCGCGTTGCGACGGGCGTGGCCCACCCCGTGGATGGGTCCAGCGGCGGCGAACCGCGTCGCCGCCGGCCTGCCGCGCCGCAGTCTCCTGCGGCGCGGGCGCGATCACTTGATCGGCCAGTACACCCGGAACTGGGCATCCTCGGCGGCGGTATCGGCGATCTCGGTGAGGTATTCCTCGAAGGCGCGATCCTGCAACTGCTCGCCGAACGCGGCCGCGTAGGAACGCAACTGGTCGCGGATCAGCGGCAGCGCCGCCGGATGGCCGCGATAGGGTGCGGCCACGACCCGACCGCCATAGCTCTGGCCGGCATGGATGTTGTCGGGCAGGCGCAGGTTTTCCAGCGGCTCGGGCGCGGTGAGGTCGATCTCGCGCGCCTGGATCGTCGCGGACAGCTCCTCGCCGTTGCCGTTTTCCTCGTCCTCGCCTTCGTCCTCTTCCGGCGCATCGGCACGACGCGCCACCGGGATGGCCACGTCGAACTCGTACTTCTCCGAACCGAAATTGGTGGTGATCAGGCGCGGCGTGCCGGTTTCCACCAGCTGGTTGGCCACGATCGTCGTGCGCAGATCCTTGAGCGCCAGATCCATCGCGTTCTCCACGGCGG
>CAZBPO010000069.1:0-247 GCA_964493795.1 uncultured Flavobacteriaceae bacterium
CTCCGGCTATCACATGCAGGAGGCGGGCGCGAACCAGGTGCAGGAGCTGGCGTTCACGCTGGCCGATGGCGCGGAATACGTGCGCGCCGCCCTCGCGCGGGGCATGGATGTCGACGTGTTCGCAGGACGGCTGTCGTTCTTCTTCGCGATCGGCATGAACTTCTTCATGGAAGTGGCCAAGCTGCGCGCCGCGCGCCTGATCTGGGGCGAGATCATGACCGGGTTCGGCGCCAAGAAGGCCGAAAGC
>CAZBPO010000069.1:257-12330 GCA_964493795.1 uncultured Flavobacteriaceae bacterium
CATCCGGCGTATCGCTGACCGAACAGGATCCGCTGAACAACGTGATCCGCACCACGCTGGAGGCGCTGGCCGCAGTGCTGGGCGGCACGCAGTCGCTGCACACCAACGCCTATGACGAAGCCATCGCGCTGCCGACGGATACTTCGGCGCGGGTCGCCCGCAACACACAGCTGGTGATCCAGAACGAGACCGGCGTGACGAACGTGGTCGATCCGTTGGGCGGCTCGTACTACGTCGAGCATCTGACCCAGTCGCTGGCGGCCGAAGCGCGCAAGCTGATCAAGGAAGTCGAGGATATGGGCGGCATGACCAAGGCGGTCGAGGCCGGCATGCCCAAGCTGCGGATCGAGGAGGCCGCCGCCCGCCGCCAGGCGCGCGTCGATCGCGGCGAAGAGGTGATCGTCGGCGTCAACAAGTATCGCCTCGCTCAGGAAGACCCCATCGAAGTGCGCGATATTGACAACGACGCCGTCCGCATCTCGCAGATCGCCCGCCTGCAGCAGGTGAAGGGCTCACGCGATCAGGCGGCTTGCGAGGCCGCCCTGAAGGCGCTGACCGAGGGCGCGAAGGCCGACGGCAATCTGCTGGCGCTGGCCGTCGATGCGGCGCGGGCGCGCGCCACGGTCGGCGAAATCTCCGATGCGATGGAGGTGGCGTTCGGCCGTCACCGCGCCGATATCCGCACGATCAGCGGCGTCTATGGCGCGGCCTATGAAGGCGACGAAGGCTACGCGAAAATCCAGGCTGATGTGGCCGCCTTCGCCAAGGAAGAAGGCCGCCGCCCGCGCATGCTGGTCGCCAAGATGGGCCAGGACGGGCACGACCGCGGCGCCAAGGTGATCGCCACCGCCTTCGCCGATATCGGCTTCGACGTCG
This sequence comes from uncultured Flavobacteriaceae bacterium, assembly GCA_964493795.1. Lineage (GTDB taxonomy): Bacteria > Pseudomonadota > Alphaproteobacteria > Micropepsales > Micropepsaceae > JADZAI01. The sequence goes on from CAZBPO010000069.1 coordinate 1,134, forward strand.
ATGTCGGTTTGCTGTTCCAGACGCCCGAAGAGGTGGCGCAGGACGCGATCGACGCCGACGTGCACGTCATCGGCGTCTCGTCGCTGGCCGCCGGCCACAAGACGCTGGTGCCGCTGCTGGCCGAGGCGCTGCGCAAGCAGGGCGCGAACGACATCCTGATCGTCTGCGGCGGCGTCATCCCCGCGCAGGATTACGACGCGCTCTACAAGGCTGGTGCGTCGGCGGTGTTCGGCCCCGGCACCAACATCCCGTCCTGCGCGGCCGAGGTGCTGGAGCTTATCCGTTCGCAGAAAAAGATCGCGGCGGCCTAGTCGGCCGACGCGCTCGTTTTCTCGAGTTTCTGGAACGGCTCGAAAGAGCAGCTGCCGACAATGCTGCCCGGCGTCGCGCCGTCGATCAGCGTAATCATGTCGGTGGTGCACAGGCCCGACATCGACGTGGTGTAGCTGAGCGCGTAGTGCTTGCGCAGCGGCGTGCAGTTTTTCGGCTCCTGCAACCAGGCTCCGCCGGCCACCGTGAACAGGATCTGGCGCTCGTTCAGGATCTGGCTGGATTGTATCGAAGCCAGCCGCAGGCAGTCTGACGTCTCGCCGGTCCGTACATAGCCAGCGGGCGTCCCCGGCGCGTCTTCAGCGAAAGCCGGGCCGGCGATCATCAGGGCGGCGATCATGGCGGACATCGAAATTTTGGCCATTGCATGTCTCCGTAAGGTGCAAGTGCTGTCCCGCAAGGCGCAGACCATAGCACGGATCGGCTTTGAGCCCGACTCCCCTTCGCTGCTTCTCGGCACCTTGACTGACGGGGCGGCAGGCATGGTCTTTGACAGCGCCAAACAGGGAGAAACCCATGCGCGCCGCTCTCGTTGAAGCGTTCGGCCCGGTCGAGGCGATCGCTCTGAGCGAAGTTCCGACCCCGCAGCCCGCCGCCGGCGAGGTTCGCATCGCCGTGAAAGCGGCGGGCGTCGGCTTCGTGGACGCGCTGATCGCCGAGGGCCGCTACCAGGTGAAGCCGCCGCTGCCTTTCGCGCCGGGCGGCGAGTATGCCGGCGTCGTGGATGCGGTCGGCGAGGGCGTGACGGTGCTGAAGCCGGGCGACCGGGTGATCACGGGCGGTTTCTCCGGCGGGTTCGCGGAGTTCGCCGTGACGGCAGCGGCCGGCGCGCTCGCCATTCCCGACGGGATGAGCTTCGCGCAGGCCGCGATGTTCCGCACCAACTACGCGACGGCTTTGCATGCGCTTCAGGATCGCGCGGCGCTGCAGCCCGGCGAGACGTTGCTGGTTCTTGGGGCGGGCGGCGGCACCGGCACGGCGGCGATCGCCGTCGCCAAAATTCTGGGCGCACGCGTGATCGCGGGGGCGTCGAGCGCCGAAAAGCGCGCGGCGGCTGTCGCGGCCGGCGCCGACGAGACGGTCGACACGTCGGAGGCCGGCTGGCGCGAGGCGCTGAAGGCGCTGGCTCCCAAGGGCGTGGACGTCGTGTTCGATCCGGTCGGCGGGGCGTTGACCGAGACCGCGTTCCGGTCTCTCGCCTGGAAGGGGCGGCATCTGGTGATCGGCTTCGCGGCCGGCAGCATCCCGGCGCTGCCGATCAATCTGGCGCTGCTGAAAGGCGCGAGCCTGGTCGGCGTCGACATCGCCCGCTTCAGCTTCATGCATGAGCCGGCCCACGCCCAGGCGAATATCCGCCAGCTCCTCGCCTGGTTCTCCGGAGGCCGCCTCACGCTGGAGCCGGGGCGCGTCGTCCCTCTGGAGCAGGCCCCGGCGGCGCTGAAGGCCGTGCTCGACCGCCAGGCGGTGGGCAAGATCGTGGTGGAGATCTAGGCGTCAGCCGCCTTCGGCGAAGAACGTTGCCCAGTCCTTGCCGTTGATGGTGACAGAGGCGGGGATCGCGACCACATCGCCCACATCCGCCGATCCCCACAGCCGCACCGGCAGATAGAAAGCCGGGCCTCCATTCGCGCCGCGCCCGATGGGCGCGAAATAGGACTCGATCTTGGTGTCGGATTTGCGCGCCATGTACTTGTCGCCCCACCCGGCGATGCGCCGATAGGACGCCACGCAATACAGCACGGGCCCGTTATAGCCGCCGGCGCCGCGTCGCACCTCCTGCATGCCGCTGGACCACATGTCGAACGCGTAGAGCCGCTTGCCGTCGAAGATCTCGATCGACGTGCCGCAGGCCTTTTCGCCCGCGCCGGCGGTCGGCATGAGCATCATCGAGACGAAGCCGCTCACCGGATCGACCGCCCTGGCCAACTGGGCGTCGGAGGCAGGATTCTCGATGTTGCGATAGACGGGGTCGGCGTTGACGTCAGGCGGAACGCCGTCCTTGAAAGTCATCGCCACGGTCTGCGTGCGTTTGGACGAGACCTGCTGCACCCAGGACTGGCCGGGTTTAAGCTGACCAAGACGGCCAAGCCCTGTCGCCACCGCGCTGACGGTGTTGGAGGTGAAGGTCGAGGCGAGGCCTCTGGGCTCGACATAGACCGTGGTTTTATAGTTGCCGTCCTGCAGCGTCATCTCCAGCCGCATCTCGCCCACCGAAAGCCCGAGCAGGGACACCTTGTAAACGACCGAGATGGTGTAATCGGGCGCCTTGGGTGCCGGCGGGGTCTGCGCGCTGCCGAGGCCGATCGAGGCGGCGGCGAGGGCGGCGAGGACGAATTTCTTCATTGCGGTCTGAAACTCCTGGCCTTGGGCCGGTGATATCCTCTGGATAAGCGGTCGTGCGGCTGAATACAGGGTGAATGTGGCGACGAGATGCTTGCGAGGCACCTGAATTCCCCGTCATTTGGGCTGCGATGACCGACCCTGACTCTCTCGCCCGCCGCCTCGTCGCCGGCGACCGCCGGGCCCTCGCCAAGGCGATCACGCTGATCGAGTCGACGCGCAGGCCCGACCGCGCGGCGGCCGATGCGCTGTTGACGGCGATCCTGCCGGCGACCGGCGCGGCGATCCGTATCGGCCTGTCGGGCACGCCCGGCGCGGGCAAATCGACCTTCATCGAGGCGTTCGGCACGCATCTGACCGCGGCCGGGCACAAGGTGGCGGTTCTGGCGGTCGATCCCTCGTCACGCCGCTCTGGCGGCTCGATCCTCGGCGACAAGACGCGGATGGAGCGGCTGTCGCGTGACCCAAACGCTTTCATCCGCCCCTCGCCAGCCGGCACCGAGCTCGGCGGCGTGGCGCGGCGCACGCGCGAGACGATCCTGGCGGTCGAGGCCGCCGGCTTCGACGTCGTGCTGGTCGAGACGGTGGGTGTCGGCCAGTCGGAGACGGCGGTCGCCGACATGACCGATCTGTTCGTCCTGATCCACGCGCCCGGCGGCGGCGATGAATTGCAGGGCGTAAAGCGCGGGATCATGGAACTCGCGGACATGGTGGTGGTGAACAAGGCGGATGGCGATCTTTTGCCAGCCGCCCGCCGCTCGGCCGCCGACCTCAAGGCCGCCCTCCATCTGATGCGGCCCAAGCTGAAAGGGTGGACCGTGCCCGTCCTGCTGGTTTCGGCGCTGGAGGCCAAAGGGATCGAAGAGGTTTGGCAGGGAATCGGGGATTTCCGGGCGCTTCTTGGCGAATCCGGCCTTGCCGCCGCGCGCAGGACGCAGGCGCTCGCATGGATGCAGGCGGCCCTGCGCGACGGGCTGCTGGCGGCGCTGGCGGCGGACGAGGATATCGCCGAGGAATCTCAAAGGCTTGAAGGCGAGGTCGTGGCGGGACGGATGACGCCGCCGGCGGCGGCCGAGCGGTTGCTCGCGCGATTCCTGCGAACTTGACAGAAGGGGCCGATTTCCCTACACCGCGCGCCTCTTAAGGGGCAGGGCCGCGCGACGACCGCAGCGGCCCGCGCCGTATCTGGAATCGGTTTCGAGGATCATGCCATGGCGCGCCGCTGCGAATTGACGGGCAAGGACGTCCAGGTTGGCCACAATGTCAGCCACGCCAACAACAAGACGAAGCGCCGCTTCCTGCCGAACCTGTTCGAGGTTTCGGTGCCGTCGGACGCGCTGGGCAAGTCGTTCAACCTGAAGATTTCGGCCAATGCGCTGCGCACGCTCGACCATGTCGGCGGTCTGGACGCATTCCTGACCAAGGCCCGTGACGCCGCCCTGTCGCCGGCCGCCCGCCGCATCAAGCGCGAAGTGGCGAAGAGCAAGAAAGCCGCCGCCGCCGAGACCCAGGCCGCCTGAGCCGACTTGCGATAGATTTCTGAAAGGCCCCGCCTGCCGGCGGGGCCTTTTCGTTTCGGGGGCCAGTCGATGTGCTTTTCCGCGACCGCCAGCCTGATCGCCGGGGGCGGGCTTTCGGTCATCGGGATCGCCGCGTTGTCGGTGACGCGCGAGCGCCGGGTATTGCCGTTCGCTGCGGTGCCGCTGTTGTTCGGGGTACAGCAGGCGGCCGAGGGCGCGGTGTGGCTGGCGGCGGCGGGCGGCGATGTCGCCCTGCAAAGCTGCGCCAGCGCCGCTTTTCTGGGGTTCGCGCAGGTGATCTGGCCCATCTATGCGCCTCTGGCGGTGCTGGCGCTGGAGCCCGCGCCGTGGCGACGCCGCGCGCTGATCGCCTGCGTGATATCCGGCGCGATCGTGGCGTTTGTCATGCTGCACGGGCTGGTGACGGGCTTCGCCCCCGGCCTGCCGGAGGGTGGCCATATCCGCTACGTGCTGCCGAACTATGACGCTTTCCGCGACGCGGGGCTGCTGCTGGTTCTGCTGGCGCTCTACGCGGCCGCGACGGTCGGCGCGCTGCTGCTCTCGGGCGATCCGCTGATCCGTCTGTTCGGGGCGGGCGTAGGCGCGGCGCTGGCGGTCAGCGCCTTCGTCTATGAGGACTGGCTGTTCTCGGTGTGGTGCTTCTTCGCGGCGGCCCTGAGCACGATCTTGCTGGCCTGGGCTATTCGGCGAGCTCGAACATCATGATCAGCGTGCGCTGGAGGGGGCGCTGGAAGTTGTCGTCGGAGACGACATAGATCAGCGTCTTGCCGTCTTCCGTCTTGCGGGCGGCGAGGCCTTCCATGTTGTCGACGGTGACGCCGGCGAACATCACGGCGATGAGATCGCCTTCCACGACCGCGCCCTCGGTGAACGTCGCGGGATCATAGGCCCGCATCTGCGCCCCCGGGCCGGTGGCGACAGAAAAGCGGCGCTCCAGCACCAGAAGCCGGCCGTCGGGCAGCAGCGTCGCGTCGGTCAGCGAATAGGGCAGGATGCGCTTCATCGTGAAGCTGACGGCCTCGCCGGTTTTGGGATCGACCACCCAGCCGGGGCTGTCGTCGTCATCGCCCTTGGGGCCTTCCTCGGCGATGGCGACGAAGCGGCCGTCGGGCAGGGTCGCCAGCACTTCCAGGCCCGAATTGTTCCGCAGGCCCTTGATGGCGTCGGGCATCGTCACAGGTTCGCCCGCCGCCGCCGCGCCGTTCGTGTCCCAATCATAAGAGAGCACGCGGTGGTTGCGCTCGAAGCTGACATAGGCCGGGCCTTTCAGGTCGAACGGGTCTGCGAAAGCCAGGCCCTCGGCGTCGCCGTCGCTCTTGCCGTGCAGCGACTGGCCGCCCTCGCCCAGAAGCGGTGCGACGACGATATCGCCGGCTCCGACGAAATCGCCGCGCGCGTCATATTGCAGCGTTCCGGTGGTCCAGTTGCCGGTATCGGATACCGCGACGAAGCGCGCGCCGTCCGGGCTGATCTTGAAGCCCGAGAGGCCGCCGAAACGGTCGTCGGACGGCACCACTGAGACGCCGCCACGATAGACCAACCGCCCGATGCGCTTGTCGGTCGGATCGGCCGAGCGCAGCTCGACCGGCACGTTCGTCACCTCGATCTTCACGCCTTCGGCGGGCACCGGCGCGACGTCGACATCGGCGAAGGCGTGCATGGCGAGGAAGCCTGCAGCCATGAAGGCGGCGCTGAAGACGACGATGCGGAGTTCCATGGCGACGATGTCCTGATTACGCAACCGCGCCGCGAACGGCCTGGAGGCTGGTTTTCGCAAGGCCGGGCCGGGTGGCGGCCCTGGGCGCGGCGAGGTCACGCCCGCCGGCGGCGGCGCGCCGCCCGCCTTCTTCCTCGAAGAGTTCGGCCAGTTTTTCGGTCATCGCCCCGCCCAGCTGCTCGGCGTCGACGATGGTGACGGCGCGGCGGTAATAGCGCGTGACGTCATGGCCGATGCCGATGGCCAGCAGTTCGACCGGCGAGCGGGTTTCGATATCCTCGATCACCGCGCGCAGATGGCGCTCAAGATAATTGCCGGCATTCACCGACAGGGTGGAATCGTCCACAGGCGCGCCGTCAGAGATCACCATCAGGATGCGGCGCTGTTCGGGGCGGCCGAGCAGGCGATTATGCGCCCAGATCAGCGCTTCGCCGTCGATATTCTCCTTCAGCAGCCCTTCGCGCATCATCAGGCCAAGCGAACGGCGGGCACGCCGCCAGGGCGCGTCGGCGGGCTTATAGACGATGTGGCGCAGGTCGTTAAGGCGGCCCGGCTGGCCCGGTTTGCCGTCCTGAATCCATTTCTCGCGCGCCTGGCCGCCCTTCCACGCCTTGGTTGTGAAGCCAAGAATCTCGACCTTCACATTACAGCGCTCCAGCGTGCGGGCGAGGATGTCGGCGCACATCGCCGCGACCGTGATGGGCCGGCCGCGCATCGAGCCTGAATTGTCGAGAAGCAGCGACACGACGGTGTCGCGGAACTTCATGTCTTTCTCGACCTTGTAGGACAGCGGATTGGTGGGGTCGGTGATGACGCGGGTGAGGCGCGCAGCGTCCAGCATGCCCTCCTCGAGGTCGAACTCCCACGTGCGCTGTTGCTTCGCCATCAGACGGCGCTGAAGCCGGTTGGCGAGGCGGGTGACGACGCCCTGCATCGCCGCGAGCTGCTGATCGAGATAGGCCCTCAGCCGCGTCAGCTCGTCAGCGTCGCACAAATCGTCCGCTGAGATGACCTCGTCATGAGCCGTCGAATAAATCTTGTAGGCGGGCTCGTTGGCCTTGTCGGGCGTGTTCTGGTTGGGACGCATGGGCTGCGTCCCGTCGTCGGGCGCATCCTGCTCGTCCTCGGATATTTCGGCGTCGGCGTCGACCTCGACCATCTGCTGGTCGTCGTCCTGCGCCGCGCCTTCCTCGAACTCGACCTCGTCGGCGCTTGAGCCCTGGGGCTGCTCGCTCTCGCCGCTGTCCTGCTGCTGCTCCTGATTCTCCTCGGAGCTCTCGTTCTCGCTGTCGTCCTGGTCTTCGTCGTTCTGGTTCTCGCCCAGCTCGTCGCCCAGATCGAGGTCGCGCAGCACCGTGCGCATGATTTTCGAGAAGGCCTGCTGGTCGTGTTCGATGTCTTTCAGGCGCGCGATGTCGCCCCTGGCTCGCTCTTCGATGAAGGGCCGCCAGAGATCGACGATCTTCTGGGCGGCTTTCGGAATCGGCCGGCCGGTGATCGCCTCACGCACGATCAGCGCCACGGCGTCGGGCAAAGGCGCGTCGGCCCGGTCTTTCGCCTTGGCGTAGCTCTTGCCGGCATAACGCTGTTCCAGTACGGCGGCGAGATTGTCGCCCATGCCGGGCATGGCGTTCGCGCCGATCGCCTCGATGCGGGCGTCCTCGACCGCATCGAAGATGACGCGGGCGTTCGGCCCGGTCGGCGCGAAGGCGGCGTGGGTCTTCTCGTCGTGGAAGGCGAGCTTCAGGCCGAAGGCGTCGGCCTGGCCGCGCACCAGCGCCACGTCGGCGGCCGGCAGGTCGCGCGACGGCACCGGCAGGCGGGCGCGCACGCCCTTCAAAGCCGGCGGCTCGGTGCCGTAGGTGACGGTGAGTTCGGGCTCTGCGGCGATCGAGCGTGTGGTCTGGGCGACGGCGCGCTTGAACCGCTCGATCTGTGTCTCGGGTTTGCTCATTGGGGCCAAGTCTTAGCCGAGGCTGACGGGCCTGTCAGCGTTCCCCTTGGGCAGGGCGCGATTTCACGGCAAGTCAGATTTTTCCGGCCAGAAGCGCTTTCAGAACATGGCGATGACAATCGTCCGCGTCTTCCGCGCAATGGCACATCAGAGTGACCGCGCCCTTGCGGCCGAGCGTCTTGAGCAGACGTAGGGTGAATTTCTGGCCGTGGTTCTTGATGGTGACGTTCCGCTTGTCGATGGACCCGCCCTCGCGCAGTTCCCGGCGATAGGCCGTGGCGAAGCGATGCCAGGTCAGCCGCCCTGCCTGGTAGTCCTTCAGCAGCCGTTCGCTCGGACCCAGATTCGCCATCCAGACATCGTAGCGCGTCGTCGGCATGCCCCGGCCGCGGAAGCGGGTGGCGAGGATACGGAGGCCGTCGCGCTTGCGATCGATCGGTTCGAACACGCATTTGGTGCGGATCATCAGGCCCTCCGCAACCGATGCTTGCGGCGACGGCTTAAAAACATGTCAACGTCGGCGGAGCGCGCGAGCGCGACGATATGTCGGACCCGTCCCGGTCGTCTTCTGCGGCGCGCCAGCTAATGTGACCGCAACGCCGTGCCTGGGATACGGCCTGGAGGATGCGTGTCGGGGGAAGTCTTCGTTTCGTATGCGCGCGAGGACGCCGCGTGGGTCGAGCGTCTGGCCGCGGCGCTGGCGGCGCGCGGCGTATCTCTGTGGTGGGACCGCCGGCTGCTGGCCGGACAGTCGTTCGAGGCGCTGATCGACGGCAAGCTGCAGGACGCGCCGGCCGTGCTGGTGGTGTGGTCAGCCGCTTCGGTGGCGTCTGACTGGGTCAAGGACGAAGCCGCCGAAGGCCGCGCCGCCGGGCGGCTTGTGCCGGTGTCGATGGGCGGCGTGCGGCCGCCATTCGGGTTTCGACAGATTCACACGCCCGATTTCAGCGCCTGGGACGGCGCCCCCGATGCGCCTCAGATCGACGATCTGATCGAAGTGCTGAGCGCCGTAGGGGTTCAAGGCGCGCGGGCTGAGACGCCTTCGGTGTCGCTGACGCCGCCTGGCGCGCGCGATGCGGAGCGCGAAGAGACCTGGTTCGTGCCGCGCGATCTGAGGCCCGGCGAGGAGATCGCCCAGTTCCGGATCGTGCGGAAGCTGGGCCAGGGCGGCTTCGGCGCGGCCTACGAGGCCTGTAACGTCCACAATGAGAGCGAGCGGGTGGTCGTGAAGGTGCTGCTGCCCGACATGTCGGCGCGGGAAAGCTTCGCAGATATCCTGAAGTCGGAGGCCGACGCGCTGCAGCGCGTGAAGCACGACGCCGTGGTGCAATACCGCACGTTCGGGCGGCTGCGGGCGAGCGACGAGTTCTTTCTGGCGGTCGAGTACATAGACGGCCCGACGCTGGCCGAGTGGCGCAGGACCAACACGCCGACGATGGGACAAATCTTGTCGCTGGCCGCGCGGCTGAAATCGGGTCTCGACGCGGTGCACGCGCAGGGCGTGGTGCATCGCGACCTGTCGCCCGACAACGTGATCCTGCCCGGCGGACGCCTGGACAAGGCGACGATCATCGATTTCGGCATCGCCAAACACGGCGCGATCGACAGGCTGGCGGGCGGCTTTGCGGGCAAATTGAGCTGGGCCTCGCCCGAGCAGCTTGATCCGGGCCTTGGGGCGGTGGGGCCGTGGACCGATTTCTACAGCCTGGGCCTGATCCTGGCCTTTCTGGCGCGCGGCTCGAAATTGCCCATCGGGGGCAGTATGGAGGCGGCGCGGTCGGCCCGCGAAAGCGTGCCCGACCTGAAGGACGTGCCGTCTGATCTGGCCGCCATCATCGCCGGGTTGCTGCAACGCGACCCCGGTGCGCGGCGGGCGGCGTTCGACGGCGAGACCTCGACGACCAGCGAGTTTACGTCGCCGCCGGATGGCGACGAGACCGCCGCCCGGCCGGTCGCCGGCCGTCGCCGCCTGCCAATGCTGGCCGTGGGGGCTGTTCTGGCTGTGCTGGCCGCGATCGCGACTGCAGTGCTTTTGCGCTGGGGTGGGCCGTCACCTGACACGGCTGGGACGCCTCGCACTGACGTCGTTGCCAAGGCCGCGCCTGTGGCCGAGCCCGCGCCCGATCCTGAACCGACGTCCGAGCCGGATTCTCCGGCGCTGCTGCAGCTTCCTGAACATGTGCGGCCCGTCGCCCGCCGCGCTGAGGCCGTCGCCAAGGCGGCGCGCGAGGTGGAGCTACGGGCGCTGAAGGCGTCGGCGGAGGCGCTGGACGCATTCGTCGTCGGCGACAAGGCGCGGCAGGATGGCGCCAGAGTCTCCCATGAGGCGAGCGATCTGGTCACGCGCTATTTCAGGCGTTGTGACGAGGGCGACTTCGTCGACGGAAATGTCTTCTGCCGAAAGGTGGAAGAAGGCGGGAAAACGCTGCTCTGGGTCGGTGAAGGGCGCTGTACGCCCGATGGCTGCGTGCTGGACGGGAAAGGACATCACTCCATCGACGGCTATCCCTATTGGGAGGGTCGATGGCGCGAGGGCCGGTTCGTCGAAGGCGTGCTGTGGGTGATCGGTATGTATCGCGCCGACGACAGTGATCTGCGTCCTGACACCTCGTGGCGCGGGAATTTCGACGGGCTTGTTCCGCACGGCTTCGCGAGCTCGCAAATCGGCGCATTCATCTCCTCCGGGCTGGTCGAGCAGGGCGAGTTCAAGCTCGGCTGCGTTCGCGACATGGGAGACGCCTGGGTCAAGGAAGCGACGGTCAAGCGAAACAGATGGGTCTGCGGCGATTTCCGATCTGAAGGATATGGCAGCTATCAGGAAACCGAGATTGCGGATCTCACCCCGCCCCGCGCCTGGTCGGACGACTACTTCACGGATATCCGGATGGACGATTTCATCCTCGCCCGGTTCGTGGATCTCAAGCCCGTCGGCCCTCTTGTGATGCACAGGCGTGACGGCAGCCGGGTGGAGACCGCGCGCGACGGTGACGATCAGGGCGTCGGCGTGGTGACCTTCAAGGACGGGTCGCGCTATGTCGGCGAACTGAACCACAATGCGGCGGCGCATGGGCTGGGCGCGCTGTACGACAAGGACGGCGAGCTGGTTTCGGCGGGGCGGTGGCGCGAAGGTGCGCCGGCCATCTGAACCGCGATAAAGAAAAGCCCCGCCGGAGCGGGGCTTTCTCCCGTCTGTTCGATGTCGGCGGCCCTACGCCACCATCACCTTGGCGGCGCTTTCGGGCAGTTCCTGGCCGAAGGCGCGCTGGTAGAACTCGGCCACGGTGGCGCGTTCCATTTCGTCGCACTTGTTCAGGA
>CAZBPO010000070.1:0-9286 GCA_964493795.1 uncultured Flavobacteriaceae bacterium
CGGGCGGAAATGGGCGCGCTCGAAATCGCTTTCCAGACGCGCCGCCGCCTCGCGCCTGACGCTCGACATCGCCGCCGCGCCGCGCAGCGGCGCTCCGGACGGCGACATAGCCAGCAGCCTGAGCGCGTCGGCGCTGGATGCGCGCCGGCGCGTGATGGATGCGCTGGACGCCACAGGCCCTGGCATCAGCGATATGCTGTTCGAGACGGTCTGCCTGTCGCGGGGGCTCAACGAGGCCGAGCGGGCGCTGGGCTGGCCGCAGCGCGCGGGCAAGGCGGTGGTCAGGCTGGGCCTCCAGCGCCTGGCCGAACATTACGGGCTGACGAGCGGCGGGCGGCGGCCGGGCCGGATCGAAGCCTGGATGGAGGCGGCGGCGGGAGCCTCGGCGTGAGGCGCGGCCAGCGTTCGATCAGGCCGGCGGGCGGCGGCGGATGAGGTAAGTGTGCTTGCCGTCGAGCACCAGCTCGCGGTGCTGGTTGTGCACGGTGGCCCGCATCTCGCAGAGGCCGGTGCTGCGCTGGGGCGTCAGGGCGGTGATGACGAGGCTGGGATAGAGCGTGTCGCCCGGGAAGACGCCCTTCAGGAATTTTGCGTTCACCTCGATGAAGCCGATGAGCGCATCGCCGATCTGGTGCGGGAAGAGGCCCGCGCCGGCGGCCGTGAAGCTGAGCACCTGAAGCCCGTGCGCCAGCGGCGCCTTGAGGCCGCGCGCCTTGCAGTATTCGGCGTCGTAGTGGATCGGATGGTTGTCGAGGCTGACGGTCTGGAAGGCGGTGAAATTGCCGTCGCCCAGGGTGCGCGAGGGCAGGGGGAAGACTTCCCCGAGGCTGAGATCGTCGAACCAGCGTTGCGGCGCGAGCGCATGGGCCGCCGGATCGAAGCCCGGATCGAACGTGTCGGGCATCAGGGCTTGAGGCCGTTCTTGTCGTAGAAGGCGGCGATCTCGGCGTCGATGGCGTTGGCGGCGGCGAGGTCGGCCCGGCCTTCATCGATCTGGCCGAGGCGCAGGCGCGCCAGCCCGCGTCCGTAGAGCGAGCTTGGAAGTTCGGGAGCCTGTGCCAGCGCGGCGTCGAAATCGGCATGGGCGAGCTGGAAGTCGCCGCGCTTGAGGTGGACGAAGCCGCGCGAGTCGAGATTGACTTCGTTGGCCCCGGCGGCGATCGAGGCCTCGCAATGCCTGAGCGCCTCCTCAAGTCGGCCGAGTTCGGCTTCGAGATAGCAGCGATTGTTGAGGATGGCGGGATTGTCCGGGCGGATCGCCAGTATGCGGTCGTAATAGCCGAGCGCGGTTTCCAGCTGGCCGTCTTTGTAGGTCAGCTCGGCGAGGCCGCCGAGCGCCGGAATGAAGGCCGGGTCGAGGCCGAGCGCCTTGGCGAGATCAGCCTTGGCAAGCCCGGTCTCGCCACGCGCCACATGGATGCCGGCGCGAGAGACATAGGAGTCCGGCTTGTCGGGCGCGAGGGCGACGCCGGCCTGCGCGCTGGCCAGCGCCTCGTCGTACCGCCCCATTTCGGCCAAGGCCGCAGCCCGCCCGAAATAGGCGGGAACGAAAGACTGATCCTTTCGCATCGCGGTGTCGAAATCGACCAGAGCGCGTGCGGCGTCGGCGGTCTCGTAACAGACGCCGCGGAAGTAGTGCACCTCGGGGCCGTCGGTCCCGAGCGCGATGGCGCGGTCGAAATCGGGCATGGCCGTCTTGCAGCCTTCATGGCGGGCGACGAGCATGGCGCGCAGATAGTGGTAGCGGCCGGCCTCGGGATTGAGCCGGATCGCCTCGTTCAGCGCGGCGGCGGCGCGGGCCGGTTCGCCCGATTGCTCAAGCGCGTTGCCGAGCGAGACGAAGGCGGCCGCCAGCGCGTCGCCCTGAAGCCTGCCCCACTCGATGACCGCCATGCAGCCTTCGACCCGCTGCTGGGGCGTCTCGCCGTCACGGCACTGGCGCAGATCTTCGGTGAAGCCGGCTGCGGCTTCGGCCCGGCCCGAGAAGGCGAGCACGGCGAACAATGCAGCTGAGATAATCGTCTTGGCCATGATGCTGGAACCCTGGCTATCGCCCGAACGCGAGGCGAGCTTACACGGCGTCAGCGACAAGGGCACGTCCGCGTCTTGCGCGTACGTGCCCTGGCCGGTGCGGCGGGCCGAAAAGGGGAAACGGCCCGCTGGGGGTTCAGTTGGCGCGCGCGTCGTCCGCGTCGAGCGCCGCAGCGAGCGCGTTCAGCCCGGCCACGACCATGTCCTGCGCCCCGTCCACGGCGTCGAGCCCTGCCTGACAGAGGCGCGGGTCTTCGGCGCACACGCTGGCGACTTCGACGAAGGCCGCAGACTGGGTCATGCTGGCCGCCTGAAGCGCCGCCTGGCGGGCGCCGCCGGTCAGGCTGTCCGCCGCCTGGTTGCCCGGCATGAAGAATGCGACCACGCCGATCCAGAACGCCGCGCGGAGAAGGAACATCATCGGGAAACACACCCTACGAAATTGACAGGGCGATATTGGTCGATAGCTCCTGAATTGCGGTGAACTGGACCGTTAAATTTGCACGCAATTCAAAGAAAGTCCGCGACTGACACAGTATACATAACAACACATCGACCAATACTGTGATATTGTATTCGATTTGTCGGAAAATTTTCGAGGAATTTTCGGAATATTTCGTTCAAATACGAAGTATTTACCTTAGTAAATCGGAAATAAACTTGATCCCGATTCAGCGATCCTTAACGGCGGTGAGGCATTCCTTACCTCCCAAGAAGGTGGGTCGGGCCACAAATGGCGGTTTTCCGTAAGATTTCGGCATTGCTCGGCGCGCCAGCGCGCCGGTCGCCGGATCGCGGATTCGTTCTGGGCCAGGCCATCGGCGGTGCGGCCGGTCTGGCGGCGTTGATCCTTTACACGGCGTTCATCGCGCTTCCCGGCTGGGCCGAGGGCCTGGCCTTCGTCTGGCTGGCGGCGCATGGCGGCTTTGCTCTGATGGCGCTGGCGCCCGAACGGGACGCGGCGGCGAAAGCGGGGGCGACCGCGAGCCTGACGCTGTTCATCGCCTATCTCTGCAGCCTGACCGGCGGGCTGACCTCGCCGTTTCTGCCCTGGCTGCTGGTCTTGCCGGCCGACGGCGCGCTGACCCGTCAGCCGCGCATGATCCTGTGGAGCGCGGGCGCGACCGGATTTGGAATCATCCTGCTGGCTCTGGCCGCGCCGCTGGGCCTGACGGCCGCGCCGTTGCTGCCGGCCGCAGAGACGCCGCTGGTGCGGGCCATCGTGGCGCTGGCGGCGGCGGCCTATGCCGGCGCGGCGATCTGGTCGGTCACGCGGGCCGAGCGTCGCGCGCAGGCCACGGCGCGCAGCGGGGCGCTGGTGTTCCAGGCGGTGACAGAAGGGGCGGGCGATCTGATCCTGCGGCTGACGCCCTCAGGCGAGCTGCGCTTCGCATCGGCCGCCAGCGTCGGTCTGCTGGGGCTGGACCCGGCGGCGCTGGTCGGCCGCAGCGTGTTCGATTTCGTCGCGCCGGCCGACCGGGCGGTGCTGTCGGAGACGCTGATCGACGCCGCGGACCTGAAGCGCCCGACCTCTGCCGAGGTGCGGATGGCGAAGGCGGGCGGCGGACTGGCCTGGATGGAGTTCCGCTGCGACCCGGTCAGCGACGGCGCGTGGGGCGCGGCGGTGGATATCGTGGCCGTGGGGCGCGACACCTCGGTGCGCCGCGCGTTCGAGGACCAGCTGGCGCGTTCGCGCGATCTCGCCGAGCGCGCCAACTCGTCGAAGTCGCAGTTCCTGGCCAATATGAGCCACGAGCTGCGCACCCCGCTGAACGCGATCATCGGCTTCTCTGACGTCATGCGGCAGGAGATGTTCGGCGCTGTGACAGTGCCGAAATACAAGGAGTATGCCGGCCTGATCCACGACAGCGGGCGGCACCTGCTGGACCTGATCGGCGACGTGCTGGACATGTCGAAGATCGAGGCGGGGAAATACGACATCGCGCCCGAGCCGGTGGATGCGGCCGACCTGATCGCCAAGTGCCTTGAGACCGTGAAGGTCACCGCCGAGCGCAAGAAAGTGACGCTGACGGCCAATCTGGCCGCCGCGCCGGGCCTGGTGGCCGACCGCAGGGCGCTGAAGCAGATCCTGCTGAACCTGCTGTCGAACGCCATCAAGTTCACGCCGGCCGGCGGAACCGTGGAGATCGCCACGGCGTCGAAGGCCGGATGGTTCTGGCTGGGCGTCGCCGATGACGGTGTGGGGATCGGCGAAGAAGACCTGAAGCGGCTGGGCCGGCCGTTCGAACAGGCCGCAGGCGCTTATACCCGCGAGCATGAGGGCACCGGGCTGGGGCTCAGCCTGGTGCGCTCGTTCGTCGAGATGCATGGCGGCCGGCTGGAGATCGAGAGCGCGCTGGGCGAGGGCACGACGGTCAGGGCCTTCCTGCCGATGACGCCGCAGACGGCGATGGCCGAGGCCGCCGAATAGGGCGGGCGGCCGGTCCTGTTACGGACTGAAAAATCACGTGATCGGGTTTGGCGCGGTTTGTGACGATCACGGCCGCACGGCCGCCGCATTTCGTTCATAAGCCGTAAATCCGCGCCTCGTTATTTCTATCAGGCTTGAAGAAGAAAGCCCGGTCATGATTCGCCAAGTTGTTTACCTGAGTACCGCCTGCGCCCCCGGCTCGAACGAAGACCTGGCCGCGATCCTCGAGACGGCCCGCGCCCGGAACGGTGCGATGGGCGTCACCGGCCTGCTGGCTTACGGCGGCAGCCTGTTCCTGCAGATCCTGGAAGGGTCGCCCGAAGCGATCGACGGGCTGATGGCGAAACTGACGGCCGACCGCCGCCACCGTTCGGTCCGCATTCTTCAGGACACTCTGGTCGCCGAGCGCACCTTCACCGGCACGCCCATGGCCGCCCGCGTCCTCGATCCCGACGCCGCCCATCTGATCGCCGCGCGCACCCGCAACGGCGCTCTGCCGGCCGCGACCATCGTGTCGGTGCTGGGCGACGCGGCGCAGGCCGCTTTCGGCGTGCAGGTGCTTCAGGCGGCGGCCTGAAGCCCGCCGCAGGCTGGTTTATCCTTCGCTAACCTTGACGCGCCTAGGCTTGGTCCCTGCTTCATGAGGGACGAAGCGCATGATCCGTCAGCTCTGCTATCTCAGCGCCGCCCATGACAGGCTGGACGCGTTAGCGCTCGCGCATATCGCGGAAGGCGCGCGCCGCTATAACGCGGACGCGCAGCTGACCGGCCTGCTGGCCTATGGCGGCGGCTATTTCTTTCAGGTGCTGGAAGGACCGCGCGACAATGTCTGCGCCGCCTTCGGCCGCATCTGCCGTGATCGCCGGCATGGCGACATCCGCCTTTTGCAGGACGACGCGGTGAGGGGGCGCGACTTTCCGGGCATGAGCCTGAGCGTCGCGACGCTGGACGTCGCACGGCTGAGCGGGATCGAGCGCATGTTCGACGCCCGCGCGATCCCGGCGCTGGTCGCTGCGCTGAGCCATGACCTGCCGGCGGTCGCGCTGACCCATCGGGCGCGCGCCGCCGCCTGAAACGGCGCGCCGGGCCCTAGCCGGACTTGTCGCTCTTCATGGCCGTGATCTCGGCCCGGAGCTGACGAATCTCGGACAGCAGCGCGGCATTGAGCTCGCGCTCGACTTCCTCGAGGCGGAGCTCTTCTTCCTGGGCGGTCTCTTCCATCGCGTTCACGATGACGCCGATGAACAGGTTGAGCACCATGAAGGCGGTGACCACTAGGAAGGGAATGAAGAAGGCCCAGGCGTTGGGGTGCTGCTCCATCACCTCGCGCGCCAGGTCGGGCCAGCCTTCCAGCGTCATCACGGTGAACAGGCTGAACAGCGAGTCGCCCAGCGTGCCGAAATATTGCGGGAAGGTGTCGCCATAGAGCTTGGTCGCGACGACCGCGCCGATAATGAACAGAACCACCATCACCAGTACGATCGAGCCCATGCCGGGCAGGGCACGGATGCCCGATTCGACCACCCGCCGCAGGCTGGGGATGATCGAAACGACGCGCAGCACCCGCATGACGCGCAGGGCGCGCAGCGCCGACAGGCCGGCGGTTGCAGGCGCGAGCGAGATGCCGACGACGATGAGGTCGAACCAGTTCCAGCCGTTCTTGAAGAAGGAGAAGCGATAGACGACCAGCTTCACCGCCAGTTCGACGACAAAGATGCCAAGACAGATCGTGTCGATGACCGCGAGCACCGGCAGGAACTCGCCTACCGTCTCTTCCGCCGTCTGCAGCGCCAGTACGGCGGCGTTCAGCAGGATGACGCCAAGGATGAAATTCTGGAACAGGCTGCCTTCTATGAAGCCGCGCACGCCGGCGAGAGGCCCCGGCCGCAGCGGCAGTTCGCCCTGTGTCATGGACATGCGAGAATCCCCCAAATTCAGGATCGGAACCTAGCGGTCGCCGCGTTGGCGTCAATCCGGCCGTCGGCAGCGTTTGCTTTCGGGGTGCGAGGCGCTTAAGTCGCGCGTTCCCGTGGCGGGCTGAAGGATTCCCTGGCGATGGCGAAGAAGGTTGCGGCGGCCCCGGCGCTGGCCCGGCTGGACAAGGTGGGGCCGAGCGGGCCGAAGCGCTATCCGTCGGTCGCGCGGGCGATCGAGGCGCTGAAGCCCGAGCTTCCGGTCTATGCCCTGTTCCCCAAGCGCATCACGCGCGCCGTGAAAACCTTCATGAACGGGTTTCCGGGCCAGACCCTTTATGCGGTGAAGGCCAATCCCGCCCCGCCGCTGCTGGACCTTATCTACAAAGCGGGGTTGCGCCATTTCGATACCGCGTCCCTGCCCGAGGTGAAGCTGATCGCCGACCGCTTCAAGGACGCGACCTGTCACTTCATGGCGCCGATCCGCATCCGTGGCACGGCGGGCGAGGCCTATCGCAAATACGGCGTGCGCTCGTTCGTGATCGACGACGAGCGCGAGTTGCAGCGGATCGACGAGGAGACGGGCATCACGCTGCCCGCCGAGCGCAAGCAGCTGAAGATTTTCGTGCGTCTGGCGACCCCGGTGGACGGCGCGTTCCTTGAGCTTTCGTCGAAGTTCGGGGTCGACTACGCCGCCGGGGCGGAGCTGCTGAAGAAGGTGGCGGCGGCGGGCTTCACGCCGGCGCTGACCTTCCATGTCGGCTCGCTGTGCATCCGGCCGATGGCGTATCGCCAGGCGCTGGAGATCTGCCGCGATGCGGTGAACGCGGCGGGCGTGGAGCTGCACGGCTTCGACGTGGGCGGCGGCTTTCCGGCCCCCTATCCCGGCGTGCCGGCCCCGCCGATGGACGCCTATTTCTACGCTATCCGCGAGGCGCGAAAGACGCTGAAGCTGGCGAAGAACGCCGAGTTCTTCTGCGAGCCGGGGCGGGCGCTGTGCGCCGAGGGCATTTCGGTGATCACCCAGGTGATCCGCCGTCGCGACGACAGGCTTTACATCAATGACGGCGTCTATGGCTCGTTCGACGAGATGACGCTGCCCGACTGGAACATCGACTATCCCCGCCGGGTGTTCATGCGGACGGGCGTGAACAAGGTGGTCGAGGTGGGCGGCCCGCGGCGGCCCTACCGCATCTATGGGCCGACCTGCGATACGCTGGACAAGATGCCGAGGCCGATCCTGCTGCCGCATACGCTGGGCGACGACGATTACATCGAGTTCGGCATGGTAGGGGCCTATTCCTGCGCTCTGCGGACGGCTTTCAACGGCTTTTACCCCGACCAGTGGGTCGAGGTGCTGGAGCCCTGACGCCACGCAAACTGCGGATTTCCGCTGTGGCTCCAAGGGTTTCTTTAGAAAGTCGGGCTAGCTTGGCGGCGAGTTCCGTACTTTCAAGAGCGTCCGCGCCATGCCCGCCGCCCACGGCAATCTTTCCCGCCTGATCGACCTTGCGCGTGAACCTTCCAGCGAAAAGCGGCGCGAGCTGTTGCGGGAGATGACCGACCTCTTCATGGCCGGCCCGGAGCAATACAACGACCGGGAAAACAACCAGTTCGGCGAAATCCTGGGCACCGTGGCGCGCGAGATGGAGATGGACGTCCGCCGCAACCTGGCGGTGCGTCTGGCCGCCGTGCCGAACGCCCCCCGCGGGCTGATCATGCAGCTGGCCAGCGACGAGATTTCGGTCGCCGGCCCCGTGCTGGCGCGCAGCAAGGCGCTGCACGACGCCGACCTGATCGCGGTCGCCAAGCTGAAGAGCCAGGAGCACCTGCACGCCATCGCCGGCCGCGAAGCGGTGTCGTCCGCCGTGTCGGATGCGATCGTGGCGCGTGGCGACGAGAACGTTTTGGTGCGGTTGGCCTCGAACGCAGGCGCCTCGCTGTCCGAGCAGGCGATGGAGACGCTGACGGAGAAGGCCGGCTCGGTGGAGGCGCTGCGCCGCCCCATGGTGACGCGCGCCGATCTGCCGCCGCACCTGCTGAACGAAATGTTCTTCGCCGTCTCGGCGGAGCTGAAGCGCGTGATCCTGAACCGCATGGAGGGGCTGGATCCGGAAATCATCGACGGGGCGATCCGCAAGTCGGAACGGCGCATGAAAATGCAGGGCCATGCCCCGGACCCCGAGCAGGCGCGCGCCAACGCCTTCATCGAGCATCTGGCCAAGAGCGGCCCAATCACCGAGGGCGTGCTCGTCAACCTGGCCAAGCAGAAGCGCCAGGCCGAGACGGCGATCGTCTTCGCCAAGCTGGCTGCTCTCGATCTGAAGACCGCCAAGCGCGTGCTGGCCGACCCCAACCCCGAAGCGCTGGCGATCGCCTCGCGCGCCTGCCGGTTCGACCGTCAGACCTTCTCGACCCTTGCGCTGAGCCGCGCGGACGAGACCCGCTCGCTGTCGGCGGCGTATGAGCTGCTGGAGCTTTACGACAAGGTGCCGGTGGACGCCGCCCAGCGCGTGATTCGCTTCTGGCGCGTGCGCAACGGCGCCGGCGAGCCGCAGGCGGCCTAAGGCAGCGTCACTTCGACTTCCGCCGCGAAGATGGCGCGCCAGTCGCCATGTTCCTCGATCGTCCGAACGATGACGTCCTCGCGGCGTTCGGCGACACCTTCGAACAACACCTCGCCATCCGGCGTGACGATGGAGACGGGCGCGTCGAGATCGACCATGTCGTCGTTCAGGCGCACCAGAACGGTGCGGCCCGAGGGGCCCGAGAGCGTGATCGTCTGGTCTTCGCGCGTGGCGATGATCTCGTCGTCCATCTTCGCTTCGCCTTCGGGCACGGCCAGCCAGTAGAAGCGGTTGCGGAGCTGGCCGCTCTGACGCCAGACGACGCGGTCGGCCGTGACGTCGCG
>CAZBPO010000070.1:9296-12315 GCA_964493795.1 uncultured Flavobacteriaceae bacterium
TGAAGCCTTCCATCCACGGCACGGCGATGCGGTCTTCGCCGCCCATCCAGTGGCCCTTGCCGGCATGGATTTCGGTGAAGTGGGCGTAGCCTTCGGGATCATCCCTCTGCAGTGCGTCGAGCTTGGCGCCGTATTCGGCGGCGACATTGGCGCGGTCATACTCGGCATCTTCCGCGCCGACCTGGATCGAGAAGGGCAGGTTGCGCAGGCCGTTCAGCGAAACGCCGTTGGGGTGGCCGGCCATCATCGAGGCGGCGGCGAAGCGATCGGCCATGCGCGGGCTGAGCGCATAGACGCCGTCGCCGCCGGCTGAATAACCCATCAGATAAATGCGGTCGGGATCGACCGTGCCGGCGGCGATGAGCGCCTGGATGAGCCGGTCGAGCAGCGGATCGACGGCGGCGCTGTGCCAGCAATCCCACGTGTTGGTGGGCGCGCGCGGGGCGAGATAGATGCCGTTGGCCGGGCGGTAATTTTCGCCGAGGCCGATCTGGTTCTGCCACTGCTCGTCATTGATCTCGGCCGGCCCGCCGCCGCCGCCATGCAGAGAGATGAAGAGCGGCTGCGCCTCTGCGTCCGGCGCGGCGCAGGGCGCGGTGCAGGGCGTGCCCTGGTGGTTCGAGAAGCGGACGGTCTTGACGCGCAGCGTGTGGCCGTCGGCGTCGATCGCCTCGCTGGCCAGTTCGTCGGCGGTCTCGGCGGCGAAGCCTTCGGCGTAGTCGGCCCATGCCTGGATCGCGACCGTCTCGGCTTCGTCCAGCGAGAGACCGGCATGGGCGGGAGCGGCGAATGCCATCGCCACGCTGAGAAGAAGGCTGCGCGTGGCGATGAGCATTTATGTCCTAGCCCCGTTCCTTGGTGGCGGTGAAGACGACCGCCGGGTATTTGCCGGCGGTATAGTTCAGCTCCCAGCCCGACTTGGCGAGGAAAACCGGCGCGCCGTCGCGATCTTCGGCCATGTTGCCCTTGTGGGCGTCCATGAAGGTCTTCAGGTCGGCCGGGTTCTCGGCCTTGACCCAGCGGGCGGTCTCGAAGAGCCCGCTCTCGAAGCCGACATCGAGGCCGTATTCCTGCTTGATGCGCTGGGCCAGCACGTCGAGCTGAAGCTGGCCGACCACGCCGACGAACCACTGCGAGCCGAGCTGCGGCTTGAAGACCTGGGTGACGCCTTCTTCGGCGAGGCTTTCCAGCGCGCGCTGAAGGTGCTTGGCCTTCAGCGGATCGGCGAGGCGGACGCGGCGGATGATTTCGGGCGCGAAGTTCGGGATGCCGGTGAAGACGAGATCCTCGCCCTCGGTCAGCGTGTCGCCGACGCGCAGCGTGCCGTGATTGGGAATGCCCATCACGTCGCCGGGCCAGGCCTCGTCGACGATCTCGCGGTCGCTGGCGAAGAACAGCACGGGATTGTGGATCGACATGACCTTGCCTGAGCCCGAGGGCTTGAGCTTCATGCCGCGTTTGAAGTGGCCTGAGACCATGCGCATGAAGGCGACGCGGTCGCGGTGGTTGGGGTCCATATTGGCCTGGACCTTGAAGACGAAGCCGCTGACCTTGTCTTCCCCGGGCTCGACCATGCGCTTGTCGGACTTAAGCGCCTTGGGCGCAGGCGCGTGGGCGCCGATGGCCCGCAGCACCTGCTCGACGCCGAAATCCTTGAGCGCCGAGCCGAAGAAGACCGGCGTCTGGTGCCCTTCGCGATACGCCTGAAGGTCGAACGGCGTGCAGACGCCGCGCACGAACTCCAGATCCTCATCGAGCTTGGCCTTCTCCTCGGCGCTGAGCAGCGTGGAGAGCGAATTGCCGTCGAGCGCGACGGGCGCGCCGTGCTCGCCCATCTTGGCGAAGGGCAGGAAGCTGTTGGTTTCCAGATGCGCCGCGCCGCGGAAATTCTGGCCCATGCCGGCCGGCCACATCAGCGGGGTCACGTCGAGCTGAAGTTTGTCGGCGATCTCGTCGAGCGTCTCCATCGGATCGCGGGCTTCACGGTCCATCTTGTTGATGAAGGTGACGATGGGAATGTCGCGCAGGCGGCAGACCTCGAACAGTTTCAGCGTCTGAGCCTCGATGCCCTTGGCGGCGTCGATCACCATGACCGCGCTGTCTGCGGCGGTGAGCGTGCGATAGGTGTCTTCGCTGAAGTCTTCGTGGCCCGGCGTATCCAGCAGATTGAAGGTGTGACCGTTGTAATCATAGGTCATGACCGCCGAGGTCACGGAGATGCCGCGTTCCTGCTCGATCTTCATCCAGTCGGAGCGCGCGCGGCGGCGCTCGCCCTTGGCTTTCACCTCGCCGGCCAGATGGATCGCGCCGCCCTTGAGCAGCAGATGCTCGGTGAGCGTGGTCTTGCCGGCGTCGGGGTGGGAGATGATCGCGAAGGTGCGGCGTTTGGCGGCTTCGCGCGCGGTGGTCTCGGACATGATCTGGAACTTTCGGAAAGCGGGCAGGCGTAAGGGCGGCGAGGCGGATCGCGCGCGCTACAAACGAATGGCTGCGTAGGCTTTCATGGGGGCGATATGCGGGCCCGGGGCGGGAAGGTCAATACTCGTCCAGAAACGCCTCGCCCGTGCGGCTTTCCACGGCGATGAGCCAGAGGTCGCTGTCGAAGCGGGTCTGTTTTTCGACGGCAGCCTGAAAGGCGGGCGGATCGACCCAGTCGGTGAGCGGGGCGAACACGAGGTCGCCTTTGGCGTTGCGTTCTCGGCCGTAAAGGCGCTGGGCGCCGTCGAGGCGGTCGATGGCGATCAGGATATCGCCGGCGTCTGGGTCGCCTTTGCGGGTGACGAAGGCGGGACAGCCGCTGGCGTGGCAACGCCGGACATAGGCGGCGACCCATATGGCGGATTTGACGCGGGCGCTCATGATTGGAACGCTGGCTGACCTGCGGAAACACGCACATAGATGTCATGGTCGGCGACGGCCGACCATCCACGGCTTTGCCGCCGCTCAAGGCGTGGATGGTCCGCCTTCGCCGACCATGACAGTCGGGGGTGGGCGTCCTGGCTCATCGCGTTCGCTCGCC
>CAZBPO010000071.1:0-2011 GCA_964493795.1 uncultured Flavobacteriaceae bacterium
TGCAGGACCATGGCGACGAGGCTCAGCGCGGGCGTCTCGATGCTGGACATGGTGCCGTCGGACAGGCGCGCGATCGGCCACTGGGCGACGAACGAGCCGAGCACCGGCAGGCTCATGAACAGCGCGACGGCGGCCTGGCCGAAGCCGTTGTCACGCGCGAACACCGGCCCGAGCACCCAGAACGGCGCGGTCGCAAGCCCGTTGGTGAGGAAGCCGGCGAACGCGACGGGTGACGCGCGCGACAGCGCGGCGACCCGGATGCGGCGCTGAGCAGGGGCCGGCGGCGGGTCGCCGCGCATGGCCGAGAACGGCGCCATGGTGAGAAGCAGGATCGCGGCGGAAATGTAGAAGCCCGCACCGCCTTCGACCGGGGTCAGCGTGAAGAGATATTGCCCGCCGGCCAGCGCCACCTGATTCGACATGGAATAGGCGCTGAGCGTCCGGCCCCGGTTGGCGTTCGTCGCGACCGCGTTGAGCCAGCTTTCAAGCGCCGCGAACATGCCGGCCGCCAGGAAACCGACCAGGGCGCGCAGGATGAACCACTGGACCGCGCCCGGCAGCAGGGGCTGCAGCGCCACGGCGGCGGAGATCGCCACGGCATAGACCACGAAGAGACGGCGATGGCCGAGGGCGCGGAAGGCCAGCGGGTTCAACAGAGAACCCATCAGGAAGCCGACATAATAGGCCGAGCCGATCAGGCCGAGCTGGGCCGGCGAAAAGCCGGCGGCCTGGGCATAGGCGGGGGTCAGCGTGAAGTGCAGCGCCCCGGCGAGCAGCAAGGTCGCAGCGCCGCCCTGTATCGGCCAGATGCGGGCGAATTCGACCTTTGCGGAGGCAGGCACGGGACACCGTCTTGAAGCGGCTGAGATGGGCGCGGACCATGATGGCAGCGCCGTCAGGGCTCAAGTGACGAATGATGACGCCGTTGCAGCGCGCTCTGCGGCGGCGACAAAGAAAAAGGGGAGCGCGAGCGCTCACCTGATCCCTGATCCTGGAGGCTTTGCGCCTGCAGAAGCTCTTAGCGGTTGTCGTTGTCGTCGTCGTCGTCGTCGTCCGAGACGATCACGATGATCGCGATGATGATGACGGCCGCGAGGGCGATCAGCCACCAGTTCTGGCTCGACTGGGTCTTCTCGACCGTCTGGGCCGGAGCGGGGCCGGCCGGCTCGAGCGGAACGGGCGTGGGCGCGGGCTCGATCGGCGAGCCCTGGCCGTTGGCCAGCGCGGAGGTGGTGAGCGACAGGGCGAACAGCGCCGCCGAGCCGATGGAAAGAATACGCTTCATGACTTGAAGTCCCCTGTTTGTGCGACCCAGGGCGTCGCACGCCCAGCGATCACATATTTCTTACATTCTCTTCATGTCGATCCGCAATGGCGTTTGCGGCGATTTCCCCCCGATTTCGAGGCCTGCGCCGCCCCTTCAAGCGCGCCGAACACGGCGCGCGCGACGAGGCTGGGGGCCCGCGCGCGGCCCTTGCGACCATGCGTCGCGCCCACGCCCGTACCGCGGAACGACATCTCGCGGAGACGGGACCTGCGCGCCGCGAATCAGGCGGCCAGGGGCTCAGTCCTTCGCCTGAAGGTGCGCCTCAAGGAACCACAGAGACTTGTCGAGCCCGCGCGAGATGCCCGTGAAGAGATCGGCGGTGTCGGCGTCGCCCGCGCCGGTCGCGGTATCGATGGCGGCGCGCACCGATTTGGCCAGCGTCGCGAACGAATTCGACAGCGCCTTCACATGGGCCTGGCCGTCGGCGATGTCGGTGGGATAGCCCGGAAGCGTGGTTTTCTCGGCGACCGTGACGGCCGTGCCGTAGGCGGTGCCGCCCAGCGCCGTGATGCGCTCGGCGATATCGTCGTAATAGGCTTCCGCTTCGTCGTGAAACTTGTCGAACAGCTCATGCAGCGCGATGAAGTTCGGCCCCTTCACGTTCCAGTGCGCCTGCTTGATCTGGCTCTGCAGGTCGATACTGTCGGCGAGCAGCGTATTCAGCAAGCCGATGATTTTCACACG
>CAZBPO010000071.1:2021-12111 GCA_964493795.1 uncultured Flavobacteriaceae bacterium
CAGTGCGCCTGCTTGATCTGAAGCGCCAGGTCGATCGTATCGGCGAGCCGGGCGTTCAACAGCCGAACCATCGCGTCGCGGGTCTGAAGGGGAAGGTCGTTCTGGGTCGGATACATGGCGCAATCTCCATTCTGCTGACAGGGATTTAGGCACTAGTGGGCCGGAACGCCAATGAAGCTTCTTGCTTAAACTGAGTGAAATTTTTGTCGCCGGGCTGGCGCGGCGGAGCGCGGGCATATACCCTAGGGGGGTATGATACGCTTCGCACCGCTCATCCTCGCCGCCGCACTGACGGCCGCGCCCGCCCTGGCGGCGGAGCGCGCCTATGACCTGACCATCGGCGAAACCGCCGTGACGGTGGATGGCAAGCGTTACGACCGTCTGGCCATTAACGGCACGATTCCCGGGCCGTTGCTGACCTTCACAGAAGGCGACGAGGCGGTGATCCGCGTGACGAACACGCTGAAGGAGAAGACCTCGCTGCACTGGCACGGGCTGCTGCTGCCCGGCTTCATGGACGGCGTCACCGGCTTCAACGGCTTTCCCGGCATCGCGCCGGGCGAGACCTTCACCTATCGCTTCACGATCCGTCAGAGCGGCACCTATTGGTACCATTCGCATTCCGGCTTTCAGGAGCAGGACGGCGTCTATGCCCCCATGGTCATCATGCCGGCCGGCGGCGAGACGGTGAAGGCCGAGCGCGACTATGTGGTGATGCTGTCGGACATCCACCCCGAGCGCGGGGCGCGGATCATGCGCAACCTGAAGGTCGATCCCGGTTATTACAATTACGGACGCCGAACGCTGGGCGATTTCCTGCGCGACGTCGACCGGGTGGGCCTTTCGGCGGCGCTGAAAGATCGCGCCGACTGGGGCGAAATGCGCATGGACCCGACCGACCTGCAGGACGTGACGGGCTATACCTATCTGATCAACGGCCATTCGGCGGCGATGAACCAGACGCTGCTGTTCAGCGCCGGCGAAAAAGTGCGGCTGCGCTTCATCAACGGCAACGCCATGTCGTTCATGGACGTGCGCATTCCAGGGCTGAAGATGATCGTCGTCGCGGCCGACGGAAACCCCGTGCAGCCGGTGCCGGTCGATGAATTCCGCATGGGGATCGGCGAGACCTATGACGTGGTGGTGATCCCCGACGCGGACACCGCCTATACGATCTTCGCCGAGGCGATCGACCGTTCGGGCTATGTCCGGGCGACTCTGGCCCCCCGCCCCGGCATGGAGGCCGAGGTGCCGAACATGCATCCGCGCGCGCTGCTGACCATGGAGGATATGGGCGCGGCGCATGGCGGCATGGACCATGGCGGGCATGAAGGTCACGACATGGCCGGGATGGATCACGCCGCGATGGGCCATGGCGGTCACGACCCCGCCGCGATGGACCCGCGCGTCGCGAAAGAGGCGATCGCCATGGGCTGGGCGTCGGGCTCACCGCCCGACAGCAAGGTTCTGTCCTATGCCGACTTACGGGCGCTGGCCCCGAACGCCGATACGCGCGCGCCGGTGCGTGAGATCACCGTGACGCTGGGCGGCAATATGGAGCGCTATATCTGGCTGCTGAACGGCAAGAAGTTCGAGGACAGCGAGCCGATCCCGCTGACCTATGGCGAGCGGGTGCGCATCACCTATGTCAACGAGACGATGATGGCGCACCCCATGCACCTGCACGGACCGCATGTGCAGCCTGAGAACGGGCAGCCGCCCGAACGCCTGCCGACCAAGCATGTGGTGATCGTGCCGCCGGGCAAGACGGTGAGCGTGCTGCTGACCGCCGACGAGCCGGGCGAATGGGCCCTGCACTGTCACCTGCTGAACCACATGGCGGCCGGCATGATGGCCAAGGTGACGATCAGCGAGGCGGCGACGCGATGATCGCCGCTCTGATCCTCGCGGCCGCAGCGGGCGCTCACGACGGCCATGCCGGCCATACGGGGCAAGACGCTCCGCCGCCTGCGACGTCGGCCCCGGCGACCTACGACCATCACGGCCACGACACGCTCACCTACTGGATGGTGCGGATCGAGGCCGAATACGGCCGGGCCGACGACGCCGATGTCTGGGGCTGGGACGCCGAGGCGTGGATCGGCGGCGACACGTCGAAATTCCGGCTGACCAGCCAGGGCGAGTCGCATGGCGGCGCGCTGGAGACGTTCGAGATCGAGGCGCTGTATTCGGTGCCGATCTCGGACTTCTTCGAGGCCAAGGCGGGCGTGCGCTATGACATCGAGCCCGAAGGCCGCGCCTATCTGACCGCCGGGGTGTTCGGCCTGGCGCCCTATTTCTTCGAGACCGACGCGGCGCTGTATCTCAGCGAGGACGGAGACCTCTCGGCACAGCTCAGCCAGGAATTCGACCTGCTGCTGTCGCAGACGCTGGTGCTGACGCCGGAAGTGGCGCTGGAGGCCTTCGCGCAGGATGTGCCCGCGCTGGGCGTCGGGGCCGGTTTTTCCAGCGTGACGGCCGAACTGACGCTGCGCTGGGAGATCACGCGGAAATTCGCCCCGTTCGTGCGGCTGGAATATGCCCGCGCGCTGGGCGAGACGGCCGGCCTTGCGCGGGCGGCCGGGCGGGATGTCGAGGAAAGCTCGCTGCGCGCAGGCCTGCGCGTCTGGTTCTGAAGGAGAGAGACATGCGGATCGCATTCATTCTTGCCGCGATGCTGGCCGTCGCCCCCGCCGCGGCGCAGGACCATGGCGGACATAGCGGGCATGGCGGTCACGGGGGGCATGGCGATCACGGGGACCATGACGGCCACGACATGAGCCACATGAACGACACCGCCCGGTTCGGCGCGCCCGGCGATCCCGCCAAGGCGACACGCACCGTCACGATCCGGGCCAGCGAGATCGCCTTCGACCTAGGCAAGCTTGAGGTGAAAACCGGCGAAACCGTGCGCTTCGTGCTGGTGAATGACGGCACGCAGGATCACGAGCTGGGCGTCGGCGACGCCGCCTTCTTCGAGGCGCACCGCAAGATGGTGGCCGAAATGCCCGGCATGGCGCACGACATGCCGAATGCGGTGACCGCGAAGCCGGGCGAGAGCGCCAGCTTCGCCTGGACCTTCAACAAGCCCGGCGCGTTCCAGTTCGCCTGCTCGATGCCGGGTCACAGCGAACTGGGCATGACGGGCGCGATCACCGTCAACTGACGCCCGGCGCATACCGGACGGCGTGTCGATCTTTGTGGGATGGAAAGGTGGTACCGCCTCCCCGGCTCGAACGGGGGACCCCCGGTTCCACAAACCGGTGCTCTAACCAACTGAGCTAAGGCGGCACATCTGTGCGGGCGGGCTTTCTAGAGCGGCGCGGCCCCCCGCGCAAGCGTCAGTGCGCCATCTTAACCACCTGAACGCGCTTTCATTGGCCCCGGAGCCCGGGATGCCTAAACTTGTCGCGAGTCGGCCCAGATCGGGCCGGAGGGGTGAATGAGCCGGTCTTTCGAGGACAGCGTGCGCCTGATCGCCGCCGCGCCGCAGCCTGCCTGGCTGTGGGACGTGGCGCGCCGGCGCGTGGTCTTCGCCAATGACGCCGCGCTGGCGCATTTCGGCGAGGCGACGCTGGACGACCTGCTGGACCGCCGCTTCGGGCCCGACGATCCGCACGCGCGGATGACCGGCGAGGCGGCGCTGCTGGGCGACGGGCGCGCCGGTTCGATCGTTCTGGCCGGAGCACCGGCGGCCAAGCCGCGCCTTGCGCCGGCCGATCTGTTCGGCGCGGCCCCGGCGGCGCTGGCGGTGTTCGACGGCGCGGGCCAGCGCCTTGTCGCCAACGCCGAGGCGAACGAATTGCTGCTGCCCGGTGAACTGGGCATCGTGTTCTCGTCGCCCTATGTCGCCGCCGATTTCCTGAAGGATGTCGAGACGCGCGGGGCGCTGACCCGCACATTGCCGGTGGCAACCCGCTATGGCCTGCGCCGCTGCCGCGTGCAGGCCAAGCGGCTGGGTGAGGATCAGGCGGCGCAGATCCTGATCGCGTTCGAGGATGTCGAGGACCGGCTGGCGCTTGAGGCCGCGCGGGCGAGCGCGACAACGATGATCGTGGCCGCGCCGCAACCGCCGGCCGAGCCCGTTCCCGAGCCGCGCGCGGCGACGGCCCCTGCCCCCGCTCCCGCCTTGGCCCCCACTCTGGCAGTCGAACCGGACCCGCAGCCGCCGATCACCACCGTCGCATCCCCCAGCGCAGCGCTGGAAGAAGTGGTCGCGGCGCTGTCCGACCCGGCGCTGGCCGCCGACGCGGCGGGCCGGGTGATCGCGATGAATGTG
Organism: uncultured Flavobacteriaceae bacterium; assembly: GCA_964493795.1. Lineage (GTDB taxonomy): Bacteria > Pseudomonadota > Alphaproteobacteria > Micropepsales > Micropepsaceae > JADZAI01. The sequence continues at coordinate 6,301 of CAZBPO010000071.1, forward strand.
CGCGCGGCGCAGTTGCTGGGTGAAAGCGCCCGGGGCGAGCCGCTGCTGAATATGCTGCCGCCGGACCTCAAGGCCGACGCCGCCGCCTATGTCGCGGCCAGCGGGGCGCGCGGCATCGAACGCGCGCTTGAGGACGGCCGCGAGACGCGCATCCACAAGGGCGCGGACAGCGTGCCGGTGCGCGCCGCCTTCGCGCGGCTGGCGACGGGCGAAATCCTGGTTCAGTTCCACGACCTCAGCGCCGCGCGGGCGGCGGAAGAGGCGCTGCGGCGGGCGCGCGAGGAGGCCGAGATCGCCTCGCAACACAAGACCGAGTTCCTGGCCAAGATCAGCCACGAGCTGCGGACCCCGCTCAACGCCATCATCGGCTTCGCGGAGATCATGGAGCAGGGCCGGCTTGGGCCGATCGGCAACGCGAAATACGAAGGCTATGTCCACGACATCCGCGAGAGCGGCAACCTGCTGCTGAGCCTGATCAACGACCTGCTGGATCTGTCCAAGGCCGAATCCGGGCGCATCGAGCTGGACCCCGACGCGGTCGAGATCAGGCCCATCGTGATGGGCGTGCTGAGTCTGCTCGCGCCGCTGGCCGACAAGAGCGGCGTGCGGCTGTCGGCCAGCATTCCCAAGAACATGCCGGCCATCGTCGCCGACGAGCGCAGCCTGAAGCAGATCCTGCTCAACCTGGCCGGGAATGCGGTGAAGTTCAGCGGCGAGGACGGCGAGGTGACCATCGCGGCTCATGTCGACGCTGCCGGCGCGGCCCATATCGAGGTGAACGACAACGGGCCCGGCATGGACGGCGAAGACCTGAAACGCGCGATGGAGCCTTACCGGCGCACGCGCTCGGGGCGCGGGCGCGAGGGCACCGGGCTGGGCCTGCCGCTGGCGCGGGCGCTGGTGGAGGCGAACAAGGCGCAGTTCGCGATCCTCTCGGAGCCGGGCAAGGGCACCACCGTGCGCCTCACCTTCCCCAGCGCTCTGGTGCTGGCGGGCTGAAACTCTACCAGGGTTGCCAGCTTGGCGCGTTCCCGGGCCGGGGAATGCCGGCTGGCCAGGGCGGCTGGACGCCGCTGGCGACGATCTCCTTGAACCAGGCGCGGCGCGGCTCGGGCAGAAGCTCGAGCGCTTCCGGGGCGATGCGGCCCGACTGAAGCGCGGCATGCAGCGCCGGCCAGTCCGGCTCGGCGACCGGCGCGGCCCATGGCCCGGCGATCACGAACGGCATGGCGAGCCGGTGCTCGTTCGCCGGGTCGCGGCGGCCATCGACGTCCGACGTAAAGATCGGAAAGGCGCGCAGGGCGAGCGTGCGCGCCGGCAGATCGAACATCCCGGCCGCGTCCATCCGCACCGTAGTGCTGACGAGGCGGATCGAGCTTGAGCGGGCGCGGCCGTTCTGGATTTCAAAAGCGCCCGACAAACGCTTGAAGGCGACGGCCGCATCGCCGCCAAGACCTGACGGGCCGCCTTCGTCGGCCGCCGTGCGCGCCAGCTCGGCCGGGTCGATGTCGTCGAGCGCGCCGTCGATCAGCACGATATCGGCCTTACCCGACAGGCTGGCGATCAGCGCCCGGCGGGTCGAGCCCGTGGCTGTGAGGTCGAGTTTGATGTTGCCCCGTCCGGTCAGACCCACGCCGTCGAAGGCGGCGGCGATGGCGGACTGGGCGTCGAAGCCTTCGGCGGCCATCGTCAGGCCGATGCGCGGCGTTCCGCCCTCGGTATTCGCCGTGATGGTGCCGTTCAGGATGGCGGCGAAGGCGATGGCGTTGTCGATGCGCGCCCACAGGCGGCCCGACCGGCCGGACAAGGTCATGGCGAGGCTCTGGACCGTGAAGCCTGCGATCTCGGCGCTGCGGGCCTTGACCGTCAGATCGGCGTCGAAGCCAGCAAGGCCGGAGAGGTCGAAGGCCGCGTCGCGCCAGCCGTCGGCGCTGTCCTGCGGCGCGAAATGCAGATAGTCGCCAAGCGCGAAGCGGTCGACCGATACGCTGCCGGAGACCGAAGGGCGGTCGCCGGCAAGGCGGACCGCGAAGGTGCCCGCCCCCGTCGCCGTGCCCAGCGCGAAGCGGGCGTCGCGCAGATGAATCTCGCCGGGCGACGCCTTCACGGCGGCGGAGAGCGACAATTCACCGAAGGCGCGGTCGCCCGGGATGGCGCCGCCGAAGAAGGCGGCGAGCGCACGGGTCGAAGGCGCGCTGACCGATACGCCGCCCTCGAACGCCAGGGCGGCGATGTCGGCGATGCCGTCGATCGAGCCCTGGGCGAGAGCGGAGTTGAATTCCAGATGGAGCGGCACGCGGCCGCCGCTCATCAGCGCATCGCGCCGTTCCAGCACCGCCTCGACGGCGAAAACCTGGCTGCGGAATCCGATCTCGCCGGAGACGCCGAGGGTCTGGCCCTGCTGCGGCCAGCGCAGGCGCAGATCGCGCGCCTCGATCACCAGATCGCCGATGCGAACATGGCTGTCGACGAGGCGCAGATCGCCGAACGGCAGAGCATCGAACGGCGTGAGCGGCTGAGCGCCGCCGGCCGGCGCGAAACGCCAGCCCATCCCGCCCGGCGTGAAAACCAGCTCTGCGCCTTCCAGGGTCAATCCGGTGGCGTGCGCGTCGCCGGAGAGGAGAGGCAGAAAGCGGATCGCGAGCACGGCCCGCCGCGCCTTCGCCAGCGCCGATGCCTCAGGTCCATCGGCTGCGCCCAGCGTCACGCCGCCCAGATCGAGCGCGAGTTCAGGCGTGAAGGTCAGGCTGAGCGGTCCGTCGATGTGAAAGGCGCGACCGGTCGCGGCGGCGACCTGCGCCTCGAGCGGCGTCTTGAAGCCGCCGACCGGCGCGAAGACGACGAGCGCCCCAGCGGCGAGCGCCAGCACGACCGCCGCGATCCCCAGCCCTCTCCAGACGCGTTTCATCGGCGCGGCCTCATCCGCCGCACAGTAGCGGCAAGCGCCGATGACGCCAGCAGAAACGAAAGATCAAGAAAATCAAACGGCTGATCACGCTTTTGCGAATGGATTGCAGGAATGCTTTGGGACGTGATAGCACCCCTGTCGCGGACAAATCGGAGTTGACCCTATGAGCCTCAAGTTTCTGACCGGCGCGATCCTGGCGACGGCGCTGACCTCGATGGCCGGCGCGGCCGAGATCAACCTCTATTCCGGCCGCCACTATGATGGCGACAAACAGCTTTATGCCGGCTTCGAGGCCGCGACGGGCATCAAGGTCAATGTGATCGAGGGGCGCACCGACGAGCTGCTGGCCCGTATCGAGGCCGAGGGCGACGCCAGCCCGGCCGACGTGTTCTACACCGCCGACGCCGGCAATCTGTGGCGCGCGGAAGACAAGGGCCTGCTGCAGGCCATCGAATCGGAAACCCTGAACGCCGCCATCCCGGCCGAATATCGCGATCCCGGCAACCAGTGGTACGGCCTCTCGCGCCGCGCCCGCATCATCTATGTCGCCAAGGATACGCTCGATCCGGCTCTGGTCCAGACCTATGCCGATCTGGCGCGGCCCGAGCTGAAGGGCAAGCTGTGCATGCGCTCCGGCTCGGCGATCTACAATCTGTCGCTGCTGGGCGGGATGATCGAGAAGATCGGGCCGGAAGCGGCCGAGGCCTGGGCCAAGGGCGTGGTCGACAATCTGGCCAAGCAGCCGCAGGGCGGCGACACCGACCAGATCAAATCGGTCGCGGCCGGCGAGTGCGCCGTGACGCTGGCCAACTCGTACTACTTCGTTCGTCTGCTGGGCAGCGAGAAGGCCGAGGACAAGGCGGTCGCCGACAAGGTGCAGCCGATCTTCCCCGACCAGAACGGTGACGGCGCGCATGTGAACATTTCGGGCGCGGCGGTGTTGAAGCACGCACCGAACCGCGACAACGCCGTGAAGTTCCTGGAGTATCTGGCGAGCCCTGAGGCGCAGCGTTACTTCTCGACCGGCAACAACGAATACCCCGTGGCGGGCGGCGAAACCGGCAACCCCGCCCTCGATTCGCTGGGCGCGTTCAAGGCCGACACGCTGAACGTCGCCGCCTATGGCCGCAATCAGCGGGCGGCGCAGGAGATCATGGACCGCGTCGGCTGGAAGTGACGCGCGCGGCAGGCGCAGCCTGCTGCCGCGTCATCCCGGACGGCGCAGCCGATCCGGGATCGATGTAAAATGGAACGGCCGGGCCTGGTGCCCGGCCGTTTTCGTTTAGCTTCGGCCCTGACCGATGCGCCGCATCAGCAGGATGACCGCCGGCAGGCCGACGGCGACGATGGCGAGCGAGGGCAGCGCGGCGCTTTCCAGGCGCTCGTCTGCGGCATAGCCATAGGCGAGGACGGCCAGCGTCTCGGAGTTCATCGGCCGCATCAGCAGCGTCGCCGGCAGTTCTTTCATCGCATCGACGAAAACGACCAGCGCCGCGGTCAGCGCGGCGGGCGCGATGAGCGGCGCGTGGACCCGCCGCAGCGCTTCGCCGCGTGAGGCGGTCAGGGTGCGCGCCGCAGCCGAGATTGAGGGCGTGATGCGCTGGAAACCCGCTTCGGCGGCTTCGAGCGCGGGCGCCGCGAAACGCACGACATAGGCGAACACCAGCCCGGCCGCCGTGCCGGTGATCAGCAACCCGGTGCGGATGTCGAACGTCTCGACCATCCAGCTGTTGATCGCGCGATCGAGGAAGGTCATCGGGATCAGGATGCCGACCGCGATCACCGAACCGGGCAGCGCATAGCCATAGCCCGCCAGATTGGCGGACCATGACGTCACGCGCCCGGGCGCGGCGCGCCGGGCATAGGCGAGCAGGATGGCCAGCATCACGGTCAACACGGCGGCGATGGCGGCGAGCGTCACGCTGGTGAGCGTGGCGGAGAGGAAGCGCGCGTCGATCTGCCCCTGCCCGCGTTCGACCAGCAGACGCAGCAGCGCGAGCGCCGGCAGCGCAAAGCCGAGGAACGGCGGCAGCGCGCAAAGCAGCGGCGTCGACCAGCGCCATGGGCCGGAAAGACGGCGGCGGGCGGGCGGATGGGCGCGCTGGCCGGTGGCGTGGATTGCGCGGCCCCGGCGGCTGAGGCGTTCCAGCAGCAGCACAAGCAGCACGCAGCCCAGCAACGCGGCGGCGAGTTGGGCCCCCGCCGCCCGGTCGCCCATCTGATACCAGGCGCGGAAAATGCCGGTGGTGAAAGTCTGCACCGAGAGATGCGAGACCGCGCCGTAATCGGCCAGCGCCTCCATCAGCGCGATGGCGACGCCGCCGGCGATGGCCGGGCGGGCCAGCGGCAGGGCGACCCGTGCGAACACCCGCCATGGCCCCAGCCCCAGCGTCCGGGCGACGTCGAGCGCGGCGGCCGATTGCTGGAGGAAGGCGGCGCGGGCGAGCAGATAGACATAAGGGTAGAGCGTGGCGACGAAGATCAGCGCCGCGCCCTCAAGCGAGCGGATATCGGGAAACCAGTAATCGCCCACACGCCAGCCGGTGACGTCACGCAGCCAGCTCTGAAGGGGACCGGCCGCCTGGAAGAAATCGGCCAGCGCATAGGCGACGACATAGGCGGGCGCGGCCAGCGGCAGGACCAGCGCCCAGGTGAGCCAGCGCCGGCCGGGAAAATCGAGCATGGTCGTCGCCCAGGCCGCGCCGACGCCGACCACGAAGACGCCGATCGCCGTCAGCAGCGCCAGCAGCAGCGTGTTGCCGATATAGCCCGGCAGCACGGTGCTCCACAGATGCGACCAGACCTCGCCCGCAGGCGTCAGAAGCTGGGCCGCCACGGCGATGGCCGGCAGCGCCAACAGGGCGGCGACGGCGTCCTCCCCTGCCCCCGTGATGAGCGCGGCG
>CAZBPO010000072.1:0-6199 GCA_964493795.1 uncultured Flavobacteriaceae bacterium
GGTGCTGCGCCGCGAACTGCGCGAGCCCTACTGGGCGGGCCAGGAGCGCCGGGTGAACTGACGCCCGGCTGAGACAAAGCCGCCGCGTTCCCGATCACGAAACGGGCTCGGGTTCACGCGGCGGCAGGCTTGCGCGGCGCGTCCGGCGGTGCGCCAATCGGACATCGAAAATACAAAATGCCCGCCCTCCAAGGGCGCGGCGGGAGATGGACCGATGACCCTCAAACTGCGCAACGGCGTGTTCCTCGCGCCGTTCCACCCGACCGACGAAGACCCGACCCTGTGCATCCATCGCGACCTGGAGCTGATGGAGCACCTCGATCGCCTCGGCTATGAAGAAGCCTGGATCGGCGAGCACCACTCGGCGGGCGTCGAGATCATCGCCTCGCCCGAGGTCTTCATCGCCGCCGCCGCCGAACGCACCAAGCGCATCAGACTCGGCACCGGCGTCGTCTCGCTGCCCTACCACAACCCGTTGACCGTCGCGAACCGCATCATCCAGCTCGACCACCAGACGCGCGGGCGCGTGATGTTCGGCGTCGGCCCCGGCCTGCTGCCGTCCGACGCCTTCCAGCTGGGCATCGACCCCACGGTTCAGCGCGACCGGATGGTCGAGGCGCTGGAGGTGATCCTGCGCCTGTTCCGGGGCGAGCGCGTCACCGCGAAGACCGAGTGGTTCACGCTGGAGAACGCGGTCTGCCAGCTGAGGCCGTATTCCTGGCCGCACCCGGAAGTGGCGGTCGCCTCGTCCATCACCCCGTCGGGCGGCAAGCTGGCCGGCAAGCACGGGCTGGGCCTGCTATGCGTCGCCGCCACCCAGGCCGGCGGCTATGACGCGCTGGCCGTCAACTGGAAGATCGCCAACGAGGTCGCCGCAGAGAACGGCCAGACGATGGACCCAGACAGGCTGCGCCTCGTCGGCCCGGTGCATATCGCCGAGACCCGCGAGCAGGCGATGAAGAACGTCCGCTTCGGCTACGACAAATGGGCGGCCTATTTCTCGAACCTCAGCCCGCTGAGCATGAACCAGGACCCCAACGAAGACCCGCTGGAGCGCGGCATCCGCGAGGGCACCTTCGTCGTCGGCACCCCCGACGACGCCATCGCGCAGATCCGGCGGCTTCAGGAGAAACAGGGCGGCTTCGGCTGCTTCCTGCAGCTGGCGCATAACTGGGCCCCGTGGGAGGAGACAAAACGCTCCTACGAGATGTGGCAACGCTATGTGACGCCGGTGATCAACGGCGCCAATGCCGGCCGCATCGACAGCTACGACCACACCAAGGCGAACTCGGCCGCGCTGATGGCGGCGTCGGGCGGGGCCGTCATGCAGACCCTGCAGAAGCACGCCGAGGAAACGGCGGCGAAGGCGCAGAAGACGCAGGCGGAGTGAGCCTGGGGTCGCGACCTAAGGCGTATTGAATCCCGCGTGCGCCGGGCGCAGGCTGCCCGCCGAATGAGCCCGGGCCGGCCCCGAAAGGCCGGCCCCGAAAGGACCGTCATGACCACGCTGAGCCGTCGCACGCTTCTTGGTTCCGCCGCCGCTGCCGCCGCCATCGGCCTGCTGCCGCGCGCGGCCTTCGCCAATATGGGCCCGCCGCCCGACCTGATCCCGCCCCAGCCGGTGGCCCGCATCGAGCCGGTGACCGAGACCTTTTTCGGCACCGAAGTCACCGACAATTATCGCTGGATGGAGAACGCCGCCGATCCCGACTGGGAGCGGTTCATGCGCGGCCATGCCGAGCATACGCTGCGGACGCTGAAGCATCTGGGCGGCCATGACGCGATGCAGGCCCGCGTCTCGGCCCTGGCGGGCGACCTTGAGATTTTGGGCGGCCTTCAGGTCGCGGGCGACAAGGTGTTCGCCTATAAGCGCCCGCTCGGCGCCGACAATTTCGTCCTCACCGTCCGCAACGGCCTGACCGGCGAAGAGCGCGTTCTGGTCGATCCGACGACGCTGTCGGAAGGCGACGTCCATGTCTCGATGGACTACTGGACCGCCTCGTTCGACGGCAGCCATCTGGCCTACGGGCTTTCCAAGGCCGGGTCGGAAGACAGCGTCATCCATGTGATGGCGGTGGAGAGCGGCGAGATCCTGCCCGAGCGCATCGACCGCGCGCAATACGCCTCGATCGCCTGGCTGCCCGACGGTAGCGGCTTCTTCTTCAACCGTCTGGCCGCCGACGCGGCGAAAGGATCGACCGACTACTACAAGAATTCCGTCTGCTGGCTGCACAGGCTGCGCACCGACCCGGCCGACGACGTGAAGATCCTGGCGCGCGGGCTGCACAGCGCGGTGGAGATCAGCGAGATCGAGTTCCCGGGCGTGCTCACCCAGCCCGGCTCGGACAAGGTGGTGGCGCTGCTGATCGCCGGCGTCCAGAACGAGATCACCGTCTTTACGGCGTCCCTCGATCAGGTGACGGCGGGCGCGCCGGATTGGAAGAAGGTCTGCGATCCCGCCGACAAGGTCACGGGCGTCGCCTTCCGCGGCGATGATGTCTATCTCGTCACCTACAAGGACGCGCCGCGCTATCGCGCGCTGCATGTCAGCGCCTCTCAGCCCGATCTTGCGTCCGCCAAGGTCGCGATCGCCGAGACCGAGGCCGTGCTGCAATACCTGTATCCGGCGAAGGACGGCATCTATGTCCTGTATCTGGACGGCGGCGTGGCGCGTCTGAAAAAGCTCGCCGACGGCGCGCTCGCCGACGTGGCGCTGCCCTATGACGGCACCATCGGCGGCATCTATGCCGACACCAGCCGCGACGGCGCGTTCATCAACCTGCAAAGCTGGGTCGCGCCGGCGACGATCTACCAGATCGCCGCCGACGGCGCGGTGAACGCGACAGCGCTGGTCGCCAAACCGGCCATCGACGTTTCGCCCTACACGTCGGAACGGCTGTTCGCGACGGCCAAGGACGGCACCAAGGTTCCGGTTTCGATCGTTTACAGGAAAGACATCGCCAAGGACGGATCGGCCCCTGTTCTGCTTCAGGCCTATGGCAGCTACGGCATCAATTCCGAACCGTTCTTCGGGCCGCGCTACATCGCGTGGATGGAGCGCGGCGGCATCTGGGCGACGGCGAATGTGCGCGGCGGCGGCGAATACGGCCGCGAATGGCATGAACAGGGCCGGCTGCTGAACAAGCACAACACCTGGGGCGATCTCATCGCCTGCACCGAGCACCTGATCGCGGAAGGCTGGACCGGCGTCGGCAAAGTGGTGATCAACGGCGGCTCGGCGGGCGGGATCACGGTGGGACGCGCGCTCACCGACCGGCCCGACCTGTTCGGCGCGGTCGTCAGCCAGGTCGGCGTCTCGAACAATCTGCGCGCCGAGTTCGGCCAGAACGGCCCGCCGAACATTCCCGAGTTCGGCTCGGTCACGACGGAAGACGGCTTCAAGGGCCTCTATGCGATGGATTCGACGCAGCACGTGAAAGCCGGAACCGCCTATCCCGGCGTGATGCTGACGACCGGCATGACCGACCCGCGCGTCGATCCCTGGCACGCCGCCAAGATGACGGCGCACCTGATGGCGGCCTCAAGCTCCGACAAGCCGACCCTGCTGCGCGTCGATTTCGACGCCGGCCACGGCCTTGGCAGCACACGCGCCCAGCGCGACCGCGAATGGGCCGACATCTTCCTGTTCGGCCTCTGGCAAACCGGCGACCCGGCCTTCCAGCCGGGATAGGTCCGCTCAGGCGAGGGGTCAGGACGGTAGGCCGGCGACGCAGTCATAGGTTTGCGCGCCGGGCCTGTCGGACGCCCGCACAATCACCTTGTCGAGGAGCGCCGCCTGGGCCGGACTATGCCGATAAAAATACTTCAGCCGTTTGTAGGTCGCGCCGTCCGGAACGAGCCCCAGATGTCGGGCGGCGTTGCGCCACAGCATCTCCGTCGCGTAGTCACGCCCGTCGCCAAGACGGCATGACAGGTCTCTAAAGAACGCCGATGACGCCCCCAGATACGTGCCGTATCCACGCGTCTTGCTGAGCATGAACCAGTCGGTGCCGTAGAGAATTCGGTTGAGCACGTCCGCGCCGCGCGGCGATGCGCGCATCTGCGCGGCGATGTAATCGGCGATCTTCACGCGAGACCCTTCCTCGGTCAGCGTCTCCGCATCGCCCATATCGCAATAGAGATTGGGATAACGCGGCGCGTCCACCGTGCCGGCCGTCAACATCTCGAGCATGTCCGTGCGCCAATGCTGCGTGTTCTGGCAGCCCGACCCGGATTCTACCACGCACCAGATGGCGGCCCCGTGCGCGAGATTCAGGCGGAGCCGTCGATAGTCGAGCACCCGCCCATCCGGCAGCGTCACGCTCGGCTTCTCCAGCACCTGCCGCCAGTAGGCCGGCGCAGCAGAAAGGCCTGATCCCTCGAACGTACTCTGGGAATTCGAACAATGCGCAAGGATCGCGACGCCTTCGTTCAGGCAGAACCTGTAAAGCTCGTCCATCGCATCGTCGAGCGCCCGGCCGAAGTCGAAGGTCGGATCGGCCTGGCGCGCCGTGCGTGTGATCTTGTCGATGATCCCAATGGCGGGCGACCGCCTGAAATCGCGGCCGGAATTTCCGATCGGCCGATAGCCCATAGGCGGATATATCTTGACGCCGACGAAGCCGCGCTCGCGCACGGCATACCTCACCACGTCGATCGCCTTCATTGACCCGGCCGTTCCCAAAACCTGATCGTAGACCTGTCGCAGCGGATCGTACGCCACGATACCGTTGACCAGCGCATTGGCGGGCGCGCGGTGCAGCGCGATGTCGGCGGCGAGATCGACCTGATCTTTCATCGGCGACGAACGGCCCGGCGCGCCAGGTTCGATTCCATACCAGAGGTCGTAGTCGTTCATCGAAGGCGTGATCATCCGGACGCGGGACGAAGGTCCGGCGAACGCGACGGCGCGCGAAGTCAGGTCGACGCGCGAACGCACCATATTCGCCAGGAAGGCCAGAAGCCCGCCCCGCTCGGTCGATCTCTCGCGCGTGGTCTCGGCCAGCTCGATGGCGAGCTGTCGGGCTTCCGGCGCGCTCATCGATTTGGCGAAGTCTCTGGAAGACGTCCGCCTCGGCCCCGCCCTCCCGATCGGCAGCTCGGCCGAAAGGTCGGCCAGCGCGGCGTCGATCTCTTCCGGCGAAAACTCCGGCGCGGCCTTCCTGCCCTCCGCTTCGTCCTTCATCTCGGCGATCACGTCGCTATAGACGTTCTCCAGCACCAGCCCGGTGCCGGCGATGTCGTCGGACAGGTCTGGCGCAGGTTCCGCCTGCATCAACAGCAGCCCCCGCACATCGCGCTCCTGCGCGACGGTCCTCGCCCGTTTCACATAGCGTCGCAGCAGCGGACGGATGAACGGCTTCAGAACCGTCAGGCGCATTTCACGCAGCACCGTCTCACTGCCGAACTCCACCACCGGCACGTCGCGCGCGTTGAAGACATGGCAATGAATGTCGATGAGGGGATGTTCGAAACTGTCGTCTTCCGGCTGGCCGTTATAGTCGATCGGCGGGCACAACTGGCACCCGCCCAACGAAAGCGACGCCGCCGACGCCATCAAAAACTCACGACGATTGAGCATGACGCACCTCCCGCAAGGATGCGTGCAAATGCTGTCACGCCGGCGGTTGGGGCGATGCTGCCAAATTGACGCACGATGGCGATACGCGCCACCGCGGCGGCCGGATCGCCGCCAGTATGTCGGCCTCAGGCTTTTCCAGCCGGGCTAAGCCGCCGAGGCGGCTTCGAGCGTGGCGTGGGCATTGGCATCGAGCGCCAGACGCGCCGCGCCCATCAGCTCGTTCAACTGGGCGACGCTGGTGGCGCTGGCGATGGGGGCGGCGATGCTGGGCCGGGCCATGACGAAGGCGAGCGCCACCTGGGCGGGCGTTGCGTTGAGCCGTGCGCCCACCGCGTCCAGCGCGCCCAGGATCTTCAGCCCGCGCGGCGTGAGGTATTTCTTCATGCCGCCGCCCCGCGCGCTTCTGCCGAAATCGGCCTCCGAGCGGTATTTGCCGGTCAGGAACCCGGCCGCCAGCCCGTAATAGGGAAAGACGCCGACCCCCTCGGCCACGCACAGATCCTCCAGCGCGCCCTCATAGGCGGCGCGGTCGTGCAGATTGTAGATGGGCTGCAGCACGCTATAGCGGGCGCGGCCGTTCCCTGCCGCAGCCAGCGCCGCCTTCAGGCCGGCAGCATC
>CAZBPO010000072.1:6209-6492 GCA_964493795.1 uncultured Flavobacteriaceae bacterium
CTCTGATGCGCCTCCAGCGTCTCCTCGATCGGCGTCGCGGTGTCGGGGGCGTGCGACAGATAGACGTCGAGATGGTCGGTCTTCAACCGCTTCAGCGACGCCTCGACGGCCGAGACGATATGGCTGCGCGTCAGGCCCTTGCCGGCCTCGCCCATATCCATGCCGACCTTGGTGATCAGCACGACCTTGTCGCGCGCCTTGCGGCTTTCCAGCCACGCGCCGATGACGCTTTCCGACTCGCCGCCCTGATGACCCGGAGCCCAGCGCGAATAGACATCCGCCG
>CAZBPO010000072.1:6502-12089 GCA_964493795.1 uncultured Flavobacteriaceae bacterium
AAGGCGTCCAACACGGCGAACGACGTCTCCCTGTCGGCGGTCCAGCCGAAAACGTTTCCGCCCAGCACCAGCGGCGCGATTTTCAGGCCCGTGCCCTTGCCGAATTCCCGCATCTCCATGGCCGTCTCCCGTGATGATCGCGACAGAGTTTCACGCCTCGCCCGCCATCGCCAGCACGATGGGGCCTGCTCAACGCATCGTCATGCATTGCCCGTCCCCGCGCACCGGCCTATCTTGCGTGCATCTGCACGGATGAAACGATGACCAAGCCAGTTTCCGACGCCGCCTATGATGGCCCCGGCCGCGAATGCGCCATGCTGCGGGTCCGCATGGCCGCGCGCGCGGTGACGCGGCACTACGAATCGCATCTGGCCGCATCAGGCCTCACCGGCGCGCAGTTCACCCTTCTGGCTTCGCTCAAGACCGATCCCGGCCTGACGGCGACGGCGCTGGCCGAGCGCCTCGCCATCGACCGCACGACGCTGGTGCGCAATCTTGAAATCCTCGAACGCGACGGCCTGCTGGTCAGCGCCCGCGATGGCCGCGCCAGCCGCAAGACGCTGACCAAAGCCGGCGAGAAGGCTCTGGCCAAGGCGCTGCCGCTCTGGCGCAAGGCGCAGGACGAACTGGTGGCCAAGCTGGGGACCGAAGGGTGGGACGACACGCGCAAACGCCTGCGCGCGCTGCGCGAGGCCGTCTGACGCCGCGCCCCGAACGGGCGCGGCCCTCCGGCGCGGGTTACAGCCTGACGCCGCCGGATGTCAGGCTGGCATAGGCCTCAGGCGTCAGCGGCTTGTAGCTCTTGCTTTCGGGATCCAGCCAGAACATCGGATCGGCGATGGTGGCGGGATCGAAGCCCTCTTTCACCAGTTCCACCTTGCGGTGCTTGAACGTGCCGGTGATCTCCATCTCCTGCTGCAGCAGGCGGATGAAGAGCGGGCGCGCATAGACCGGCAGCTGGCCTTCCAGATAGCCCGGCAGCTGGGCGAGATCGAGTTCCGGCCCGGCGCTCAGCGCCGCCATGCCCGCGCGGCCGTCGAGATCGCCGACCTTCACGCCATAGACGTTCGCTTCCTTGACGCCCGGAAACACCGACAGCGCCTCGGCCACTTCCGATGTCGCCACGTTCTCGCCCTTCCAGCGGAACGTGTCGCCGATGCGGTCGACGAAATAGAAATATCCGTGCGCATCCTTCTTCAGCAGGTCGCCGGTGCGGAAGAAGCTGTCGCCCTTTTCGAACACGTCGGTCAGCAGCTTCTTCTGGGTGTCGGAGCCCTTGGAATAGCCCTCGAAGCTGGTGCGCGGCTCTTTCGGGTCGATCTTGCCGATCGCCTCGCCCGCTTCGCCCGGCGCGCATTCGATGCAGAAGCCCGTCGCCGGATCGCGCACCGGCTGCTCGGTCTCGATGTCGAACTTGACCAGCCAGACGGGGAATTTCTTGCGCGCATAGTTGGGAATGCGCCCCACCGCGCCGACCTTACCGTCGAAGTTCAGCAGCGCCACGTTGCCTTCGGTCGCGCCGTAGAACTCGACGACCTTCGGGATGTTGAAGCGTTCCTGGAAGGCGGGCCAGATTTCGGGCCGCAGGCCATTGCCGATCGCCAGACGCAGTCTGTGCGTCTTCTCCTTGGGATGCGGGGGCGCGTTCAGCAGGTAACGGCACAGCTCGCCGATATACTGGAACAGCGTCGGCTTGTAGCGGTCGCAATCTTCCCAGAACTGGCTGGCCGAGAAGCGCCGCTTGAGCACCACCGAACCGCCGACCGTGAACACCGCGCCAATGGCGCAGATGCCGCCGGCGGAGTGATAGAGCGGCAGCACGTCATACATGATGTCCTTGGACGTCGCGTTCGTCGACGCGCCGAAGGCGTGCATCATGTTCTGAAGGCGCAGATGGCTGATATTGGCCGCCTTGGGCATGCCGGTCGTGCCCGAGGTGTAGATGTAGAGCGCCTTGTCGGCGCAGGTCAGCCCGTCGCGGAACGGACGCGGTATGGGGGCCGGACTGGTCTCGGCCAGCACGGCGTCGAGATCGCTGGCGCCCGCCACCGCGCCGCCGGAGACCCATACGGTCATCGGCGCTTCCAGACGGTCGCCGACCGTCGCGAAGTTCTCGGCCAGCTCCGCGCCGAGGATGAGATGCCTGGCGCCCGAGATATTCAGCGAATGCGCCAGCGGCGCGGCGGTCAGGTTGGTGTTGATCAGCGCGCCGATCGCCCCAAGCTTGTGCAGGCCGAACCAGGCCATGATGAAATCGGGCCGGTTCTCCATCAGGATGGCGACGGCGTCGCCCTTGCCGATGCCCTGGGCCTGCGCCCAGCGGGCATAGCGGCACGCGCCCTGATCCATCTCTTTCCAGCTGATGACCTGGTCCTCGAACCAGATCGCGGGCGCATCCGGCGTCTTCGCCACCCAGGTCTCGAAGAGGTCTGCGGTGGTGAACGTGGACTCCGGCTTGACGTCCTTCACGCGCCGGGTGAGCCGCAACCCTGTCCGGAGAAAATTATACTCGCGCGCGATCGCGTCGAAGAAACCCACGGCATGACCTCCCAGCCTGTTTGACCCGATCAAACAGGCAGGGCTTGTGCCGCGTCAAGAAATCACGCCGCCAGAAGCCACCCGGGGGCGCTTCTGGCGGCAAAAATCGCGTGAACGGCGCTCAGCGGCCCGGCGTCTCGGCGAATTTCGGGCCGAGATTGGCGATCACCTCGCCGGCATTGATGGCGCGCGGCTGGCCGGCGGCGTCAGCCGACGACAGCAAGGCGATATCGGCCGAGGCGACGAAACGCGAATCGTCGAAACGATCAGTGTAGAAGCCGTAGCGATAGTAGAACGGGTCGTAGAAGCCGTAGCGCCCCAACCCGTAGCCGTAGCGGAAGGAAAAGCGCGGGCCATAGCTCCAGCCCCAGGGATCGTTGCGCCAGTCGCCTTCGCGCTCGGTCTGGCGCTCGTCCACCAGGAAGTGCGAATAGCCGGCCGCCACGGTGACTTCCGCCGCGCGCAGCATCAGCCCGTCCTCGACCCGCGAACGCGAGGTGGAACGCTTGCCGGTGAAGGTGACGCGGTAATGGCTGGAATCGAGCTGCTGCTCGCTATAGCCGGCCGACACCGAATTGGTCTGTTCCTTGTAGAGCGGCGTCGTGGCGCACGCGCCCAGACCGACGCCGAGCAGCAGAATTCCGGCGAAAAGCGGCAAACGGTGCGTATTCATGGCCCAATCTCCCGATCGATCCCGACAACTTGCCCCCGCATGGCTCTAATATCGGTTCGAAACGGCGAAATGCAAAGGTCGCGCGCACAAACCTTTATTTAGGGGGATGCGGTTAGGTTTCGCGCATGAAACCGCTGCTTTTCGCCCTTCTCGCCCTCGGCCTCGCCGCCTGCGGCTCCAGCCGCAGCCCCGACGCCGGCTTCGCCCGCCCCTCCACCGTCAGCTCCGGCGCCAAGATGCAGTGCGTGCCCTTCGCACGCGCCCGTTCAGGCATCGAAATCTACGGAGACGCCCATTTGTGGTGGCAGAAGGCCGCCGGCGTCTATCAGCGCGGCCAGCGGCCCAAAGCCGGCTCGGTGCTGGTCCTGCACGGCTATAACCGGGCAGATCGCGGCCATGTCGCCGTCGTCAAACGCGTCATTTCAGACCGCGAGATCGTCATCGACCACGCCAACTGGCTGAATGACGGGCGGGTCTATCTGGATCAGCCGGTTAAGGACGTTTCGCCACGGAATGACTGGTCGGCGGTCAAGGTCTGGTATGCCCCGGGGGGGCAATATGGCGCCCGCACCTATGCCGTGCAGGGATTCATTTTGCCGCAAATGAGCTATGCCGACGCGCGCAACTAAGATTTCAGCCTTGAAACAGCGCCGGAGATGCCATTTCCGGCGCTGTTCGTGTCACAAAAAATATCATTAAAATCATTGGCTTGCGAAGATGTTCTCAGTTTTCCCCCAACATTACGCTAACTTTAAGTTGACCCACCGGGTACCCCTCCATAACCGTTGACACCGGGATTAGTTCGACAGGGTTGGGTAAATGACGGCACGAGGCATTCTCGCGCGCGCTTCTGTTTTGTGTGCGGTCTCGGCTCTGGGCGCCTGCGCCACTGGTAGCCACACGGCACGAACCACCCCTGCTCCGGTTCCCGTCGTCACCGCCGAGTTCAAGCAACCCGCCATCGCGCCGGCCTCGACCGCCCTCGCCCGCGTCACCGATGCGCTGAACGTTTCGGTCCGCCAGGTGAACGCCACCGGCAAGCCGCCGGCCTCGCTGCTCGCCAGCAACGAAATCAGCCCCCGCACCGTCCTGATCAGCCGCCGCCTCCAGTGCGTGCCCTTCGCCCGCGAGCGTTCGGGCGTGGCGATCCGCGGCAACGCCAACACCTGGTGGAACCAGGCGGCCGGCGATTTCGTCCGCGTCAAGGCCCCGACCGTGGGTTCGGTGATCGTGATGCAGACCCGCCGCGGCCATGTCGGCGTCGTCACCAAGATCATCGACAGCCGCCACATCGTGATCGACCACTCGAACTGGCTGTCGAGCGGCCAGATCTATCTCGACCAGCCGGTGATGGACGTTTCGGCCAAGAATGACTGGTCGAAGGTCGTCGTCTGGCATCCCAACCTGAACCAGTTCGGCAAGCGCGCGCTGGGCGTTTCGGGCTTCATCGTCGATGCCCCGGCCCGCGGCAATTCCACCGTCTATGCCAGCCTCGCCGACGTGCCCGCCTCGCTGGCCGGCGATATCCAGTACGCCGAAGCCGTCGTCGCCCCGAAGAAAGCGCCGGCCGCCGCCCCGGCCGCCACAACGCCGGTTCTGGTCGCCGAAGCGACGCCGCGCGCCGCCCAGCCAGTGCTGCAGCCGATCGTCAAACCCGATTCGGTTGCCGTGCGCACCGCGCCGGTCGAGCCGCCGGCGGTCGTTGCGTCCGCCAGCCCGGTCTATGTCGATACCATCGTGCCCGGCGCCAAGCCCGCCTCGATCGGCGCGCCGATGGCGCTGGCCTCGGCCGACCAGATCAAGGCCGCTGAAGCCGCCGAAGCTGCGGCCCGCGTCGCCGGTCCGGTCTATCTCGACACCATCGTGCCGCGCGCCAAGCCCGGCGCGCTCAGCGCCCCGGCCGCCGTCGCCGCAGCCGAGCCGGCTCCGCAGACCACGGCCGCCGCCACGCCGACCTTTGTCGATACGATCGTGCCCTCGGCCAAGCCGGGCGTGCTCGGAGCCGCCGCCGTCGCCGAAATCCGCCGGGGCGAGACCCCCGCGACCGGCGATGCCGCCTTCATTCCGTCGGGCAAGCCCGAGAGCGTCGCGACCTTCCGCTAAGGCGGTTTTCAGCGGCAAAGTTCCAAAAGGCCGGGCCCACGCCCGGCCTTTCATCTGTCATCGGCCGTCATAATACGTGTGCACTGCGGCATCCGCGCCACGCGCGTCCACCGGGCCGGTGTGCTATGGCGAGGCCTCAATTTGAGGAATGACCATGTTCAAGACATCTCTTCTGGCCGGTGCGGCTGCGGTGGCGTTTGCTGGCGCTGCGTTGGCGAGCACGCCGTCGGGCACGTATGTTGGCCTTGCGGCTGGTGCGAACTGGCTTGAGGA
>CAZBPO010000073.1:0-242 GCA_964493795.1 uncultured Flavobacteriaceae bacterium
CGCTGGGCCCGATGGCGCAGCCGCGCTTCGCCGACGCCATCCGCACCCAGATCGAGGAAGCCCGCTCGCGCGGCGCGACCGCGCTGATCGACCCCAAGGCGTTCGGGGCCGATGCCGGCGCGGGCTCGCCCTATCTGGCGCCGCAGGTGCTGGTCGATGTCGATCACAATATGAGCGTGATGGTCGAGGAAAGCTTCGGCCCCGTCGTCGGCATCATGGCGGTGAAGGACGACGCCGACGCC
>CAZBPO010000073.1:252-4460 GCA_964493795.1 uncultured Flavobacteriaceae bacterium
ATGAACGACAGCCCCTATGGCCTGACCGCCTCGATCTGGACGGCCGATGTCGACGAGGCCGAGGCCATCGGACGTCAGGTGCAGACCGGCACGGTTTACATGAACCGCTGCGACTATCTCGATCCGGCGCTGGCCTGGACCGGCGTGAAGGACACCGGGCGCGGCGCATCGCTGTCGCCCATCGGTTTCGAGACGCTGACGCGGCCCAAATCCTTCCATCTGAGGCAGAAGACCGGATGAGCCTGCGCGGCAACTGGAACTATCCGACGAAAATCTGGGCCGGGCCGGGGCGGATCGCCGAACTGCCGGCCGCCTGCGCGGCGGCCGGCATCGCGCGCCCGCTGGTCGTGACCGATGCGGGCCTGGCCGGCCTGCCGATGATCGCGGAGGCGCTGTCCGCGCTGAAGACCAATGCGCTCTATGCGGATGTAAGGGGCAACCCGACCGCCGCCCATGTCGAGGACGGCCTCGCCGTCTATCGCGCCGGCGGTCATGACGGCGTCGTCGCCTTCGGCGGCGGATCGGCGCTGGATGTCGGCAAGGCGATCGCGCTGATGGCCGGCCAGACGCGCCCGTTATGGGATTTTGAGGATATCGGCGACTGGTGGACCAGAGCCGACCCGAAAGGCATCGCCCCGGTCGTCGCCGTGCCGACCACAGCCGGAACGGGATCGGAGGTCGGCCGGGCCAGCGTCATCACCAACGAGACGACGCACGAGAAGAAGATCATCTTCCACCCGAAGATGATGCCCGAGATCGTGATTTCCGACCCTGAACTGACCGTCGGCCTGCCCGCGCCGGTGACGGCGGCGACCGGCATGGACGCCTTCGTGCATTGCTTTGAAGCCTATTGCGCGCCCGGTTTTCACCCGCTGGCCGACGGCGTGGCGCTGAACGGCATGGC
Organism: uncultured Flavobacteriaceae bacterium; assembly: GCA_964493795.1. GTDB lineage: Bacteria > Pseudomonadota > Alphaproteobacteria > Micropepsales > Micropepsaceae > JADZAI01. The sequence goes on from CAZBPO010000073.1 coordinate 1,157, forward strand.
GCTGGTGAAGCGCGCTTTGCCCCGCGCGGTCTCGAACGGAGGCGATATCGAGGCGCGGGCGGAGATGCTGGCCGCCGCGTCGATGGGCGCGACCGCTTTCCAGAAGGGGCTGGGCGGCGTGCATTCGATCGCGCACCCTTTGAGCGCGCATTACGACACCCATCACGGCCTCGCGAACGCGATCCTGCTGCCCTATGTGCTGGCCTTCAACAAACCCGTGCTTGAGGCGCGTCTGGGGCCTGTCGCCCGCCTGCTGGATCTGCCCGGCGGCGATGCACAGGCGGTGCTGGGCTGGATTCTGGCGTTCCGCGCCGAGCTGGGCATCCCGCACACGCTGGGCGAGATCGGCATCCCGGAAGACAAGGCCGAGATCATCGGCCGCGACGCGTTCCGTGACCCCTCGACCGGCGGAAACCCGCGCCCGATCACCGAGGCCGACATGACCCGGATCTTCCGCGCCGCCCGCACCGGCGATCTGGCGCTGGCGGCTGGCTGAGGCGGTTTCAAGCCGCCGAAAAGCCTCGTACACTCGCGCGATGAGCAATCCGGTCCGGCTTCTGGTCGTCGAAGGCAACGTCAAATCGGCGCGCGAGCGTTCGGTCGCCAGCGGCGGCTCGGTGATGAGCGAATCCTATGCCGAGCTGCTGCGCAGTCTCAGCCCGGCGGGCACGGTGATCGACATCTGCTACCCCGCCGACCCCGGCGCGAACCTGCCCGATTCCGGCGGGCTTGAGGGCTATGACGGCGTCGCGATCACCGGTTCGGCGCTCAACATCTATGACGGCGGCCCCTCCATCGAGCCGCAGATCGAACTGGCCCGCGCGCTGTTCCGCACCGGTACGCCGGCCTTCGGCTCGTGCTGGGGCCTCCAGCTGGCGACAGTCGCCAGCGGCGGCACGGTCCGCGCCAACCCGGCGGGACGCGAGATCGGCATCGGCCGGCGCATCGAGGTGCTGCCTGCCGGGCACGGCCACGGCCTCTATGTCGGCAAACCGCGCCTGTTCGACGCGATCACCGTGCATCTGGACGAGGTGGAGACGCTGGCCCCCGGCACCACGGTGCTCGCCACCAATGGCTGGAGCCAAGTGCAGGCGGCCGAGATCGACACCCCGGGCTCGGGCAATTTCTGGGGCGTGCAGTACCACCCCGAATTCTCGTTCGGCGAGATCGCCGCCGTGTTCCGCCGCTATGGCGATGTGCTGCTGAAGCAGGGCCTGTTTCCCGATCTGGCGGCGCAGGACGCCTATGTCGCCGATCTGGACGCACTGCATGCCGATCCGTCCGACAAGGCGCTGGTCTGGAAATACGGGCTGGACGCGACCGTGCTCAATCCGGCGATCCGCACGCGCGAGCTGAAAAACTGGATCGAGCAAGCCGTCCTGCCCGCGCGGTCGTCGCGAGGGCGCGGGTGACGCCTCTTTCTCGCCGTATCCACCGCGCATACGCGCCGATGAAAAACCCTTGGGGACCCGATCGATGAAACGCCGCCTTCTCGCCGTCGCCGCCGCACTGGCGCTCGTCCCCGCCGCCAGCGCGCTGTCCACACAGGACGCCAACAAGCTGGTCGAGAATTTCATCAACGCGCCGGATTACTGGCCGTTCGACGTGGAGCGCATTCACGAGCGCGGCTCGTCTTACGAAAAACAGTTCCCCAATGCCGGCGCGTCAGCCTTGCATCCCGACGCCGAGATCGGGCCGATCGAGAAGGCGCTGCTGCTGGTGGACGCCTATGAAGCGCACAAACCCGACCGCGTGCGCTATCAGATCGCCTATTCCCATGTCGTCGAGGACGCCGATGGCGAACAGAGCATCGTCATGCTGGTGGAGGTGCGCCGCTATAATCTGGGGCCGCTGATCCACAAGTTCACCGCCGAGGATTACGGCCCGGAGAACACCGCGCCGATCGAGGATTTCGGGGTCGGGCCGGACGTCGCCTGGCGCTTCGCCTTCGCCACCGTCCAGGGCAATTCCGCGCTCGCCCTTTCAGGCTCGCGCGCGGTGATCGCCGAAGGCGCGGAACAGCTGAACGACACCGAGGCGGGCGACGCGTGCCTCGCTGGTCCGTGCCGCTCGATCGCCGCCCGAGCCATGGAATACGCGCCCCGCGAGGCGAACGCCCCCGAGACGTTCGAGGCGAAGGAGCTGACCGCGCCCTATACCAGCACCTATGGCGGCGAAGACATGGTGGGCCAGAACGCCGCCTTCGTGGCGCGCAACCTTCAGGCCTTTCTGGGCCTTGAGGAAGACGGAGCGTGGAAGACGCCGGAAACGCCGGAAGCGGGCGAGCCCGGCCAGCCATTCCTGCTGATGCAGATCGACCAGAATCTGGGGCAGGAGATCGTCACCGAAGGCGCGGCCGCCTATCTGCGCCTGAACGACACCTCGGTGCGCGACATCTACGTGACCGCCGCCTTCTGGGCGGGGCAGCCGCCGATGGAGCCGACGCGGCGCATAGCGGGCCGCTGAGTCACAGCAGGATCGCGCGCCTGAGGCCACGCACCGAATTGCCGGCGTAAAGGGCGGCCGCCGCCCGGAGATCGGCGCGCGTCAGCGGGGCCTCCGTCACCCCGGCCAGGGCTGCCTTGAGGACGCCCGGCAGCGCGCCTTCAGAGTGCGGCGGCGTCACGAGCGCCCCGCCCTTCTTTGCGAAGATCGTCATGTATGAGCCGTCTGCGACACGGCCCGCCGCATTCAACAGCACGGCCTCGTCCGCGCCCGACGCCTTCGCCTCGGCCAGCGCCGCGTCGTAAACGGCGCGGCGCGTCGTCTTGTGGCGCGTGAAGGCGTCGTCGCCGAGACGCGCCGAGGCGATCGCGAGCTTCAACGGCGGCGACGCCTCGGGATCTTCGACATAGGGGCCATCGAGCGGCGCCGACTCGGCGCGGATCGCGCCGTCCAGCGCCAGCAGAAGCCGCACGCGGCGCGGGGCGGCATGGCCGGAGACATGCGCGGCGAGCGTGGCCCGCGCGCCTGCGGCGTCGAACGGCGCGCCGAAATAGGCGGCTGCATCGGCCATGCGCGCCAGATGCGCGTCGAGCAGAAAAGCGCCGTCCTGCGGCTCCCAGCGCAGCGTTTCGAGAATCTCGAAAGGCTCGTCGGTGGCGAAGCGCGCTTTGAGCAGACATTCGCGATATTCGTCGGCCGCCACGCTGTCGAAGACGATGCCGCCCCCGACCCCCATGCGCAGCCGCCCGGTCCCGTGATCGTGCACGAGCGTTCGGATCGCGACATTGAGGTCCATCCGCCGGTCAGGCCCGAAAGCGCCGAGCGCCCCACAATAGACGCCGCGCGGAACGGGTTCGAC
>CAZBPO010000073.1:4470-9335 GCA_964493795.1 uncultured Flavobacteriaceae bacterium
CCGGTCACGGAGCCGCAGGGGAAGAGCGCGCGAAGCGTTTCGGACGGCGTGACGCCATGGCACAGGCGCGCCTCGACGCCCGAGGTCAGGGTGTGAAGCGTCGGGTAGGTCTCGACCGTGAAGAGATCGCTGACGACGACGCTGCCCGGTTCGGCGATGCGGGTGAGATCGTTGCGCAGCAGGTCGACGATCATCAGGTTCTCGGCCCGCTGCTTGGGGTCTGCGGCCAGCGCCGCACGCGCCGCCGCTTCGCCCGCCGCATCCGGCGCGCGCGGCGCGGTGCCTTTCATGGGCCGGGCCTGCACGAGGCCATCGCCTGCGGCATGGAGGAACAGTTCCGGGGAGAACGAGAAGACGTCGCGGTCGTCCTGACGCTGGATGGCGGCATGACCCGCCCGCGCCAAAGCCCGCCAGCCGGCCAGCCGGGCGAACGGATCGCCGTCGCATTCAATCTCGAGCGGAAATGTCAGGTTGACCTGATAGGCGTCGCCCGCCGCGATATAGTCGCGCACCCGGGCGAAGGCGCGCTGGTGGACCGCCTCGCTCCAGGCCGGACGCACAGCCCCCGTCGTCGCGACGCCGGCGGAGGACGGGCCAGAGGACGGAAACGCCGCGGCGCAGGGGGCATCATAGACGCCGACGGCGATGAGCGGATCGCGCCCCCCGCGGAACAGCGGCGCAAGGCGCGGCTCGAACAGATAGCCAAGCTCGAACGCGAAGGCGCCGGCCACCCATTTGCCGCCCGCCACCGCCGCGTCGATCCGCGCCAGCACGTCTTCAAGGCCCGCCGGATCACGCAGGACGATCCAGTCCGAGGGTGCGGCGAACAGCAAGGTGCGGCCGCCCGGCCCTGCATCGTCGAGAAGCAGCGACCGGGCCGGCAAGGCGGCGAGACTCATGCCAGGCTATATACCGTGATCGCCGTCTCGCGTCCGCGCACGTTCAGATCGCCGTGCGTCTTGAGGCCTTCGGTCACGCTCGGCGCATTCTCGCCAAGCTCGCGCGTCGCGGCGGCGATCAGGTCGGCCGAGATCGCCAGGCGGACGCCCAGCTCTTTCGAAAGGCCCTGGAGACGGCTGGCCGTGTTGACCGTGTCGCCGATCACCTCGAAGGCCATGCGCTGTTCGCTGCCGACATTACCGGCGACGACCGGGCCGTAATGGATGCCGATGCCGATGCGGATGGGATCGAGTCCGATCGCCTGACGCTCTTCGTTCCACTGCTCCATCGCCTGGAGCATGCCGCGTGCGCAACGCAGCGCCCGGGCGGCGTCGGCCGCGCCGGACACAGGCACGCCGAAGGTGGCCATCAGGCCGTCGCCCATGACCTTGTCGAGCGTGCCCTGAGCCTCGAAGACCTGATTCTGCAGCAACGCGTGGAACGCCCGCAGCAGTTCCACCACGTCTTCAGGTTCGGCCCCTTCGGCGAAGCGGGTGAAATCGCGGATGTCGGCGAACAGGATGGCGGCGTTCTGGCGGCGGACCCGGTCGAAGGGCTGGTCGCTGAGCGAGAGGGTCTCGACCATATTGGGCGAGAAATGGCGCGCGAGGTTGGAGCGGGCGCGCTCGGCGTGGGTCGCCTGCGCCACGAGACGGCGCGAACGGGCGACGGCGATGGCCAGACCGAAGGTGAGCAGCGCCACCGCGAACACCTCGATCAGCCATTTCGACAGCGGGAAGTAGAACGGGTTGGCGTAGCGGGCGGCATAGGCGCGGATGCCCGATTCGTCGGGCAGGCCCAGATCGTAGAAGACGCCCGGCATGCCCATCACCCAGAACAGCACCACCGTCCAGCCGCCGATGATGCACAACCCGCACCAGGCGACGAGGCGGGGCGAGAAGGTGAAGGCCGCCTGCACCAGAAACACCAGATAAAGCAGGATCAGGCTCTCGCGCAGGATGGTCGACGGCGGCGGGCCGCCCTCGATGAAAGGATTGCGCGCCATGATCAGCAGCGTCAGCAGCGCGCAGTCGAGCGTGGTCCAGAAATATTTCAGCCAGGGCGGATTGATGCGCCGGCGGGCGAGATCGAACTGCACCACGCCGATGGCGGCGACCAGCAGCGCCTCGCCCACCACGAAGGTGTAGGCCCCGCCCTGATAGTTCGAGGTCAGCGCGATCCACAGCGCTGCGGCCAGCACGCAGGCCGTCCGCACCAGCGCCGCCAGCATCAGGCCGGCGCGTTCCTCGGCCCGGAAGGCTTGCGCCAGACGCGGATTTTCGGGCGTGACCGACCATGTCCGGCGCGCCAGCCATCGCATCGTGTCGAGAACGGAACGATCGCCCCCCAACAGGGCGCGACGCCGCTCAATCCGAGTGGGAAATACCCGCGCCAACGCTCCAGCCGTCCCAAGCCCTGCCCGATTTTGCCCTGCGGCGGCGCGCTTGAACAGCGCCTCGGGTCATCCCACATTTAGCACAGGTTTCCGGGACGCCGCCTGTGACGGGCCTCGCAGACCAGCCGCTCTTCAGGAGGGCCTATGACGCGCGTACTGGCTTTTGGAAGCCCCTATCTTCTGGGCTTCGATCATTTCGAGCGCCTCGCCGACCGACTCGCCAAGTCGGGAGCCGAGGGCTATCCGCCCTACAACATCGAACAGACGGGCGAAGACGGCTTCCAGATCACGCTGGCGGTCGCCGGCTTTACGCCCGCCGACCTGGCCGTGACGGTCGAGGACAACCAGCTGGTCATTCGCGGGAAACAGTCCGACGACGCCACGCGCGCCTATCTTCACCGCGGCATCGCCGCCCGTCAGTTCCAGCGCGCCTTCGTGCTGGCCGACGGCATGGAGGCGCTGGGCGCCGATCTGGAAAACGGATTGCTGACGATCCGCCTGACGCGCAAGCGGCCGGAGACGCGGATCAAGACGATTTCCATTAGGGCGGCTGGGGCAAAGGAGTAGCGCAAATGACCGAAGCCAATTTCACCGAATTCCAGGGCGAGACCGGCCCGGTGGTCTATGTCCGTCAGGTCAGCCCCGAGACGCTGATCGCCGAGGGCGCGATGCCTGAGGGCGCGATCCTGCCTGAAGGGGTCAAGCTTTATGCCGTCCATCTGGCGGACGGCCGCCGCATCGCGGTGCTGGACGATCGCGACCGCGCCTTCGCTGCGGCCGTGCAGCACGACCTCACGCCGGTCAGCGTGCACTGACCTTGCGCAAACGCCGGGGTCAGGCGGCCTGGCTGGACGCCAGCGGCTCGGTCAGAATCGCATAGAGCGCGGCGCGGTCTTCCGCGCCGCGCAGCTTTTCGCAGACCTGCGTGTTGCGCAGCAGGCGCGAGACGCGGGCCAGCGCCTTGAGGTGATCGGCCCCGGCACCTTCCGGCGCGAGCAGCAGGAACACCAGATCGACCGGCTGGTCGTCGATGGCGTCGAAGTCGATCTTGACCTCGAGCCGGGCGAACATGCCCACGATCTTGCCGAGGCCCGCCAGCTTGCCATGCGGAATGGCGATGCCGTGGCCGACGCCCGTCGTGCCCAGACGTTCGCGTTCCAGCAGCGTCTCGAAGATGGTTCGTTCGGCGATGCCGGTGATCTGGGCGGCGCGAACCGCGAGTTCCTGGAGCAATTGCTTCTTGGTCTGCGCTTTCAGCGTCGCGATGACGCCGTTTTGCGAGACGAGATCCGAAAGATCGGCCATGGGGAGCGAACGGCTTTGTGGAAGAGGAGACACGGTGGTCATCGGGCCGCGGCGGGATCGAAAGCAGGATCGATCCAGCCGACATGACCGTCTGACCGGCGATAGACGACGTTCAGCCCGCCGTTTCCGGCGTTGCGGAACAGCAAGACGGGCGCGCCCGTCAGATCAAGCTGCATGACGGCGTCGCCGACCCGCAGCGTGGCGACCGAGGCGGGCGCTTCGGCGATGATGATCGGCTCGCCCGCCCCGCCATTCGACGGCGCGGCGTCCTCCTCCGCCTGGCCGTCGATCACATAATACTGGGCCGCGAGGCCTTCGTCGGCCCCCCGTCCCTTGTGCGCCTTGAGGCGGCTCTTGTGGCGACGCAGCTGCTTTTCGATGCGATCGGCGGCGGTGTCGAACGCGGCGTAGATTTCGGTCGCCGAACCGTCGGCCCGCATGGTCAGGCCGCTATAGACGTGAACGGCGACGGCGCACAGGAAGCGTTCGCGCTCGCGCGAGAACACGACCGTCGCGTTCAGCGTATGGTCGAAGAACTTGCCGACGCCGGCGTTCAGTTTTTCGGCGACATGCGTGCGCAGGGCATCGCCGATATCGATCTGTTGTCCGCTGACCTGGATATGCATGTCCGCTTCAACTGATGCGCGGCCCGGGGGCCGGATGGACGCTAGCATCGCGCCGGAAGAACGTGCCGTCGAGGCTTAAATTCGAGCACCCACCCCGGCAATGAGGGCCGGAGTGATAGGCGCGGGCTATCCCCAAGTCAACCAACGCAGAAAATCCCGGAAAACGGGTGTTTTCCGGGCAGGCGGCGATCTCGTCTGCGCGAATCCGGCGGTTACAGCACCATCTGGGTCTGGGTGACGACGGCGACGAGCTTGCCGTCGGCGCGGCGGATTTCGGTGGTCCAGACCATGGTGCGCGCGCCCCGGTGCACCGGCCAGCTGACGGCGGTGACGATTTCGCCGGCCGGCGCTGCCTTGAGAAAATTCGTCTTGCTCTCCAGCGTCGTCGTGCCTTTCGCGCCGGGCGGCAGGTTGAGCACGGTGGCGACCGCGCCGACGCTGTCGGCCAGCGCCATGATCGCCCCGCCATGCAGCGTGCCCGGCACGGTGCACAGATCGTCGCGCACCATCATCTCGGCGCGCACCTCGTCGAGCGAGACTTCGGTGAAGACGACGCCCATCAGCTTGGCGAAGGGCATCGGATTGGCGTTGATCTGATC
>CAZBPO010000073.1:9345-12060 GCA_964493795.1 uncultured Flavobacteriaceae bacterium
GGAACCAGTCTTCTGTGGCCTGATCGGCGGGAAGGAAGAATTCGAGGCTGAGGCGTTCGGCCCCGAAATCGAGCGGCGTGCCCAGCGTCGCGACCAGGGTGTAGAAGCCCAGCCTGACTCCGTCTTTCGCGAAGCGCAGCGTCAGGGCCGGGCCTTCGGGGGCCAGCGGCTCGCGGCGCTGCCCCGAGGCGGGCGCGGCGACCATCTGTTCGCCCGGCGCGAGATTGAGGATGCGCTGGGCCCGCTGCTGGCGCTCGGTCCAGGCGATCACCTCCTCGGCGTTCTCAAGATAGGGCCCCACCCCGTCGGGCGCGAAAAGCAGATGGGCCAGATCGTCGGTGTCGCGCGGGCGGTCCAGCAGGAAGGCGCAGAGCCGCTCGGCCCCGTCATTGGCGGCGGCGATGCGCACGCCGCCGTCGAGCAGCATGGCCGGCATGGGGTCCTGCCGGCGGATGACCGAGATCAGCGCGTCGTCGATGGGCGGCGCCCCGGCGCGGACCTTGCGGGCGCGGTCGGCGAAAGCCGGCGCATGGCCTGCGGCCAGCAGCATGAGGTTCTGGTCCTTCAGCGGCACGCGCAGCACCGAGCCCAAAGTCAGCGCCATGCCTCGGCTGGGGCGGGCGCGGCCCGATTCCAGAAAGCTCATATGGCGCTGCGACGCGCCGCAGGCGAGCGCGAGATCGAGCTGGCTAAGACGGCGGGCCTGACGCCACGAGCGGAGCAGCGAGCCGAAACCGGTAGTGTCGTGGTGGGCGGTCATGTCGGGAGAAGACGCCGGGCGCGGGGCGGTTTCAATGACCCGAGAGGTAATGACGGGGGCAGAACGGGGCGTCGGCCGCTACGCCGCGGCGGCGAGTTTCTGGCGGCGGCGGTCTACGGACGAGGGGATGCGCATCGCTTCGCGGTATTTGGCGACGGTGCGGCGGGCGATGACGATGCCGGCTTCTTTCAGGATCTCGATGATGCGGTCGTCGCTGAGCACGGCCTGCGGGCGTTCCTGGTCGATCAGGTCGCGGATGCGGTGGCGCACCGCTTCGGCGGAATGGGCGTCGCCCCCTTCGGACGACTGGATCGCCGAGGTGAAGAAGTATTTCAGCTCGAACACGCCGCGCGGGCACGAGATGTATTTGTTCGAGGTGACGCGGCTGACCGTCGATTCATGCATCGAGATCGCCTCGGCCACGTTTTTCAGGATCAGCGGCTTCAAATGCCTGACGCCGTGGACGAAGAAGGCGTCCTGCTGGCGGACGATTTCGGAGGCCACTTTCAGGATCGTGCGGGCGCGCTGGTCGAGGCTTTTCACCAGCCAGTTGGCGCTCATCAGGCAGTCGGTGACATAGGCCTTGGCGTCCTTGCCCTTGGGCCCCTTGGCGATGCGCGCGGCGTAACGCTGGTTCACCAGAACGCGCGGCAGCGTGTCGGCGTTGAGCTCGACCGCCCAGCCGCCCTCGGCCGTTTCGCGCACGAAGACGTCGGGCACGATGGCCGGCGAATCATCGCCGCTGGAGAAGGCGAGGCCGGGCTTGGGATTGAGGGCGCGGATTTCGGCGATCATGCCGGCGAGGTCTTCCGCGTCGACATCGGCGGCGCGCATCAGGGCGACCAGATCGCGGCGGGCGAGCAGCTCCAGATTGGCGATCACCGCCTGCATGGCGGGATCGTAGCGGTCTTTCTCGCGCAGCTGGATGGCCAGGCACTCGGCCAGCGAACGGGCGCAGACGCCGGACGGCTCGAAGGTCTGCAGGCGGGCGAGGACGGCGGCGACCTCGTCATCCGTGACGCCCAGCTTTTCGGCGGCCTGCCCAAGATCGGCCGCGATATAGCCGGCGTCGTCGACCAGATCGACCAGATAGGCCCCGATCATCTTGGCGACGGGATCGGCGAAGGCGATCTGGAGCTGGTCTTCCAGATGGTCGCGCAGCGACTTGTCGCGCGTCAGCAAAGCTTCCAGATCGGCGCCTTCGCCATCGAAGCCGCCGCCCGAGCCGGCGCGCGACCAGTCGACCGCGCCGCCGGAAAGATCGGCGTCGCCGCGCGCCGCGCTGTCGGCGCGGGCCTCGTCGGCATAGACATTCTCAAAGCCGTTATCGAGCGCCGCCTCGTGATCGACGCCGCGCTCCAGCGCCTGATCCAGCCGCTCGGGCGCGGCCTGCTCGGCGACGGGCAGCGCCTCGCGCTCGTCGGCGGGGCCTTGCGGGCCCTCGCGTTCCAGCAGCGGGTTCCGCTCAAGCTCGTCCTCGACATAGGACTGAAGCTCGATGTTGGAGAGCTGCAACAGCTTGATCGCCTGCTGCAGCTGCGGCGTCATGACAAGGGCCTGGCCCTGCCTGATCTCCAGTCTTTGACCGAACGCCGCCATAGCCCCCGAACAGCCCTTTACGCGCTAGAGTGTGAAACGATCGCCGAGATAGACCCGGCGGACGTCGCGATCGCCGACGATTTCGGCAGGCGTGCCTTCCATCAGCACGCGCCCGTCATGGATGATCGACGCGCGGTCGATGATGTCGAGCGTTTCGCGGACATTGTGATCGGTGATGAGCACGCCGATGCCGCGATTTTTCAGATGCGTGACGAGCGCGCGGATGTCGCCGACCGCGATAGGGTCGATGCCCGCGAAGGGCTCGTCGAGAAGAATGTAGGACGGGCTCGAGGCCAGCGCGCGCGCGATCTCGACGCGGCGGCGCTCGCCGCCCGACAGCGCCAGGGCAGGCGTGC
>CAZBPO010000074.1:0-6455 GCA_964493795.1 uncultured Flavobacteriaceae bacterium
GGAGGTCCGGATCACGCCCACCGCCGCGCCCAGCAGCGCCGAACGGGAACGGGCAGGGCATGGCCCTCGCGCCCCGCGCGGCGACGACAGGCATGCCCCGCGCAGCGACGACCGGCGCCCCCCGCGCGGCGATGGCCCCCGCGCCCCGCGTGAAGACCGCCGCCCGCCGCGGTCCAACCCGGACGAAGGCCGCACCCGCGACGACCGTCCGCACAAGCCGCGCTCGAACTACGACCCCGCCGCTTTCCGCGAACTCATCGACGCCCCGCCGCTGCCGCCGGAGCGGGCGGAACCCGCCCGTGCGGAACGCCCGTCGAAGCCCTTTCCGCCCAAGGCGGCAGGCAAACCGCCGTTCAAGGGCAAGCCGCCCTTCAAGGACAAGCCGCCCTACAAGGGCAAGCCTGAAGGCGGGAAACCGCCCTTCGCCGGCAAGGCCGACAAGCCCAAGAAGGCCGGCCGTCCGCCCAAACACCTGCGCAACAAGGGCAAAGGCTAGGGCCTGCCCAGCGCCCGGGCGGGCCATGCGAGATCGTCCGCCCGGGGTTCTGGAACCAGGTCTTGGAGGTGGCTGCTCCCCGGAAACGCGGAGGGCAAATTGCCACGTTGCTTCAGGGTGGTCCCAACGGAACATTGGCTCGAGGGGGTGAATCTCCAGGAGCAGACAATGCCGCTATTGCGTATCCTCACCTGCGTGACCAATGCTGGCGGGGTAGGCCCGGGTCATACGGCGCTGTGGGTCGACAACACCGTTTACAGTTTTGAGCAGATGACGTCGTTCAACGGTTGGCTTGTCCAGGCCGCCACGACCTATCTCAACAATGACCAGAACAAGAACCGTCCTGTCATCGCGCAGACCCTGAATTCCAGGGTCAACGCTCAGAAAGTGCTCACGGCGCTGCAGGACGAAGCGGCGGAATGGTTCGAGCGCTACAGCGCGGGCAATGTGTGCAGCCAGCGCGCGTCAGCCAATCTCGATGCCGGCGCATCCAAGGGGTTCAATCCGCGGGGGTTCGACACGCCCTATGGCGTTTACTGGCACGCCTGGAACAAGGAGTATGTCGGCTCCGAACGTTGCGTCTGGCAGGATCGCAGTGGTCAGTTCGCCAGCAAACGAGACAAGCTTCTGGCCGACTATCAGTTCGAAATCGACAGCGTCGATTCTGTCTGGTGACCCCACCTAGAGCTGCATGATCGTCGCCGTTGCAGCCAGAACGATCTCGGTGATCACCACAGCATAGGCTTCGCGCAGCGCCCATCCGGCCGGCAGCGAAACGCAGCCGACGATGATCATATACTCCGATCCGCCGCCGCACCGGTTGGGCGGCGGGCCGCCGCCGCCGGGACGGGCGATCCGGCCGTTCGGCCCGTAGTCGATGCTGCGCCGGCCGTCGGCCGACACCACCGTCACCCTGCCGCCGCCATTCGACTGCATGCCCGTCCGCTGGCGGCCATAGCTCGAATTGAGGCGATTGCTGGATTCCGGCCGATTGCCGCCATAGCTGCTCCGTCCGCCAAGGTCGGGAGCCAGCATGGCGCGGGTATCGCCGGTCGCCGGGTTCACGTCCCACCACGCCTCGAGAGGACCGACGGGCGCGAAGATCAGCCGCCCGGCATGGTCCGCCTCGAGCGCGTTCCGCGGCGCGTTCGACGCAAGCTCACCGCCGCTCGCGCTCATTCGCTGCAACCGCGTATGCGATGCGATCGAGGCCGAATTTACGGTTATCGTCGCAGGATCGAACAACAGGGCGGTCGCGCGCACGCCGAACTCGTTCTCGATGGCCGATTCCACGACCCCGACCCACAGACGGCTTTCGAACGCCGCCTTCGCGTTGCCTTCGCGCGCGATCACGGTCGCGCCGCCCAGTTTCAGGTCGATGGCGGAATAGCGGTAGTCCTCGCCGGCTGGGCCATCGACCGCGCCGCTGGACATCAGCGTGACGCGGGGCCGGCCGGTGAAGATCTTCACGTCCGAGCGCGCGTTCATGCCCGGGATCGCGCTGTTCTCAAGCGCGGCGGCCAGCGCGCCGTTGAACGCCGCCACCGGCCACAGCAGCTCCGGCGGGCTGAGGCCCTTGGTCTTCTCCGGGTCGGAATAGGTCATCACCACCTCGCTCAGCGCGAGCGCGCGCAGCGCATAGGCGTTCTTCAGATCGAGAGGCCCGGTCGTGACCCACACATTGTGGATGATCGCCGCCGGCGCCGCGATAGCCTTCGACATGGGCATGGGCGAAAGCGGCGTGTCGGCCGTGATCGTGACCGTCCCGGGCGCGCGGTCCAGCAGCGTCCGCGTGGCGGCCACAGGAGACGCGCCCGCACCGGCCGTCTCGACGTTCAGCTCCAGCCGCGCGAGCTCGGGCACGCCTTCGGACCCGCCGCCGAAAAAGTCGGCCGCCGAGCCGGCTTCCGCCGTCGCCACCAGGCCGGCGATCGGCTCGCCGATATGCGGCTGGCCTTCGATCCACAGCACCGGAACATAGCGCTGCTCCGCGCCGATCACCTTCTTGATCGTGCCGCCGATCGCGCCGCCCTCTTTCGGGTCTTCCACGAACGCCAGAAAGATCGCCGCGGCCGACACGTCCGCCGCTTTCACCGTCACGCTCAGCGGCTCGGCCGCGGTGACCTCGCCGTCGCCGATCGACACTGCGGAAACGCGGAACGTCACGGTCTGGAACGCCTCATCGGGCAGGGCATCGGCGGTTTGCGCAGCCGTGGCGAGCGTCGCACCCACATCGCCGGCGGCCGGGTCGAGCGCCAGCCACGCGCCGTCGATCTCAGCCTCGACCCAGACATGCGCGCGCGCCGCCTCGCGCGCCGCCGTCAGCGACGCATCGCTGGCGGCGTCCGCTTCGGCCGTCAGCATCGGGCGAAGCAGCGCATAGTCGCGCGCCGCCCGCGCGGCGACGGCGTCGATCGCCGCGCCGCGCGGCGCAGACATCGAGACCGACGCCGAGCCGAAGGCGCTGTCCACCAGCGCGACGGCGGCAGCGTCATCCAACTGCGCCATCGCGAAGCGCGTCTTGACGCCCATTTCGTTCAAGAGGCCGGCCAGCAACAGTGCGCGGTCAGCCGCGCTGCCGGCCCGCGCTACCAGCGTCCGTTGCGCCCCGCGCAGCACGCCGGGATAGGGCTGGTATCGGGTCTGGGTCCTGACCCACGCAAAGGCCTTCAGCGGGTCGCCGTCAAACGTGGCCGCCAGCGCGTCGACATAGTGGTCCTCGTCTTTCAGAGCCAGCGCAGTCATCGCGTCCTGGTCGACCATCTGCGCCAGATCGATCGTCTCCAGATCGACCGGGGGCGGTTCGGCGGCGAGTACGCCCGGCGGCGTATCGGCCGGCGGCACACGGAAATCCGCGGCCATCGCGCCCGGCGCCGACAGGACGGCGACAGCACAGCCCAACACCCAACGCTTCACCATGACGAACCTCTGTCTGAACCATGGTGAAATGCGCCAAACGCGGGCGCTGCGAAATGGGGCCCTTGGTCGCGGGGCGGAGACATACTTTGGTATTTCCGGCCGCTGCGGCGGGATTCAAATCCGCGCGGGGCGGGGCTAAGCTCGCGCATCCGGAACGGCTTTGAGGGGCGCGGCAGCATGAGTTTCAAGGGCAAGACGGCGTGGATCACCGGCGCGTCCTCGGGCATAGGCGAGGCGCTGGCCACCGCGCTGCTGGCGCAGGGCGCGTTCGTCATCCTGTCCGGCCGCCGGGTCGATGAGCTCAGGCGGGTCGCCGGGCATCACGGCAACGCCACGTTGATTCATCCCTTCGAGGCCGCCGACTTCACGGTGATCGACGACATGACGAAGGCCGCGCTCGACTGGCGCGGCGGCGTCGATCTGCTGGTCAACAATGCCGGCATCAGCCAGCGCAGCCTGGCGATCGACACGAAATTCGGCGTCTATCGCCGCATCGTCGAGGTCGATCTGCTGGCCCCGATCGCGCTGACCCAGGCGGTGCTGCCCTCGATGGTCGAACGCAGGTCCGGCCATATCGCGGCCGTCAGTTCCGTCGCCGGCAAGGTCGGCGCGCCGCTGCGCACGGCCTACTGCGCCGCCAAGCACGGCGTCACCGGCTATTTCGACGCGCTGCGGGCCGAGGTCGAGACGGCCTACGGCATCAATGTCACCACGATCTTCCCCGGCTCGGTGAGGACCGCCGTGGCCGCCAACGCGCTGTCCGCCGACGGCACCGCGCGCGGCGTCTCCGACGTCAACATCGACAACGGCATTCCCGCCGATGTCGCGGCGGCGCAGATTCTGGCCGGACTCGAAGCGGGCGAACGCGAGATCGTCGTCGCCGAGGGCATGGAAGCCGGCGCGCTCGAGTTGCGGGCCAAGGACCCCGCCACGCTTTTCACCTTCACCGCGGCCGAAGGCGCTCGTCTGGCGGCGGCGCGGGCCGAAGGGCAGGGGCCCGAGCCGGCCAAGGTCAATACCTGACATTTGTCATCCCGCCGCCCTGACACCCGTCTCTGACGGACCGGGGCGCTAACGGGCAGTCTGGCGTCGTACCTGATGAAAGGACGACGCGATGTCGAACACAGACCTGCCCGTCAGCATGAAAGCTGTCGTCAAATCCTACGGCGCGGTGCGCGCCGTGGACGGGCTCGACCTCCAGATCGACAAGGGCGGCGTGACGGCCCTGCTCGGCCCCAACGGCGCCGGCAAGACGACCGCCATCGGGCTCATGCTGGGCCGGCTGCGGCCCGGTTCCGGCACGGTGCGCCTGTTCGGCCTCGACCCGCGCGATCTCGCCGCCCGCCGCCGCGTCGGCGTGATGCTCCAGTCGGCGACGTTGCCGCGCCAGCTCACCGTCCGCGAGCATGTCGCGCTCTTCGCCGGTTATTATTCGAACCCCATGCCGGTCGCCGAGGCCATCGCCCTCGCTGGCCTTGAGGGCCTTGAGCGCCGCCGCGCCTCGGCGCTTTCCGGCGGCCAGCAGCGCCGGCTTCAGTTCGCCATCGCCGTGGTGGGGCGGCCCGACCTGCTGCTGCTCGACGAACCCAGCGTCGGCCTCGATCTGGAGGCCCGGCGGGCGCTGTGGGCCACCGTGCGGCTGCTGCGCGAGCGCGGCGCGACGATCCTGCTCACCACACATCATCTGGAGGAGGCCGAGGCGCTCGCCGACCGGGTAGTGGTCATCGACAAGGGCCGCGTCCGCGCCAGCGGCTCCGTCGCCGAGATGAAGTCGATCGTCTCCGGCCGCACGATCCGCTGCATCACCTCTCTGGACGACGCCGCGCTGGCGGCTCTGCCGCATGTCCGCTCGGTCGCCCGCGCCGGCCGCCACGTGATCCTCGTCAGCGATAACGGCGAGGCGACCATGCGCGCCCTGTTCGCCGCCGATGCCGCCGTCGCCGATCTCGAAATCGCCAGCGCGGGGCTTGAAGAAGCCTTCGATGCGCTGGTCGCCGCCTAAGGGAGAAAGACCATGACCGCCCTTGCCATCCTCGGCCGCGAGTTCCGCGCCGAACTCACCAAATCCCGCCGTATGCCGGAATTCGCGCTGCCGACCCTGGTGCTACCGGTCGTCTTCTACGCCCTGTTCGGCATCACGTTGGCCAACAGCGCCAGCGTCGCGCCCTATCTGCTGGCGACGTTCGGCGTCTTCGCGGCGTTGGGGCCGTCCTTGTTCGGCTTCGGGATCGGCGTCGCGACCGAGCGCGAAGAGGGCACGCTCGCCCTCAAATCCGTCTCGCCCATGCCGGCCTTCGTTTACCCGATCGCCAAGCTGCTGATGACCTTCGTTTTCGTCGCGCTGGTCGTCGTCGCGATCTACGCCCTTGGCGTCTTCGCCGGCGGGGCCAGCTTCACGCCGGGGCAATGGGCGGGGCTTTTCGCCATTCATATGCTGGCGGTCGTGCCCTTCTCGCTGATGGGGCTCTTCCTCGGCTACACGGTCAAGGCTCAGGGCGCGGTCGCCTTCGCCAATCTTCTTTTCTTCCCGCTCGCCATACTCGGCGGCCTCTGGATGCCGATTTTCACCTTCCCTGAATTCCTCCAGACCATCGCCCTGGCGCTGCCGTCCTATCACATCGCCCAGATGGCGCTGATCGCAGGCGGCATGGCGGCGCCCGGCGCGTTCCTGACCCATCTCGCCGTGACGCTCGGCTGGACGCTCGCGCTCGCCATCGCGGTCGCCTGGGCGGTCCGCCGTCAGCAGGACTGAGGCTGTGACGAACCCGCTGGTCGGGCTAGACTCGCCGCATGATCAGGGCCGGCGCGCCATGTCGATGATATCGCCTCCGATGGCCTCGCCCGAAAGGGCGGGGCTGTCCGCGCGCCTGCGGCGGATCATCGACCCGGAAGGCCCGTGGCTCTGGCTGGTTTATCTTCCGCTTTACGCCATCACCTGGTTCTGGGTGACGCCGTCGGTCGCCGATCTCGCGATCAGCGCCGTGGCCCTGCCTTTGTTCATCGGCCTCTATGTCAAAGGCCATGCGGCGGTGCGGCGCGG